>NZ_UPHQ01000149.1 GCF_900566055.1 Mycobacterium innocens
AACCGGACCCGCCACTCCAATTCGGTATATAACCCGGGTGTCGGGTCGAAGTGCGGGACGAAGCCGCGGCGCCGCCGGATGCTGCGCATCGGATCGGGCCGGGCATAAGAGCGGGCATCGACTTCCGCGGTGGCGCCGCGCCTACCTGTCACCGCGGGATCGGCGGTCAGCTCCGACAACCACCACACCTGATGCGGCCCGATGCCGAGGTCCGCACGCACCAACTGCGGGTACCACGCGAACGTGATATGCCCGGGATCCGCTTGGCGCAGACCGGTTCCCATGTGGGCGATCGGGTCGTCGAACTCGTCCTTGAGCACCCAGGCGACGTGATCCTCCAGCGGATAGACGGTGAACCGGTAGCGATAGCCCAGCCGGTCCAGCTCCAGCACCTGCTGAGCAACCGAGGTGAACGGCACCAGTTGGTCGATCAATCCGTGGGCGATGACAAACGGCAGCCACCGGGCGTTGCCCAACAACTCCCAGGTGTCGCCTTCGCGGGCGCAGGGAGTATCCAGATCAAAATCGGCCGGAATGTCGATGTTGGGCACCAGCCGCACCCCGCACGTCGGCGGCCCGGCCAGCACGACGGCCTGCGCGAACACTTCCGGATAGGTCAGCCCGAACTTGTATGCCGCATAACCGCCCATCGAGTAGCCGGAGACGACCGTGCGGTTGGGGTCGGTGCCCAGCTGCTCGGCCACCCGCGCCCATACTTCCCACACGTCGAGTTCGCCGGCATCGAAGTACCAGGTCGACGGACCTCGACCCAGCGGCGTCACCACCACCGAGCCGCGCGTCTCACACACTTCGTGCAACAAGCGGGGGTCGATCGCGGCGAACTGGGTTTGCCCCAGCGCCAGCGAGTGCAACAACAGCGTCAGCGGCAGCGCCTCACCGGGTGCATAGGTCGACGGCAGGCACACCGAATAGGGCTGGACCCGGCCCAGAAACTGTGGGTCGGTGTCCAACACGGTCCCCGGGGCGACACCCTGGCCCAGCTCCACCGAGGACACATACCACCGCGTCGACGGTCCGGTGATCACCGGTTCGGCGGTGTGTTCGCGGGCCGCAAGCCGGTCCCATTGAACCGCCACCGCGAATTCGGAGACATCGCCGCTGGTCAGCGCGGCGGCCTGGGCCGCGTCGGACCAGAAGTTCAGGTGCGGCCCCTCCTGAGTGTGGGTGCGGAAAGCGACGTTGTAGACGTTGGGCTGCCCCGGCAGCGCGCCCCTCTCGGCCGGCACATCGGCGAACCCGTCCCCCGCTGGGTTGGCCAACCCGGCGGCCAACCGGACCGTCCAGGTACCCGTTGGTTCCAACAGGGACCGCGGCACCCACGCCAGAAACGAGCGCGCCGGCAGGTCGACGCTGTGCTCGACCGGGTTCGCGACCTGCGTGGTCAGGTCGATCAGCCGGGCACCGCGGCCCGAGACCAGCAGGGCCAGGTCTATGCCGGCCGAACGCACCCCGGCCCCGGCCGGCCACTCCGCCGACGCAGCGCGACCGCGGTCGGTGTCGAAGGTAAACAGCGCAATCGGCACGGTGGCGTCGACCAGCGTGTTCCAGTCCACCCGCCAACAGGTGTGGGTGTCGGTGAGGCCGATCGCGACGCGAAAGATGTCGGCGCCGTTGCCGGCCGCGGGCCCGTCGGGATAGACGTAGGTGCCTCGCGGCGGCGCCTGGATCTTGAGAGCTCCCACCGGCAGACCCGTCGCGCCGTGGTCGTCGTAGAGGAAATCGGTCCAGAACAATGCCCCGCCGGCCAGGCGAGCCGCCCCGCAGGTACGCGGAAACTCCTCGCCGAACGGCCATCCCGCGGGCACCGGAAGCTTCGGTTCGGGCCGCCGCGCGGCCGGCGGCACCCCCTCCGGCATCCCGTCGACCACGATGAGCTCGGCAAGCGGCGCCGGGGAGGGGTGCAGCACCACGTCGGCAATACGACGCGCGACACGAATCGGCAGCAGCGTGAGGTCCAGGAGCGACACCACGCCAACCTACTGGGCCGGCACCACCGCCAGTTCGTGCGGCCGGTTGTTGACCGACACCGCGCCGTCCTCGGTGACCACCGCGATGTCTTCGATGCGAGCCCCCCACCGGCCCGGGAAGTAGATGCCCGGCTCGACGGAGAACGCCATGCCGGCCGCCAGCGGCAGGTCGTTGCCGGCGACGATGTAGGGCTCTTCGTGCACGCACAGCCCGATGCCGTGTCCAGTGCGGTGCACGAAATGCTCGCCCAGCCCCGCCTCGGCCAGCACCTCGCGGGCCGCCGCGTCAACCTGAGCAGCCGTCACACCTGGACGGACCGCCTCAACGGCCATCCGCTGCGCCCGCTGCAGTATCGAATACTGCTGCGCCACAACCGAATCAGGTTCACCGATGCTGTAGGTGCGGGTGCAGTCCGAGTGGTATCCGGGCTCGACCGTGCCGCCGATGTCGACGACGACAATGTCACCGACCTGCAGTGTGCGATCCGAAAACCGGTGATGCGGGTCGGCGCCATGCGGGCCGGATCCGACGATGACGAACGCCACCTCCGAATGCCCTTCTGCGAGAATCGCTTCGGCGATGTCAGCGGCGACCTCCGCCTCGGTTCGGCCCGGCACCAAGAACTCCGGAACTCGGGCGTGCACCCGATCGATGGCCGCGCCGGCCCGGCGCAACGCCTCAATCTCGGCTTCCTCCTTTACCATTCGAAGCTCGCGCAGCACATCGGTGGCCAATACCGGCAGCACCCCCAACGCAGCGGCCAGCGGCAACAGGTGCAGCGCCGGCATGGAATCGGTGACGGCAGTAGCCGCCGAGTCACCGCCCAACGCGGCACTCACCAATCGATAGGGGTCGTCGCCATCGACCCAATCCCGCACAACCAGCCCCAATGCGGCGGCGGATTCCTGGAGGCTGGCCAGCTCCAGCTGCGGCACCACGATGGTCGGCTCACCGGACGCCGGCAGCACCAGTGCGGTGAGTCGCTCGAAGGTCTCCGCACGCGAGCCAATCAGGTAGCGCAGGTCATAACCTGGCGTGATCACCAGGCCGGCCAGGCCGGAAGCGGCGGCCGCGGCCGCCGCCGCAGCCAGCCGTCGCGCATACACCGCGGTGTCGAATCGCCGGACATTCACGCCTGGCAGGATAACCCGCATGCCCGCTCCCCTGCTGCTGCTGGACGGCGCCAGCATGTGGTTTCGCTCCTTTTTCGGCGTGCCGTCATCGATCACCGCGCCCGACGGTCGCCCGGTCAACGCCGTGCGCGGGTTCATCGACTCGATGGCGCTGGTGATCACCCAGCAGCGGCCCGGTCGGCTGGTCGTATGTCTGGACCTGGATTGGCGGCCACAGTTCCGGGTCGACCTCATCCCCTCGTACAAGGCGCACCGGGTAGCCACAGCAGAGCCCGCAGGCCAGCCCGACATCGAGGAAGTGCCCGACGAGCTGACCCCGCAGGTCGACATGATCATGGAGCTGCTCGACGCGTTCGGGATCCCGACCGCCGGCGCAGCCGGTTTCGAGGCCGACGATGTGATCGGCACCCTGGCAGCCCAGGAACGCCGCAATCCGGTGGTTGTCGTCAGTGGTGACCGCGACCTGCTGCAGGTGGTGGCCGACGACCCGGTCCCCATTCAGGTGCTCTACCTCGGTCGCGGGCTGTCGAAAGCCACCTTGTTCGGGCCCGCCGAGGTGGCCGAACGCTACGGCTTGCCGACGGATCGGGCCGGCTCGGCCTACGCCGAACTGGCGCTGCTGCGCGGCGATCCCTCCGACGGATTGCCCGGAGTGCCCGGCGTCGGCGAGAAGACGGCGTCGGCCCTGCTGGCTCAGCACGGCTCGCTGGATCAGATCCTGGCGGCCGCTGACGACCCCAGGTCGGGGATGGCCAAGGGACTGCGAGCGAAACTGGTTGGCGCATCGGCCTATATCGAGGCCGCGGGTTCCGTGGTGCGGGTGGCCACCGACGCACCGGTCAAGCTTTCGACGGCCACAGACGCGCTACCGCTGGCCGCCGCCGACCCGGCGCGCACTGCCGAACTGGCCACTCGATACGGGGTCGGGTCCTCGATTGCCCGACTGCAGAAGGCGCTGGACGAACTGCCCCCATGACAGCCTGGTGACGGCTACTGCGGACGGCCGACCTCGTAGGTGCCCTTGCTGTCCTGGAAGGTCACCGTCACCCGCTTGGACGCGCCGTCGATGCTGACGGTGCACTCGAAGGTGGCGCCCTTCTTGACGGTCGGGTTGGCCCCGTTGTTGCACTTGACGTCCTTGACGTTCTTGGCGCCGTAGCCGTTGGTCTCGTCGGTCAGGATCTGCTGGACGCCGGCGTTCGCCTTGTTCACGTCCAGCTTGGTGGTGACGAAAAACCCGGGCTCCCAGAAACCGAGCACCAAGACCACGCCGATGATGAGCACCGCGATCACGCCGACGACACCGCCGATGACCGCCATCGAACGCTTGGAGCCCTTACCCGACTGGTCGTAGGGAGCGTATTGCCCGGGATATTGGCCCGGCTGGCCGTATTGGCCGGGCTGGCCGTATTGGCCCGGCTGGCCCGGCTGTCCCGGCGGTGGGTATTGGCCCGGCTGCCCGTACTGGGCCGGCGCCCCGTACTGCCCTGGCTGCGCGTATTGCGGAGTAGGACCGAATTGGGTGGCCTGCGAACCGAAATCGGGCTGCCCGTAGCCGGGGATGGACTGCGGATACTGTTGCGGATACGCCGGGTCCACCGGCTGTTGGTACTGCGGATACTCCGCGGGTGTGTAAGCCGGAGCCTGCCACGTCGCATCCTGAGTTGGCTGCTGCTGCCACGGTGAACCCGCCATGGTCGGGTCCGAGGAACGATCGCCCTGCCCGGGCGGCTGCCACGACTGCCTCGGGTCTGATCCCTGCGGTCCGCTCATCGCATCTCCTGTATTCCTGCGGTCACATTCCGGACATAACCGTAGCTGCGGGCCAGCCTACCCGGCGTCAACCGCGACGACGCCGCGCCTGATGTCGTTGATGGCGCGCTTGGCCACCGCACGCACTTCGGGGTCCGGGGCGGCGTTGCGCACCTGGTCCAGCAGATCGAGCACCTGCCGGCACCAGCGCACGAAATCACCTGCCAACAAAGGGGAACCGGCGCCGGTGGCGTCGGCGGCAGCCAATGCCGCCGCCAGATCACCCGTGCGCGCCCAACGATAAATGACGTTGACGAAGCCGTCGTCGGGTTCCCGACCCTGGCCGATCCGGTGCGTCTGCTCATCGGCGCGCAGCTCCGACGACAGCCTCGCGGTCTGGCCCAGCGCCTGCCGCAACCGCGGCGTCGGTGCCTCTGCCCCCGGCGACGGGCCCGTCCCGTCACCACCGCGCGATTCGTAGAGCACCGCCGAGACGACCGCGGCCAACTCGGGCGGCTTCAAACCCGCCCAGGCGCCGGTCCGCAGGCACTCGGCCACCAACAGGTCGCTTTCGCTGTAGATGCGTGCCAGCAACCGGCCGTCGTCGGTGACCTGGGGGTCGGTCGGCGGTCCGTGGATGAACTGCCGCTCGGTGAGCAGGCCGACGATCCGGTCGAAGGTGCGCGCCAACGAGTTGGTGGCGGCGGCCACCTTGCGCTGCTGCTGCGCGTTGTCCCGTTCGACGCGCAGATAACGTTCCGCCTGGCGAACCTGGACCTCGACATCGGGAGCGTGGTGGCAGGGGTGGCGGCGCAGTTGCTCGCGCAGCGACTCCAGGTCCGGGTCATGGTGGGCGCGTTTCTTGCCGCGCCGATCAGCGGGCGCGGTCAGGCCCGCGGCGGCCGAGCGGAGCGCCGACGCCAAATCCCGGCGCACCCGCGGCTGGCGGTATTCGACCCGTTTGGGCAGTGGCATCGATCCGACCGGCGGCACCCCGCCCGAATAGTCGGCCGACGAAATGCGCCCGGCCCAACGGTTTTCGGTCAGCACCAGCGGCCGCGGGTCGGCACTGTCGCGGGCGGACTCCAATACCACCGCCAGCCCGCCGCGCCGGCCGTGGGTGATGGTGATGATGTCTCCCTTGCGCAGCGCCGCCAACGCGTCGTTGGCCTCCTGGCGGCGCTGCAACCGGGACGCGCGGGCCTGCGAGCGCTCCATCTCCGACACCTGCGCGCGCAGCCGGGCGTAATCGAGGATCGGCGCATTAGGGCCACCGAGTTCAGCGGCGATCTCGTCGAGCATCCGGTTGCCGCGCTCGATGCCGCGGACCAGTCCGACGACGGACCGGTCGGCCTGGTACTGGGCAAATGACTGCTCCAGCAGCCGATGCGCCTGTTCCGGGCCCATCCGGTGCACCAGGTTGATCGTCATGTTGTACGACGGGACAAACGAGCTGCGCAGCGGAAAGGTGCGGGTTGACGCCAGGCCGGCCACCTCGGCCGGCTCGCTGGTGCTGTCGGCGGGATGCCAGATCACCACGGCATGACCCTCGACATCGATGCCCCGCCGCCCTGCCCGGCCGGTCAACTGCGTGTACTCCCCCGGCGTCAGCGGCAGGTGCTGCTCACCGTTGAACTTCACCAGCCGCTCGAGCACCACCGTGCGGGCCGGCATGTTGATGCCGAGCGCCAGCGTTTCGGTGGCGAACACCGCTTTGACCAGGCCGGCGGCGAACAGCTCCTCGACGGTGTGCCGGAATGCCGGCAGCATGCCGGCGTGGTGGGCGGCCAACCCGCGCAGCAGCCCCTCGCGCCACTCGTAGTAGCCGAGTACGGCCAGGTCGGCGTCGGCCAGATCGCCGCAGCGGTGGTCGATCACCTCGGCAATCCGGGCGCGTTCGTCCTCGCTGGTGAGCCGCAGTGGTGAGCGCAAGCACTGTTGGACGGCGGCGTCGCAACCGGCCCGGGAGAACACGAACGTGATCGCCGGTAACAACCCCTCGGAGTCGAGTTTCGCGATCACCTCCGGCCGCGGGGGCGGCCGATAGAAACGCGGCCGGCCGGGACCCCCTCGTCCCGCCTGCCGGCGGGGGCTGCGCCAGTCCGACATCCGGTCGGCCTCGCGGCGATGCGCGATGTGGCGCACCAAGTCCGGGTTGACCCGCGGCTGTTGTGCGTCGGCGTCGTAGTCGAACAGGTCGAAGAGGCGCTTGCCCACCAAGATGTGTTGCCACAGCGGCACCGGCCGGTGCTCGTCGACGACGACCGTGGTGTCCCCCCGCACGGTCTGTATCCAGCCGCCGAACTCTTCGGCGTTGCTGACCGTCGCCGACAGGCTGACCACCCGCACCTCGTCGGGCAGTTGCAGGATGACCTCCTCCCACACCGGGCCCCGCATCCGGTCGGCGAGGAAATGCACCTCGTCCATCACGACGTGGGAAAGTCCTTGCAGCGCAGGTGAATCGGCGTAGAGCATGTTGCGCAGCACCTCGGTGGTCATCACCACCACGGGCGCGTTGGCGTTGACCGCGAGGTCCCCGGTCAGCAGTCCGATCTGGTCGCGGCCGTAGCGAGCCGTCAGGTCGGTGTGCTTCTGGTTGCTCAGGGCCTTCAGTGGTGTGGTGTAGAAGCATTTGCCGCCGGCCGCCAGGGCCAGGTGCACGGCGAACTCGCCGACCACCGTCTTGCCGGCGCCGGTGGGCGCACACACCAGGACCCCGTGGCCGCGTTCCAAGGCGGCACAGGCGCGCTGCTGAAAATCGTCGAGCGAGAAGGGCAGCTCCGCGGCGAACCGGGCCAGCTCGGGCAGATCTGTCACCCCGCCGCCCTGATGCGGTCGCTAGGTGACGTCGTCATGTGATCCGCCGATGACCGACGGTGCCGGTATCGGCTCGGGCGAATCGATGGCCGACGCTTCGTCGTCGGGAATCAACGCCTCCCGCTTGGCTTTCCGCTTGTCGTGCAGCCGGGCGATCTGGATGGCGAACTCGAGCAGCACGGTCAGCGCCACGCCGAGCGCGGTCATCGAGAACGGGTCCGACCCGGGCGTGAATACCGCCGCGAACACGAACATGGTGAAGATCAGGCCGCGCCGCCAGGACTTGAGCCGTTCATAGGTCAGCATGCCCGTCATGTTGAGCATCACGATCAGCAGCGGAAATTCGAAGCTGACCCCGAACACCACCAGCAGGTTGATCAGGAAGCCGAAGTACCGGTCACCCGACAGCGCGGTCACCTGAACGTCGCTACCGACGGTCAACAGGAAGCCCAGCGCCTTGGACAGCACCAGATACGCCAGCACGGCACCGGCCACGAACAGCACCGCGGCCGGGATCACGAACGCCACCGCGAAGCGGCGCTCCTTCGTGTACAGCCCCGGCGTGATGAAAGCCCACAGCTCGTAGAACCACACCGGACAGGCCAGCACGACGCCGGCCGTCGTCCCGACCTTGAGCCGCAGCATGAACTGGTCGAACGGCGCGGTCGCCAGCAGCCGGCACTGCCCGTCGGCGCTGATGTCGGCCCGCGCCGATTGCGGCAACGAACAATAGGGATGGCGCAGCCACTCGCCCAGGCTTTCCATTCCGAACACCGAATGCGAGTACCAGATGAACCCGAAGATCGTGGTGACCAGGATGGCGGCCAGCGAGATCAGCAGCCGGGTCCGCAACTCGGTCAGGTGATCGACCAGTGACATTGTCGCGTCAGGATTGACGCGGCTACGCCTGTTGCGAGGGTTCAGCCGCTTAAGAACAGCGGCGGCACGCACTGAGGCCCGGAAACCATTCCCCACGTTCGATCAGTGACGCTTGGGCACCGAGACGGTGTGCCGGGCTAAGCCGGCCGCGCCTCGGTGTGACCCGGCTCGGTGCTCGCTGGAGGCTCGACCCGCTGCGACTGCACCGGCGTTGGGGTTGCCGTGTTGGTTTCCAGGGCGGACGGTTGCGGTTTGGTCTCGCTCTGCATTTCCCGGATCTCGGACTTGAAGATGCGCATCGACTTGCCCAACGACCGCGCCGCATCGGGGAGCTTCTTGGCGCCGAACAGCACGATCACCACGACAGCGAGGATCGCCCAATGCCACGGACTAAGACTGCCCACTTTGATTACCTCCAGACGTTGACCCGATGTTACCGCAGCAGAGCTGCCAAGCCGCCCGGCCGCGCCGTCACTGCTGCACAGCGGCCCGGTAGGCCTGCACTGCGGCTTCCGCGGCCGTCCGCACCCGCCGGGCGAGCGATTCCGGCGCCAGCACCTGCACATCGGAGCCGAAGCCCAGCATCAGACGAGTCATCCACTCCTCCGAGGCGTAGGTCATGGCCACCTCACAGGATCCGTCGGGCAGCTCACGCAGCTCCCGTATCGGGTAGTACTCCAGCATCCACGACGCCGACGCTGCCACCCGCAGCGTTGCCGACGGCAGCGACGGATCCGCGTCGAACAGCGCCGTGTCCGGCGGCGCCTGCAGCGCCGGTTCCGGCGGCGCGGCCGGCTCGTCCAGCTCGCCGGCGTCGACGATCCGGTCGAACCGGAACAGCCGAACCCCTTCGGCCTCGCGCGACCAGGCCTCCAGGTAGCTGTGACCGCCGATCAGCAGCACCCGGATGGGATCGACGGTCCGGGTGGTGAGGGTGTCGTGCGACGCCGAGTAGTAGTCAATGGTCAGCGCCCGTTTGTCGCGCACCGCGGCGCGCACCGTCGCCGCCGCCGCGTGCTCGGCCGGCGCCGGTTGGTCGGCGGCCGAGACCGTGCTGTCATGGCCGGCCGCGCCGGCCGCGCCGGCCGCCGCCGAGATCTTGGCGATCGCGCTGCGGGCCGCCCGCGGATCGACGACACCCGGAATGTCCGCCAGCGCCCGCAGCGCCACCAGCAGCCCGGTGGCCTCCGGAGACGTCAGCTTCAACGGCCGGTCGATGCCCGCCGAGAACGTCACCTCGATGGTGTCCCCGGAGAACTCGAAGTCGATCAGATCTCCCGGGTAATAGCCGGGCAGTCCGCACATCCACAGCTGGTTGAGATCCTCCTCGAGCTGCTTGGCCGACACCCCGAGGTCGGCGGCGGCTTCCGCGCGGGTGATCCGGGGGTTGGCCTGGAAGTACGGCACCATGTTGAGCAGCCGCACCAGCCGGGTGGACACGGCAGTCATCGCGTTGCCTCGGCGTGGGCACGCAGTCGGGCCAACACGTCGTCGCGCAGGGCAGCCGGCTCCAAGACGATCGCGTCGGCTCCGTAGCCGGCGATCTCGCGCGCCAACCGGTCACTGGATCCGATGTCGAGTTCGATCACGTCGCCGTCGCGACCGGCCAGTCTCCGGGGGCCGACGGGTCGCCCGGCTCTGCGCAGCGCGGTGGCCCGCCCGTCGGCGACCCAGACCGTGGCCTGCATACCGGTCGGCGCCTCGGTGACCTTCGCGGCCACGATGCCGCGCAGGTCGACGTCGTCGGGCACGGCGATCGCGCCGGCCGGGCCGATCGGGGTGATCTCCCCACCGATCCGCGACAGCCGGAAAACGCGGGTGGCGTCGCGGTCGCGGTCGTGGCCGACGAGATACCAGCGGCCCCTCTCGGTGACCACGCCCCACGGTTCGACGATGCGGGTGGTGTAGGGCTCGGCCCGCGACGACCGATGCGGGAATTGCACCGCCTGCCGAGAGTCGATGGCAGACAACAGGATTCCCAGCACGTGTTCGGATCCGCGCAGCCCGGTCAGCCCGGCCGGAGAGGCGATGGTCACCGGCGCCCCGGTGTCCAAGGGGTCGACGTCCACTCCAGCGGCCCGCAGCTTGAGCAACGCGCCCTGGGTCGCGGTGATCAGTTCCGGCGACTCCCACAGTTGGGTGGCGACGGCAACGGCGGTCGCCTCGTCCGGGTTCAGGTCGACGGGTGGCAGCGCGTAGGCGTCGCGGTTGATGCGGTAGCCCTCGCCTGCGTCCAGGTTCGACACCTTGCCGACCTCCAGCGGGATGCCGAGGTCGCGCAGTTCGTTCTTGTCGCGCTCGAACATCCGGGAGAACGCCTCGGCGGTCGGGCTATCGGCATATCCCGCAACGGTGGCACGGATCTTCTCGGCGGTGATGTAGCCGCGAGTGGACAGCAGCGCGATGACGAGATTGACCAGCCGTTCGACTTTCGAGGTCGCCATTAGCTTTGTATTACATGCTCGCGATCAGCCGTTTGACCCGCTCGTCCACCGAACGGAACGGGTCCTTGCACAGCACCGTGCGCTGCGCCTGGTCGTTGAGTTTGAGATGCACCCAGTCGACGGTGAAATCCCGTCCCGCGGCCTGCGCGGCGCTGATGAACTCGCCGCGCAGCCGCGCGCGCGTGGTCTGCGGCGGGTGGTCGACGGCGTCGGCGATCTCCTCGTCGGTGGTGACGCGTGCCGCCAGACCCTTGCGCTGCAGCAGGTCGAAGACACCTCGCCCGCGTTTGATGTCGTGGTAGGCCAGGTCCAGCTGGGCGATCTTCGGGTCGGAAAGCTCCATGTTGTAGCGGTCCTGGTAGCGCTGGAACAGCTTCCGTTTGATCACCCAGTCGATCTCGGTGTCCACCTTGGCGAAGTCCTGGCTCTCGACCGCGTCGAGCTGGCGCCCCCACAGGTCGACGACCTGCTCGATCTGCGGGTTTGGCTCCCGGTTCTGCAGATGGTCGACGGCGCGGGCGTGATACTCGCGCTGGATGTCCAGTGCGCTGGCCTGGCGCCCCCCGGCCAGCCGCACCGGTCGTCGGCCGGTGACGTCGTGGCTGACCTCGCGGATCGCGCGGATCGGGTTGTCCAGGGAAAAATCACGGAAAGCGACCCCCGCCTCGATCATTTCCAGAACCAGCGCAGCAGTGCCCACCTTCAACATGGTGGTCGTCTCACACATGTTGGAGTCGCCGACGATGACATGCAGCCGCCGGTACTTCTCGGCGTCGGCGTGCGGCTCGTCGCGGGTGTTGATGATCGGGCGTGATCGGGTGGTGGCGCTGGAGACGCCCTCCCAGATGTGCTCGGCGCGTTGGCTCAAGCAGAAGGTGGCCGCCTTGGGGGTCTGCAGCACCTTGCCGGCCCCGCAGATCAGCTGGCGGGTGACCAGGAAGGGCAGCAGCACATCGGAGATGCGGGAGAACTCGCCTGCCCGGACGATCAGGTAGTTCTCGTGGCAGCCGTAGGAATTGCCCGCCGAATCGGTGTTGTTCTTGAACAGGTAGATGTCGCCGCCGATACCCTCGTCGGCAAGGCGCTGTTCGGCATCGATGAGCAGGTCCTCGAGCACCCATTCGCCGGCCCGGTCGTGCGTGACCAGCTGCACCAGGCTGTCGCATTCGGCGGTGGCGTATTCCGGATGACTGCCCACGTCGAGGTATAGGCGCGCGCCGTTGCGCAGGAAAACGTTGGAGCTGCGCCCCCAGGACACCACCCGGCGAAACAGGTAGCGCGCGACCTCATCGGGGCTGAGCCGACGATGGCCGTGGAAGGTGCAGGTGACACCGAACTCGGTCTCGATGCCCATGATTCGTCGCTGCACGTAATCGAGGGTACTGGTTGTCTTGACGCGGCGGTGAGCAAGCCGCGCCCGCGGATTGCATCGAAACCGATCGGCAATACGCCGGCCGCATTTGTGCTAGCCGCGCGGACCGGGCTGGCCCGGCTGGAGCCGCTCGAGCCAGCGAGCATGGCTGGCAGCCGGCGGCTTCCAGCCGCCGGAGAAGTGATCACAGCAGTGCCGACGGGTGCTCCCAGCGCACGCCGTCGAATCGGCCGAAATCGCTGTCATAGGACACGATGCTGGCGCGATGCTCGACGGCAAGCGCCGCCAAGTGGGCATCGTTGACGAGATTGCCGCCGGTTCCCACCTGCGCCAGCATTCTCGTCAGGAGATCAGCGTGGCGCGCAGTTGGATTGACCAACACAGCACTCGGCGCAGTCAGCCAGTCCGCGACTTGACCGATGGCATCCTGCGGAGACATCGGGTGGGGGAACAGCCCGTCTTTGGTCGCGAGCCGGACAAACGCCAGCAACGGGACCCAAGCAAAGCCAATGCTGTCGGCACCCGATAGCGCGGCGTCGAGCCAACGCAACGACGGCTTGTGGTATTCGCTGGATGTGTTAACCGCGTACAGCAGCACATTGGCGTCGACGATCTTCACGGTCGGCTATGACCCGCCCCGGCGACGATGCAAGGTGAAGCGATGACCAGAAACGGCGTTCATGACCGACGCCGCTGACGCCGCACGAGTTCCTCATCCTCGAGGTCGGCGGCAAGCTGCAAAGCCCGGTCGAGATTGACCGCGGGGACGCCCAAGTCGGTGGTGCGGGTCACGAACCGGCGCGGTTCGGGTCGCCCCATGGCGCCGTCCCGAATCGCGTCGTTGAGCGCTTTCTTGAAGGACACCTGCCGCTCGGCCATCCGCCGCCGCACCAACTGCGCGACGTCATCGTCCAACGTCACCGTGGTCCGCATGCTGATAGCATAGCATCAAAATTTTTGACAGCATGCTTCCAACGGAATGCCGACCTGACGCCTTCTACCGTCCTGATCGCCCGCACTAGATCGGGTGCTGGATCCAGGCGCCTCCGCCGGCAGTGGCCACCGCGTTCAGTTGTGCGTTCTGGTACCCGGACAGGGGCAGGTCAAAAGTCGAGCCGGCGGCGGTGCAGGCAGCCGGAGCCGCTGCGTACGTTACCGGCGCCGTCACGGACCACGTGCTTCCGTTGAGGCAGGCCGCCGGGTGCGAGTCCGTACACGGCGCGGCTACCCAGCGACCGTCCGCTCTCTGCAGGGTGCAGCTTCCGGCATTGGCACGCGGTTCGTCGGGTGCCCAGCTCCACAGCGATGCCTGGATACGCCCGTCCTCGGGCAGTATCTGGTCGAAGCCGAACATCTGGACGCCGCAGTTGGTCATCGACTGCACATTCGACGGTGTCAGCGCATTTGGGTTGATGGGTGGCATGGTGGGGTCGGCCAGGCTCGAGACAAAGGTGGTGTCCTCGTAGTAACGGACGATCTTGGTGTCGTAGACCGTGCGGTTGAAATTGGGATCGCACGCCGGGTACGGCTGGTAGCCGGAGCTTTTGTTGCTCTCTACCTCCACGGGGTTCCAATTGAAGGCGTCGGCCGACCAGTCGGGTGCACATTTGCTGACAATGATGACCTGTGCTCCGGCGGCCCGGACCTGGTCACGTGTCACGCTGAGCGGGAGAGTGACGCAGCCGTCGGGGGCCTTATCGGCAGGGTTGGGATGGTAGATGAGGCTGGTGTGATTTGGACGCTGCAGCACGCTGTCCATGGTCGCCACCGCCGAGGCGTACGCCGCCGCGTCCTGCAACGCGTCTTCGAGATAGAGCATTATGACCTGGTCGGGATGGGCGTTGAGCCAGGTCGCGATCTCAGGCAACACGTGAGCGAAGGTCGGCTCGTTGGTGCAGCCTAAGTTCCCTTGGGCCGGTGAGAGCCCGTGACACACGACCACCTCGCGCGCCCCCAGCTGCCTCAGGCGTGGGACATAGTGCAGGTCCAACTCGATGGAGCGCATGTCGATGTTCAGCTGTTGAGTCAACGACAGCTGCTGGTTTGAGTCGGCGTGCGAGAGCGTGAACCCTTCGGTAAGGCTGTTGTACGAGTTGTGGGTGCCCAGCCACTGGGCGTTGTGTAGCGACGACGAATCTTGCAGCGCGTACTGGAATTGGGCCGTGCGATGCACCCAGGACTGCAGGTAGGCATCGGTGGCAGATTGGGTTACCCGGTGGGCGAGCGGAAGCAGGCACCACCGATCGGACACCGGGAGACGGCGACATTCCCAAGCGACGGCATCGGCGAACTTGCCGGTGCCGACGCAGGGAAAGGCAACCGGACTGTAGGCATTGCAGGGTGCGGTGGGTGCGGGCGGAATCGGCTGATTATCGGTGTCGGCGGCCGCTGGTGCGGACATCGCCAGCGCCAACACGACGCCAGCGAAGGCCGCGCGCTGAAGCCGTCGTGTGTAGGGCACGCGCGCCACCTTGGCACGCCGACACGCGCCGAACCCAGCGATGTTCTCAAAGCGTTTTCATCGAGTTACACCACCGACGCCGGCCTCCCCTACAGCCCGACGGGCCCCCTCATCCCGTATGCCACATCGGCGGGCAGCGACCATCGGCGGCTCACAGCCCAACGCGACCGCTCTCGGAGGTCGGGTCGGGCTCGGCTCGGAGTCGGCGGGGTTGCGGGTAAATCTGCGGGCAAGCGCCGGCGGCATAGTCCGGCGGTGTGCTGGTTAGTTGCCGCTCAGGCCGCTGGCGCCGATGAGCAGTCCGCCGGCGCCGCCCTGACCAGCGGTGCCAAATGTCACGCCCGCGCCGGCGTTGCCGCCGTTGCCGCCGTTGCTGATGATTCCGGCGTCGGCACCGGTTCCACCGCTACCGCCAGTGTTTGCCAGGCCTTCTCCGCCCGCGCCGCCTGCGCCGCCGTTGCCCAAGAGCTCACCGGTGTAGCCGCCGGCGCCGCCGAACCCGCCGAAGGAGGCCCCGAGTGCGCCGGCGCCGCCGTCGCCGCCGTCACCCCAGGCCAGGCCGGCAGCGCCACCGTCGCCGCCGTTGCCCCCGGTATTGCCGTGGCCCCCAAAGCCGCCGGTACCGCCGTCACCGACCAGCCATCCGGCATTTCCGCCAGCTCCGCCTTGCCCGCCA
>NZ_UPHQ01000151.1 GCF_900566055.1 Mycobacterium innocens
CGGTGCCGGTGGGGGTGGTGGGGGAGTTGTATGTGGCCGGGCGCGGTGTGGGTGTCGGGTATGTGGGTCGGTCTGGGTTGACCGGGTCGCGGTTTGTGGCGTGCCCGTTCGGCGGCGCGGGAGTGCCGGGCCAACGGATGTATCGGACTGGGGATTTGGTGTGGTGGGGTACTGATGGGCAGTTGCGGTATGTGGGCCGCGCCGATGAGCAGGTCAAGATCCGCGGGTATCGCGTCGAGTGCGGTGAGGTGCGCGCGGCGCTGTCCGGGCTGGCCGGGGTGGGGCAGGCGGTGGTGGTTGCCCGTGAGGACCACCCCGGGGATAAGCGTCTGGTGGGTTATGTCACCGAGTCGGCCGCCGGGGCGGTGGAGCCGGCTGGGGCGCGTGCCGCGCTGGCCGAGCGGTTGCCGGGCTATATGGTGCCGGCGGCGGTGGTGGTGCTCGAGGCCCTACCGTTGACGGTCAACGGCAAGCTCGATATCCGCGCCTTGCCGGCCCCCGAATACCACGGTGTTGACCGGTACCGTGCCCCGGCCAATTCCACCGAGGAGATCCTGGCCGGCATCTACGCCCGGGTGCTCGGTGTGGAGCCGTCCCGGCAAATAGGGGTGGATGAGTCGTTTTTCGATTTGGGCGGGGACAGCATTTCGGCGATGCGTTTGGTTGCCGCGGTCAACGCCGGCTTGGACGCCGATCTTGCGGTGCGGGCGGTGTTTGAAACTCCCACGGTGGCCGGGTTGGCGGCCCGGATCGGTGAGCAGAGTGGCCGGCGGCTGGAGCCGTTGAGGGTGCGGCCGCGCCCGGCGGTGGTTCCGTTGTCGTTTGCCCAGTCCCGGTTGTGGTTTTTGGACCAGCTGCACGGGCGGTCAGCGGTGTACAACCTGCCGGCGGCGGTGCGGCTGAGCGGCCGGTTGGATGCTGAGGCGCTGGGGGCGGCGTTGGCTGATGTGGTGGCCCGTCATGAGAGTCTGCGCACGCTGTTGCAGGCGGTCGAGGGAACACCTCGACAGGTGATCGTCCCGGTTGAGCGGGCCGGCTTCGGCTGGCAGGTTGTTGAGGCCGCCGGCTGGTCGGCAGACCGGCTGGAAGAGGCCATCGGCGCGGTGGCGGGTCACAGCTTTGATCTGGCGGCCGAGATCCCGTTGCGGGCACAGCTGCTGCGCCTCGGCGAGCAGGAGCATGTGCTGGTGGCGGTGGCGCATCATATCGCCGCTGACGGCTGGTCGATCCCCGTGCTGGTACGTGATTTGGGGGTGGCTTATGCCGCCCGGTGTGAGGGGCGGGCCCCGGGCTGGGCGCCGTTGGCGGTGCAGTATGTCGATTACACGTTGTGGCAGCGCGCCCAGTTCGGTGATCTGGCCGATCCCGGCAGCCGCATCGCCGCCCAGCTGGCCTACTGGCGTGATGCGCTGGCCGGGCTGCCCGAGCGGCTGGCGCTGCCCACCGATCGGCCTTATCCGCCGGTGGCCGATTACCGCGGCGCCAGTATGGCCGTGGACTGGCCGCCCGAGCTGCAACTGCAGGTGGCTCGGGTGGCCCGGGAGCATAACGCGACCAGTTTCATGGTGATGCAGGCCGCCTTAGCGGTGCTGCTGGCCAAGCTCAGTGGCAGTTCCGATGTGGCCGTCGGGTTCCCGATCGCCGGGCGGGGTGATCCCGCCCTGGATGAGCTGGTCGGCTTTTTCGTCAACACCTTGGTGCTGCGCGTCGAGGTGGCCGGTGACCCCAGCTTTGCTGAGTTGTTGGCGCGGGTGCGGGCGCGCAGCCTGGCCGCTTTCGAGAACCAGGATGTGCCTTTTGAGGTGCTGGTGGAGCGGCTCAACCCGGCCCGATCCCTGACCCATCACCCTCTGGTCCAGGTGATGTTGGCCTGGCAGAACTTCGCCGGGCCGGATGATGGTTCGGGCGCCGGGTTGGGCTTGGGGGATCTGGCGGTCACCCCGATACCGATCGGGACCCAGACTGCCCGCATGGATT
>NZ_UPHQ01000036.1 GCF_900566055.1 Mycobacterium innocens
CTACTGCGCCCAGCGCAGCGCCATGATGCCCAAACGCCGCCGCACCCGCGCCCAAGACCGCGCATACCGGGTGGCCACCGAACGCCGCCACAACCGCAGCGCCCGCCTGAACCGACGGGCCGAGTCCGCCGGGGATGCGGGACCCGCCCCACCCGACGACGAGCCCCCACCCTTCTAGGTGGCCCTCGAATTTGGCTCTGAACTGGCCGTCCCCTAGACTCTAGGGGTTGCCTTGGGCAGACCTCGGCTGGTGCGCGTAGGCGTTATCGGCCCCGCGTGCCCTTGGGCAGCAAAGACCGCGCACGTCTGGTGTTTGGTGAACCTTGCCGTGCACACGTCAACCAGGTCAGGAGATCTAGTGATTCAGCAGGAATCGCGGCTCAAGGTCGCCGACAACACCGGCGCCAAGGAGATCTTGTGCATCCGCGTGCTCGGCGGATCGTCGCGACGCTATGCCGGCATCGGTGACGTCATCGTCGCCACGGTCAAGGACGCGATTCCCGGCGGCAACGTCAAGCGCGGAGACGTCGTCAAGGCCGTCGTGGTGCGCACCGCCAAGGAACGCCGGCGTCCGGACGGCAGCTACATCAAGTTCGACGAGAACGCCGCGGTGATCATCAAGCCCGACAACGACCCGCGCGGAACCCGCATCTTCGGGCCGGTCGGGCGCGAACTGCGGGAGAAGCGATTCATGAAGATCATCTCGCTGGCCCCGGAGGTGTTGTAGATGAAGGTCCATAAGGGCGACACCGTGCTGGTGATTGCCGGTAAAGACAAAGGGGCCAAGGGCAAAGTCTTGCAGGCCTACCCGGACCGCAACCGGGTACTGGTCGAGGGCGTCAACCGGATCAAGAAGCACACCGCGGTTTCCACCAACCAACGTGGTGCCAGGTCGGGCGGGATCGTCACCCAGGAGGCCCCGATCCACGTCTCCAACGTGATGGTGGTCGACTCCGACGGCAATCCCACCCGAATCGGCTACCGGGTCGACGAGGAAACCGGCAAACGGGTCCGTATCTCGAAGCGCAACGGCAAGGACATCTGATGACCACTGCAGAGAAGACCCTGCCGCGCCTAAAAGAGCGCTACCGCAACGAGATCCGGGGCACGCTGCAAAAGGAGTTCGGCTACCGCAACGTCATGCAGATCCCGACCGTGACCAAGGTCGTGGTCAACATGGGCGTCGGTGAGGCCGCTCGGGACGCAAAGTTGATCAACGGCGCGGTCAACGACCTGGCACTGATCACCGGGCAGCGGCCGGAAATTCGCCGGGCACGTAAGTCCATCGCGCAGTTCAAATTGCGTGAGGGCATGCCGGTCGGCGTGCGCGTCACGCTGCGCGGCGACCGGATGTGGGAGTTCCTCGACCGGCTCACCTCGATCGCGTTGCCGCGTATCCGCGACTTCCGCGGGTTGTCGCCCAAGCAATTCGACGGGGTGGGCAACTACACCTTCGGACTGGCCGAGCAGTCGGTGTTCCACGAGATCGACGTGGACAAGATCGACCGGGTCCGCGGCATGGACATCAACGTCGTCACCTCGGCGACAACCGACGAGGAAGGACGAGTGCTGTTGCGGGCCCTCGGCTTTCCCTTCAAGGAGAACTGAGCAGATGGCGAAGAAGGCACTGGTCAACAAGGCCGCACGCAAACCCAAGTTCGCGGTGCGCGGCTACACCCGATGCAGCAAGTGCGGCCGCCCCCGCGCGGTGTTCCGCAAGTTCGGGTTGTGCCGGATCTGCCTGCGCGAGATGGCGCATGCGGGTGAGCTGCCCGGTGTGCAAAAGAGCAGCTGGTAACGGCGAGGAAGGGCACAGACGCTGTCATGACGATGACGGACCCGATCGCAGACTTCTTGACCCGTCTGCGCAACGCCAATTCGGCGTACCACGATGAAGTGGCTTTGCCGCACTCCAAGATCAAGGCCAACATCGCCCAGATCCTCAAGAACGAGGGCTACATCAGCGACTTCCGCACCGAGGATGCTCGGGTCGGCAAATCGCTGATCGTGCAGCTCAAGTACGGGCCCAGCCGGGAGCGCAGCATCGCCGGTTTGCGCCGGGTGTCCAAGCCGGGGTTGCGGGTCTACGCGAAATCCACCAATCTGCCGCGGGTACTCGGCGGCCTGGGTGTGGCGATCATTTCGACCTCCTCCGGCCTGCTCACCGATCGTCAGGCAGCCAGACAGGGCGTGGGCGGCGAAGTCCTCGCATATGTCTGGTGAGAGTGTGGTGAGAGGAAGCAACCATGTCGCGCATTGGTAAGCAACCCATTCCGGTACCCTCCGGAGTCGACGTCACGATCGACGGCCAGAACATCGCCGTCAAGGGGCCGAAAGGCGCCCTGGACATGACGGTCGCCGAACCAATCACGGTGTCCCGCAACGACGACGGCGCCATCGTCGTCACGCGTCCCAATGATGAGCGGCGCAACCGCTCCCTGCACGGGCTGTCGCGCACCCTGGTGTCCAATCTGGTCACCGGCGTGACCCAGGGATACACCACCAAAATGGAGATCTACGGTGTCGGTTACCGCGTCCAGCTGAAGGGCACCAATCTCGAGTTCGCGCTCGGATACAGCCACCCGGTGGTGATCGAAGCGCCCGAAGGCATCACGTTCGCGGTCCAGGCGCCGACGAAGTTCACGGTGTCCGGGATCGACAAGCAGAAGGTCGGCCAGGTTTCGGCGAATATCCGCCGGCTGCGTCGTCCCGACCCTTACAAGGGCAAGGGCGTGCGCTATGAAGGCGAACAGATCCGCCGCAAGGTCGGGAAGACAGGTAAGTAGTCATGGCGCAATCACAGGCTGAAACCGCTGCGCGAAAGTCGGTGGGGCAGAGCGTATCCGCGACCCGGCGCGTCTCCCGGCTGCGCAGGCACGCACGGCTGCGCAAGAAGATCGCCGGCACCCCGCAGCGTCCCCGGCTGGTGGTACACCGGTCCGCGCGGCACATTCACGTGCAACTGGTGAACGATCTCAACGGCACCACCCTGGCCGCCGCGTCCTCGATCGAAGCCGATGTGCGTGGTCTGGACGGGGACAAGAAAGCGCGTAGCGTGCGGGTCGGCCAGTTGATCGCCGAACGTGCCAAGGCGGCCGGCATTGACACCGTGGTGTTCGACCGCGGCGGCTACAGCTACGGCGGGCGGATCGCGGCGCTGGCCGATGCCGCACGCGAGAACGGATTGAACTTCTGATGAACGGGAGGACCGCATAATGGCGGAACAGTCGGCTGGCGGGCAAGGCGCCCCAGACAGCCGCGACTCGCGTGACGGCCGGGGCCGGCGCGACAGCGGCCGCGGCGGCCGCGACGGCGACAAGAGCAATTACTTGGAGCGTGTCGTGGCCATCAACCGGGTTTCCAAGGTGGTCAAGGGTGGTCGGCGGTTCAGCTTCACCGCGCTGGTCATCGTTGGCGACGGCAACGGGATGGTCGGTGTCGGCTACGGCAAGGCCAAGGAGGTTCCGGCCGCCATCGCCAAAGGGGTCGAGGAGGCTCGCAAGGGCTTTTTCCGGGTTCCGTTGATCCGCGGCACGATTACCCACCCGGTGCAGGGTGAGGCGGCCGCCGGCGTGGTGCTGTTGCGCCCGGCCAGCCCCGGTACCGGTGTGATCGCCGGTGGCGCCGCCCGTGCGGTGCTGGAATGTGCTGGCGTGCACGACATCCTGGCGAAATCGCTGGGCAGCGACAACGCGATCAACGTGGTGCACGCCACCGTCGCCGCGCTGAAGATGCTGCAGCGTCCCGAGGAGGTGGCCGCTCGGCGCGGTCTGCCCATCGAGGACGTCGCTCCGGCCGGCATGCTGAAGGCGCGGCGCGAAAGTGACGCGCTTGCCGCCGCCGCGGCGCGCGAGGCGGCGCAGCCATGAGCCAACTCAAGATCACCCAGGTGCGTAGCACCATCGGGGCCCGTTGGAAGCAGCGCGAAAGCCTGCGCACCCTGGGTTTGCGGCGGATTCGCCATTCGGTGATTCGCGAGGACAACCCACAGACCCGCGGGCTGATCGCGGTGGTGCGGCACCTCGTCGAGGTGGAGTCCACAAACGTAGAGGCGACCGGAGGTACGACGACGTGACCATCAAGCTGCACGATCTGCGGCCGGCGCCCGGATCGAAGACCGCACGCACCCGCGTCGGGCGCGGTGAGGGCTCCAAGGGCAAGTCAGCGGGGCGTGGCACCAAGGGCACCAAGGCCCGCAATCAGGTACCGGTGACCTTTGAGGGTGGGCAGATGCCCATCCACATGCGACTGCCCAAGCTCAAGGGATTCCGTAACCGATTCCGCACCGAGTACGAGATCGTCAACGTCGGCGACATCAACCGGCTGTTCCCGCAGGGCGGCGCCATCGGCGTCGACGACCTGGTCGCCAAGGGAGCGGTTCGCAAGAACGCTCTGGTCAAGGTGCTCGGTGACGGCAAGCTGACCGTCAAGGTCGACCTCACCGCGCACAGGTTCAGCGGGAGCGCCCGCGACAAGATCACCGCCGCGGGCGGGTCCGCCACCGAGCTTTAGTACCGCGAGCAGACGCAAAAGCCCCCGACACGCCGAGCGTGCGGGGGCTTTTGCGTCTGCTCGCGCAACTAGCCCAGCCGCGGAATCACCTCGGCGGCAAGGCGTTCCATCTGATCGCGGTTCTGCGCGACGTCGGCGCCCACCGGGTTGAGCAGCAGCATCCGGGCCCCGGCGTCGATCACTTCGACCAGTCCGCGGACAACATCGTCGGGCGTGCCCGCCACCGCCGCCGAATCGATGCCGGACATCCTGCCGCCGTAGATGGCGCCTAACCCGTCGAGCACCCGCTCGCGGGCCCGGTCGCCGTCGTCGTCCACCATCAGATAAACCCGTTTGCCGATGGTGAAGGTTGCCGGATCCTGGTGTTGTTCGCCGAGCTCACGGCGCACGACGGTGACGGCTTGGGCAAAGTCGGCCGTTGTCGACGAACCCGCGCCCAGGAACGCGTCACCGTGGCGCACCGCTCTGGCCAGCGCCGTGGGCGCCCGGCCGCCGAACCAGATCGGCGGGTGTGGTCGCTGCACCGGTTTGGGCGCGATGGGCAGGTTGTCGACGTCGCGGAACCGGCCGTGGAATGTCACCCGCGGCTCGTCGGACCACGCCGCTTTCATCAAGGCCAGGCCCTCGGTGAAATATCGGACGTAGGTGGCCTTGTCGACGCCGAAAGCCGCGAATCTGCGGGAACCGCCACCGGCCGCAATACCGAGATCGAGGCGGCCGTGGCTGAGCCGGTCGACGGCGGTCACCGCCGAGGCCAGCTGCAACGGATCATGCAGCGAGGTCACCAGAACGCCGACCCCGAGCCGTAGCCGCTCGGTACAGGCAGCCGAATATGCCAACAGCTCCAACGGCGCCAGCAGCGGTGATTCGCCGACAATCTGCTCGAGCACCCATCCGCCGTCGAACCCCAGCTCCTCGGCGCGACCCAGATACGAGCGCAGCCCGGCGGTGTCGAAGTCGTCGTAGTCCAGTTGGGGGATCGCGATGCAAAACCGCACACCTTCACCGTACGGTGGCTGCCCGCCGGCTATCGGTAGGCTGGGTAAACATGTTCGCCTTACTGTCTTTTCTGCCCGGCGTCGACGACGTGCGCGCCCTGGCTGACCGGGTCGACACCGCGTGCCACCACGGCGTGCCCAACGGCTGCGTGCTCGAATTCAATCTGCGCAACATGCCGGTGGAGACGACGGGTTTCGACCCGCTGACAATCCTGTCCGGAGGCGGCCGGCCAATGGCCCTGCGCGACGCCGTCGCCGCGATCCATCGGGCCGCCGAGGATCCACGGGTCGCCGGAATGATTGCGCGCGTCCAGCTTCCGCCGTCGCCCGCCGGCGCCGTTCAGGAACTTCGGGAGGCCATCGCGGCCTTCAGTGCCGTCAAGCCGTCGGTGGCCTGGGCGGAAACCTATCCGGGCACGCTGTCCTACTACCTGGCTTCGGCATTCCGCGAGATCTGGCTGCAGCCCTCGGGAAGCGTCGGGCTGATCGGCTTTGCCAGCAACGCGATGTTCTTGCGCGACGCGCTGGACAAGGCCGGTATCGAAGCCGAGATCGTCACGCGAGGCGAATATAAGTCGGCGGCAAACCTTTTCACCGAAGACGGTTACACCGACGCCCATCGCGAGGCTGTCACCCGGATGTTGGAAAGCATGCAGAGCCAGGTGTGGCACGCGGTCGCCGAATCTCGCGGCATAGACGTCGACGTGCTCAACGAGCTGGCCGACCGGGCTCCGCTGCTGCGCGACGAGGCGGTGGCCTCCGGGCTGATCGACCGGATCGGATTCCGCGACGAGGTCTACGCTCGGATGACGGAACTGGTTGGGATAGAAGGTGTTTCGTCGGAGTCTGTCGACACCGACGAGAAGCCGCCGCGAATGTACCTGGCGCGCTACGCGGGGACCGCGCGGTCGCGACTGGCGCCACCGGTACCGTCGATACCCGGCCGCCGATCCAAGCCGACGATAGCGGTGGTCACCGTGGAAGGACCGATCGTCAACGGACGCGGTGGGCCACAGGGCCTTCCGTTCGGCCCGTCCAGCGCCGGTGGCGACACCATCGCGGCGGCGCTGCGGGAGGTGGCCGCCGACGACTCGATTTCGGCGATCGTGCTGCGGGTGGACAGTCCCGGGGGATCGGTCACCGCGTCGGAGACCATCTGGCGTGAGGTGAAGCGGGCCCGTCGCCGCGGCAAGCCCGTCGTCGCATCGATGGGTGCGGTCGCCGCCTCCGGCGGCTACTACGTTTCGATGGCGGCAGATGCGATCGTCGCCAATCCCGGCACCATCACCGGTTCCATCGGGGTGATCACCGGGAAACTGGTGGTTCGCGATCTGAAGGACCGGCTGGGGGTCGGGTCGGAAACGCTGCGCACCAACGCCAACGCCGACGCCTGGTCGATAGACGAGCCGTTCACGCCGGAACAGCGGGCCCGGCGGGAGGCGGAGGCTGATCTGTTCTACGGTGACTTCGTGGCGCGCGTCGCCGAGGGCCGCAACCTCAGCACCGAGGCCGTCGATATGGTGGCCCGAGGCCGGGTCTGGACCGGTGCCGATGCGCTCGAGCGTGGCCTGGTCGACGAACTCGGCGGCTTCCGCACGGCGGTGCGCCGCGCGAAAATCCTGGCGGGACTGGACGAGGACACCGAGGTTCGCCTGGTCAGCTATCCGGGCTCGTCGCTGTTGGACCTACTACTGCCGCGCATGTCGTCGCGACCGGCGGCGGCCTCGGTACCCGATGCCGTCGGGACGCTGCTGATTCGCTCGATCGCCGGTGTCGTCGAGGGTATCGAGCAGACGTTCAGCGGCGCCAGCGCGATATGGCTGGGGCAGTCGCGCCTCTAGGCGGACAAGACGGCGCTGATGAAGATGATCTCGCCGAGCGGATCGTCGTCGTCGGGATCGGGCACGGGAATGCCGGCGCGCCGGAACAGTTCGGCTCGGGTCACACCCTCGACGTCCCAGCCCTTGGCACTCAGGTAGTCGACGACGTGGTTGCGGTCGCCGGGGTACACCAGCGACGCCATGTCGATGTCGATGCCGTGTTCCCGGAAGGCCGCCGACCTCTCCCGGATCCGGTCGGCATCGAAATCCACTATGCCCGGCACGAATTCGGTGGCGATGGTGCTGCCCGGGACGCTGAGCGCGGCGATGTCGTCGAACAGCCGGTCCTGGGCTTGCGGCGGTAGGTAGATCAGCAGTCCTTCGGCCAACCACGCCGTCGGTGCGGCCGGATCCAGGCCCGCCGCCCGCAGTGCCGTCGGCCAATCGCCGCGCAGATCGATCGGGATCACCCGCCGAGACGCGGTCGGCTCGGCACCCAGCCGGGCCAACGTGGTTGTCTTGAACTCGGCCACCCGGGGCTGGTCGAGTTCGTAGACCACGGTCCCGGCCGGCCACGGCAGCCGGTAGGCTCGCGCGTCCAGGCCGGACGCCAGGATCACCGCCTGCCGGATTCCGCCGCCGGCGGCGTTGCTGAAGTAGTCGTCGAAGTACTTGGTGCGCACCGCCATTCCGTCGACCATTGCCTGTGCCCGGGCCGGCGACACATCTGGGAAGGCCGTCATATCGAGGTCGCCGTCCATCATTTTGATGAAGAAGTCGACGCCGACGGCGCGCACCAGCGGTTCGGCGAAGGGATCGTTGATCAACCCGCGGGGATCTTTGGTCGCCATCGCGCGCCCCGCGGCGACCATGGTCGCGGTGACACCGACGCTGGAGGCCAGATCCCAGCTGTCATCGTGAGTGCGTGCCATGTCCGTCCTGTCCGGGTCTAGTTGGGTTCCGATGACGTAGCTTATGTCGCTCGCCGGCTGCCACCGTCGGTCCGGTGCGTCGTGACTCGATGCATATCATTCGGTTTGCTGCCCGGTGGTCCGGGTACGGGTGGCGCGATAGTAGGTGAGCCGCCCGAAGACACGATGCCGTTGAGAATCGACCTCGGCGCAATCGAACCCCGCCGCCGTCAGCAGTCGCGGAATCGCATCGCCGAGGTTGCCGGCACCGTGGTGGCCGCGCACGATGAGCCGCGCGGCCAAGCCGTCGCGATCGGTCAGGTCACCCCCCATGTCGACCAGGTGCAGCCGGCCGCCGGGCCGCAGGACCCGGAATGCCTCTGCCGCCGCGGCGGTTTTGGCCGCATCGTCCAGGTGGTGCAGCATCATCGACGACAGCACCCGGTCGAATTCGCCGTCGGGGTAGGGCAGCTGCTGGGCATAACAACGTTCGAAACGAATTCCGGTCAGCTGCACTGACTTTCGCTGCGCCCGGCGTAATGCCAGCGGGTCGGGATCACAGCCGACCAGCTGCGCCGCAGGGTGGGCATGTTTGACCCGGATTGCCAGATTCCCGGTGCCACAACCGATTTCCAGGACACGCTGGTCGTCGTCGATATCGGCCTGCGCGATGAGCGTCTCGTAGACCCGGGTGAATCCCAAGAGCCGTGCCAACAGATCGTAGAGCGGCAGCAGCGCATCATGGCCCGCAGCCGGGAAGTAGTCATGCCGTTTTCCGAGGGTGCTGACGAGGCGATGCAGATGATGGTGGGCCACGTAAGCCAGGATAAAGCGCTGGCTTTGGGCAGCCCCGCACGGCAACCTTGAACTATGTCGTACGCAATGGCCGGCAAGCGGGTGTTGATCACGGGTGCATCCTCGGGGGTGGGAGCGGCCCTGGCCAGGCAGTTGGCCGCTCGGGAGGCGGTGGTCGGGCTGATCGCCCGGCGGCGGGACCGGCTGGCTGAGGTGTTGGCCGACTGCCGCAGGACCTCGCCGGAGTCGGCGATGTGGGCCGCCGACCTGGGCGACACCCCCGCGGCCGCACGGCTGGCATTACAAGCCTGGCATGCCCTGGGTGGCATCGACGTACTGGTGAACAACGCGGCAATACCCAGACGCCGGGCCGTGACCGCGCTGAAGCCGGCTGACGTGGAGGAGGTGATGCGGGTCAACTTCTTCGCCCCGATGCGGATGACGCTGGCGCTGCTGCCGCGGATGCTGGCTCGCCGGTCCGGCGTTATCGTCAATGTGTCGAGCGTCGGCGGACGACTCGGCATCATCCACGAAGCTGCCTATTGCGCAAGCAAATTCGCGCTGTGCGGCTGGAGCGAGGCGCTGGCGGTCGATCTGGCGGGCACCGGAGTATCGGTGAAGCTGATCCAGCCGGGTCCGGTGGACACCGAGATCTGGGACCGGCCGGACAACGACGAACCTCTTTACCGGGGGCCCAAGGTCGGCGCCGACCTGGTGGCCGAGGGCATCGTCGCGGCCATCGGCAGCGACCGGTTCGAGCACTATCTGCCTGAGTTGATGGCCCTCAAAGACGTCGTCGACGCCAAGAACGCCGACCTGGACGCGTTCATAGCCGGCGCGGCGGCCATGACCTGGCAATGAGGGCACTGGTTTACGGCGTGCCACCCGGGCCGTTCGAGGTCCCCGATGATGCCAACGCCCTTACCCAGAACCTGGCCCACAGCCCGACGGGGCTGCGGCAACTGCCCGACCCGCGGTTACTGCGCCCGGACTGGGTGATCACCCGACCGCGGCTGACGGGCATCTGCGGGTCTGATTCCAAGCAGATCCTGATGGACTTCGACGAGCACGACGCCGACAACGCCATGGCCGCATTCTGTTCCTTCCCGCAGGTCATGGGCCACGAGGTGGTCGCCGACGTCGTCGAGCTGGGACCGGAGGCCCGCGGCGTCGAGGTGGGCCAGCGGGTCGTGCTCAATCCGTGGCTGTCCTGCGGGCCACGTGGCATCGAACCGCCGTGTCCGGCCTGCGAAGCCGGCGACTACAGCCTGTGCTGGAGCTTCGCCGACGGTGACATCAAACCCGGAATCCACACCGGGCTGTCCGCCACGTGACCGGCGGGTACGCCGAGCTGATGCCCGCCCACCACAGCATGCTGTTCGCCGTTCCCGACTCCGTTCCCGACGAGGCGGCCGTGTTCGCCGACCCGTTCTCGGTGTCGCTGCATGCGATCACCCGCCATCCGCCGCCGCGCTGCGGCCGGGTGCTGGTGCACGGCGCCGGCTCGCTCGGATTGTGTGCACTGGCGGTGACCGCGGCAACCTTGGTGAGCCGGGTCGTCACATCCACGATTTCCCGGCGCTGATACGTCCCCGCGGCGGGGGTGGTGTACGTGGCGGCCGCCGGTGAGGTGATCGACCCCGCTCAGGTGGGTGATGCCGACGACGGGGTCGCGGTGTTCTTCGATCCCGCCGCGCTCGGTGAGGACGGCCGAACGCCGTGGCCGGCGTGGCGGGCGCACCCGCTGCTCTTCCCGTTCCTGCACGGTCGGCCCGGTGGGCTGCTACGGCTGCAGGTGCCGATGGCCCGACGGTCGTCGGGGACCAGGCGATCCGGTCGATCGAAGCCGAACTGACCGGGCGGCTGGAGGGCTACCGGAAAACGGGCCTAGCCCATCTCACGCTGCTGCTGATCGACCTCGCCCGCCTGGCCGACGATGTGGTCGTCGACCTACGGCGCAGCGGTGAACCGCTGCTGGCTGAGGTGTTCGAGGTGATCGACCGGCGTCACGCCGAGCCGTTGTCGCTGCGTGATGTGGCGCGCGAGCTCGGCATGAGCCCGGGACACCTGACCACTGTCGTGCGCCGCCGCACCGGACGCACGGTCGGCGAGTGGATCGTCGAGCGCCGCATGGCGCAGGCTCGCGGCTTGCTGGCCGACACCGATCTTCCGGTCAGCGAGGTGGCCCGGCGGGTGGGCGTCGGCGATCCCGGCTACTTCAGCAGACTGTTCAGCCGCACCCATTGCGCCTCACCGCGGCAGTGGCGGGAGCTGGGCCGAGAGTGAATCTCACGACGGCTTCGCGGCGTGTCGCGTCGTACGGTTCACAGTCGGCGCGCAGCTAAGTATTGGCGCGGAGATAACCGTAGACGCCGGCGAAATTGCGGTTCACGTCCTCGGGAATGGGCACCGGCCCGCCGAGAGCGCGTGCGCCCCAGACGATTTGGGCGGTCCGTTCGACCAGGGCGGTGACGTGCAAGACCTTGTCCGGCCGGGGCCCGACGGCCACCAGGCCGTGGTTGGCGATCAGGGCTGCGGCGCGGTCCTGCAAAGCCCGCACCGCGTTGCGCCCCACCTCGGGAGTGCCGGACGCGGCGTATTCGGTGCAGCGCACGTCCCCGCCGCAGTAGACGGCGAACTCGTCGATGCAGGCCGGAATCGGCTGATGGGCGATGGCGAACATGGTCGCCCAAACCGGATGGCTGTGGATGACGCTGCCGATGTCGTCGAACGCCTGGTAACACGCCAGATGCAGCTTCATCTCCGTCGACGGCGAGCGGCCCGGCTTGGCTTGCAGTACAGCGCCTTCCGGGTCGACGAGTACCAGGTCATCGAGGACCATGTCGCTGTAGTCGACCGAGGACGGCGTGATCACGATGTTGCCGTCGCAGCGCCGGGCGGAGATATTGCCCGCCGTTCCTTCGACCAGGCCGCGCCGCAGCATGTCTTGAGCGGCCGCCAGCACCGCAGCCTCCGGGTTCACGACGGATTTCGCGGATTTCACCGATGTCATGAGCCGAGCACCTCCGGGTTGACGATATGGGTGGGCCGGTTGCCGGACAGCAGCGCCTCCAGGTCGTCGGCCACCAGCTGCGCCTGCCGGGCCTCAGTGTTCCACGTTGCCCCGCCGATGTGTGGGGTGAGCACGACGTTGGGCAGGCCCGTCAGCGGATGCTCGGCCGGCAGCCATTCCCCGGCGAAGTGGTCCAACCCGGCGGCGGCCACCTTGCCGCCGCGCAACGCCTCCACCAACGCGTCGATGTCGTGCAGCTGCGCCCGGGCGGTGTTGAGGAAGACGACGCCGTCGCGCATGGCCGCGAACTGCTCAGCGCCGATCATGCCCACGGTGTCGTCGGTGACCGGTGCATGTAGGGAGATGACGTCGGATTCGGCGAGCAACTCGTCGAGGCCGTGGCGGGCTTCGTCGTTGTACGGGTCGTGGGCGATGACCCGCAAACCCAGCCCGGAAAGCCGCCACCGCACAGCTCTGCCCACCGCACCCAGACCCACCAGACCCGCGGTGAGCCCGGCGATCTCCCAGCCGCGGAACCGCCGATAGGGAATCAAACCGTCGCGAAACATGTTGCCGGAGCGCACATCTGCGTCTGCGGTGAGCACGTGACGGGTGGCGGCCAGCAGTAGCGCTACCGTCATCTCGGCGACCGCGTCGGCGTTGCGGGCCGGGGTCTTCAGCACCGGGACGCCGGCCGCGGTGGCGTCAGCGATGTCGACATTGTTGGGATCCCCACGGGTGGCCGCTACGGCAATCAGGGCCCGCGACCTCTGCTCGAAAACCGGACCGTTGACCGAATCCGATTCCACCACAACGATATCGGCGGCTTCGGCGACGATCCGTTGAGCCAGCTGCTCGGCGCTGTAGATGCGCAGTGGGGTCTGGTCTATCCAGGGGTCGTACACGACATCGGCCAGGTGCTGTAGTTTGGCCAGCCCCGGTCCCCGCAGCGGGGCCGTCACCAGGGCGCGCGGTCGAGACGTCACGTATGCCAATGCTGGCGTACCGTGGCGCCCGTGTCACGTGAAGCCGTCACAATGGGCATCGACATCGGCAGCACAGCGGTCAAAGCGGTGGTCGCCGACGAGAACGGCAACGTCAAAGCGCGGGTGCGGATCCCGCATCAGCTGCGGGTGGCGTCGCCCGACCGGCTGGAGCACGATGCCGACGAGGCCTGGCGGCGGGGGCCGTTGGCGGCCCTGGACCAGCTGGCCCCTGCCGCTGCCAAAGCGGTGGCCGTTTCGGCGATGGTGCCCTCGCTGACCGCCGTCGACTCCGACGGCCGGCCCGTCACCCCGGACTGCTGTACGGCGACAGCAGGGGCCGGATACCCGGGGCAAGAGCCAGATCGGCGGGGCCAGCAATGCCGGGGGCTTGTTTCTCGGCTGGGTGGATCGCGTTGTGGCATCGGGTGATCCGGCTGCTGCCGATCCACGCCGGGTACCGATCTGGCTGCCTTACATTCGTGGCGAACGCACGCCGTTCCATGATCCCGACCGCCGGGCGCTGCTCGACGGCCTGGACTCACCCAGGACCCCGCATCGGTTCGGCGGGCGGCCTTCGAAGCATCGGGCTTCGTGGTTCGCCAGCTGATCGAGTTGAGCGGGGCGCCGGCCTTGCGGCTCGTCGCATCCGGTGGCGGCACCCGCGTCCAACCCTGGCTGCAGGCCATCGCCGAGGCGACCGGCCGGCCGGTGCAGGTGTCCCGCGTGGCCGAGGGAGCTGCCCTGGGCGCGGCTTTCCTCGGGCGCATGGCGGCCGGTCTGGAGTCGTCGATCACCGACGCCGCCCGCTGGGCCTCGATCGAGCGGGTCGTGGAACCCCGTCTGGACTGGATCGGTCCGACCAAACAGCGCTATCGGCGGTTCCTGGAGCTCAGTGGATCAAAGTGGCCTAGCGGGTGGCGCGACACCGGGTATGTCGTTCTACGCTTATGCAATGACAGACCACGACCAGACTGCCGTCCGCCGCGAGATCGCAGATGCCTTGTACGCCGCACTTGAACGTCGGCACGAGGTCGCCGACGCCATTGTCGAGGCCGAGAACAAAGCGGCCGCGGTCGAGGCGATCGTGACGCTGCTGGGCACCTCGCATGTGGCCGCCGAAGCGGTGATGAGCATGTCCTTCGACCAGCTCACCCAGGATGCGCGCAAGCAGATCCTGGCCGAACTCGAAGACCTGAACCAACAGCTGACTTTCGCCGCGAAAGACCGTCCGGCCAGCTTCGGCGAGAGCCTGGAGCTGCGGCCCTTCTCCGCCGACGAAGACCGTGACATCTTCGCCGCACGCACCGCGGAAATGGGTGCGGCCGGCGACGGTTCCGGCGGGCCCGCCGGCAACCTCGATGACGAGATCAGGGCGGCGATCAGCCGAGTCGACGACGAGGAGGCGGCCTGGTTTGTCGCCGTCGATTCCGGGGAGAAGGTCGGCATGGTGTTCGGCGAGCTTCTCCACGGCGAGGTGAACGTCCGGATCTGGATACGCCCCGAGCACCGTAAGAAGGGTTACGGCACGGCGGCACTGCGTAAGTCGCGCTCGGAGATGGCGTGGGCTTTCCCGGCCGTTCCCATGGTCGTCCGCGCGCCGGCAGCCCATCCGGCCTAGTGGTTAAAGTTAAAGCGTTGCGGTGACGGCAACGATGTCGCCGAGCTGCGACATGTCGTTATCGGGTAGGACGCGACCGTAATCGGTGAACAACTCCCGGCGTCGCCGGGTGCCCACCTGCCAGCCCCGGCCGGTCAGGTACTCCACGACGTTGCTGCGCTCGCCGTCGTAGAACAGTCCCGACAGGTCGATATCGCAACCCAATGTGGCCCACCGCTGGTTGAACTCCTGGGCACGCTGCGCCATCGTCGATCCGGTGTCGGGATGGTACTCGGTGGCCAGCCTGCTTCCGGGCGCGCTCAGCTCGCTGATGTTGTCGAACAGGCGGTCCTGGGCATCGGGCGGCAGGTACATCAGCAAGCCCTCCGCGCTCCAGGCCGTTGGTTTCGTGCCGTCGAATCCCTTGTGACGCAACGCATTCGTCCAGTCATCGCGTAGGTCGATGCTGACCGTTCGGCGCCGTACCGCGGGGACGGCGCCCATTGCCGACATGGTGCTGGTCTTGAACTCGACAACCTCGGGCTGATCGACTTCGTAGACCACGCTGTCACCCGGCCAGGGCAACCGATAGGCCCGGGCGTCGAGGCCGGCAGCCAAGATGACGTATTGGCGAAGCCCGTCGCGGGCGGCATCGCAGAAGTATTCGTCGAAGAACCGGGTGCGCACCGCGATCGACTCCGTGATGACCTGTAATTCGCGGTCGGCTTCCTCGTCATGGGGTATGTCGCCGTCGACCAGGCGAGCGAAGAAGTCGAGGCCGACCGCGCGCACCAGCGGTGCGGCGAACGGGTCGTCGACGATCGGGTCGGTTGCCGTGGACGCCAGCGCGCGGGCGGCCGCGACCATCGTCGCCGTGGCGCCGACGCTGGATGCCAAATCCCAGCTGTCGCCGGGGGATCGGGATGAGTCGATTGCCATGTGTTTTGGGATTCAGACCGCGTCGATGTGAAGGACTTCCCCTACAGTGTGCCCCTGGCTCTGACCGTCCAAGATAGCTGGTGCAGAGCGTGTCCATGCCGTCGATTACGGTGGACCGGGCTCCAAGACCGCCGGCTATTCGACGTGCCGCGGCCGCCGGTACCGGTCGGTGCGCTGGACCATGCGCCGCTACCCGAGGATCCGCTGCGCTGGCTGGACGACATATTCGTCGGCTATCTGGTGGAGCGGCGACGCGAACCCCGCGCGGATGTGCTGACGCAGCTGGCCACCGCGCGCTATCCCGACGGGACGACGCCCGAGGTCGCCGACATCGCCAGGAGCGCCACCCTGCTCTTCACCGCCGGACGGGGGGCCACCGCGTTCATGCTGAGCTGGTCGGTTCGGCTGCTGGCCGAGCGTCCCGACCTGGCGGAGCAACTGCGCGCCGACCGCAGCGCGATTCCGCGGTTCGTCGAGGAGGTCCTGCGCATGGAAAGCCCGGTAAAAAGCGACTTCCGGCTGGCCCGCAAGACCACCCGGGTGGGCGATGTCGTGATCCCGGCCGGCACCACCGTGATGCTCTGTCCCGGCGCAATCAACCGTGATCCCCGAGAATTCGCCGCGCCCAACGAGTTTCGCCTGAACCGAAGCAACACCCGCGACCATATGGCATTCGGTCGCGGCGCACATTCGTGTCCTGGCGCGTCGCTGGCCCGCGTCGAGGCCCGCATTTCGATCGAATGCATCCTGGAGCGGCTAACCGAAATCAGGCTCAACAGCGCCGAGCATGGGGCGACTGATGACCGGCGATTCAGCTATGAGCCGGCGTACACCCTGCGTGCGCTGACCGGCTTGCACCTCGAGTTCGCGCCGGCTTTGCCTCAGCCCCCGAATTCGGCCGAGATGTAGACCACCTCGCCGAAGGGCGCGTCGTCGCCGTCGACGGGCGGCAGTCCGTGTCGGGCGAACAGCTCGGTGTTGCTCACCCCGGCGATCCGCCAACCATGGGCGGCCAGATACGTGTCCGCGTCGGTGCGGTCGTCGAAATACAGCAGAGCCGCCATGTCGAGATCGAAGCCGTGGCGACTCCACCGCTCGTTCTGGCGCCGCATGCGCCGTCGCAGCTCTTCTCGGTTGAGATCGTTGCCGTCGAGCAGACCCTCGGTGGCGAACCGGCTGCCCGGTGCGCTGTGGGCGGTGACCTGATCCGGCAGCCGGTCCTGGGCCTGCGCCGGCAGGTAACCGAGCAGCCCTTCAGCGGACCAGGCGGTTGGCTGGGCCGAGTCGAAGCCGGCTTCGCGCAATGCCGCCGGCCAGTCGTCACGCAAGTCGACCGCGACCGGGCGCCGATCGGCCGTCGGCTGAAGAAATCCACGCCCACCGCTTTGACCAGCGGCTCGGCGAAGTGGTCGCTGGCAATGGCTCCGGCGCCGTCGGCGTCCCGGCAGGCCGCCCCCCGCGCGTGCGGCCGCCACCATGGTGGCCGTCAAACCCACGCTGGAAGCCAGATCCCAGGTGTCGCCCTCGAAGCGCGCGCTACCCAATTGCGTCATTTGTTTGCCCTCCGCCGGCCACTCATGGATACTTAGCACGGGTAACGAACTATTGACACTGTACCCCTCACCCGGCGCCGCCACGGCCACCCTGGCAAGTACCGCCCACATCAGCTGTTAATCTCGTAACGGTTTGACGCGCTGTAGATAATGCGGCCGTACGTCCTGGCCTGCGAGTGTTGGGCGCGTAATGCAGGATGACCCCCGCTGCGCAGGAGGAAGTAGTGCTTTCGGCTTTCATCTCATCGCTGCGTACAGTCGACCTGAGACGGAAGATCCTCTTCACGCTGGGCATCGTGGTGCTGTACCGGGTCGGCGCCTCGCTGCCGTCTCCGGGCGTCGACTTCCCGCACGTCCAGCAGTGCATCAAACAGGCCAGCAGCGGCGAAGCCGGCCAGATCTACTCGCTGATCAACCTGTTCTCCGGTGGTGCGCTGCTCAAGCTCACGGTGTTCGCGGTCGGGGTGATGCCTTACATCACGGCCAGCATCATCGTGCAGCTGCTGACCGTCGTCATTCCCAGATTTGAGGAACTGCGTAAGGAAGGCCAGTCCGGTCAGGCCAAGATGACGCAGTACACCCGTTATCTGGCGATCGCGCTGGCGATTCTGCAGGCCACCAGCATCGTGGCGCTGGCGGCCAACGACCAGCTGCTGCAAGGCTGCCGCGAGAAAATCATCGCCGACGACAGCATTTTCACCCTGGTCGTCATCGTGCTGGTGATGACCAGTGGCGCGGCGCTCGTGATGTGGATGGGCGAGTTGATCACCGAACGCGGCATCGGCAACGGCATGTCGCTGTTGATCTTCGTCGGCATCGCCGCCCGCATTTATCCGGAAGGGCATGACATCCTGGAAAGCCGCGGCGGCGCGGTCTTCGCCGCGGTCTGCGTGGCCACGCTGATCATCATCGTCGGCGTGGTTTTCGTCGAGCAGGGCCAGCGCCGCATCCCGGTGCAGTACGCCAAACGGATGGTGGGCCGGCGGATGTACGGCGGAACGTCGACGTATCTGCCGCTCAAGGTCAACCAGGCCGGCGTCATCCCGGTGATCTTCGCCTCGTCGCTGATCTACATTCCGCACTTGATCACTCAGCTGGTCCGCAGTGGCACCGGGGGTCTCGGCCGCGGCTGGTGGGACAAGTTCGTCGCCACCTACCTGTCCGACCCCAGCAACCTGGGCTATATCACCATCTACTTCGGCCTGATCATCTTCTTCACCTATTTCTATGTGTCGATCACGTTCAATCCCGACGAGCGTGCCGATGAAATGAAAAAGTTCGGCGGCTTCATTCCAGGCATCCGTCCGGGCCGCCCGACCGCTGATTACCTGCGTTATGTGCTGAGCCGGATTACCCTGCCGGGTTCGATCTACCTCGGCGTGATCGCGGTGTTGCCCAATCTGTTCCTCCAGATCGGCGCCAGCGGCGGAGTTCAGAACCTACCCTTCGGGGGTACCGCGGTCCTGATCATGATCGGTGTCGGTTTGGATACGGTCAAACAGATCGAGAGTCAGCTCATGCAGCGCAACTACGAAGGGTTCCTCAAGTGAGAGTCGTTTTGCTGGGACCGCCCGGGGCGGGCAAGGGGACGCAAGCCCAAAAGCTGGCCGAGAAGCTGGGGATCCCGCAGATCTCCACCGGCGAGCTGTTCCGGCGAAACATCGAAGACGGCACCAAGCTGGGCATCGAGGCCAAGCGGTACCTGAGCGCCGGTGACCTGGTGCCGTCCGATCTGACCAACGAACTCGTCGACGATCGGTTGAACAACCCCGACGCGGCCAACGGTTTCATCCTGGACGGATACCCACGATCGGTGGAACAGGCCAAGGCGCTGCACGCGATGCTCGAACGCCGGGGGACCGACATCGATGCCGTGCTGGAGTTCCGGGTGTCGGAGGAGGTGTTGCTGGAGCGGCTCAAAGGCCGTGGCCGCGCCGACGACACCGACGAGGTGATCCTCAACCGGATGAAGGTTTACCGCGACGAGACCGCGCCGCTGCTGGAGTACTACAGCGGCCAACTGAAGACCGTCGACGCGGTTGGCACCATGGACGAAGTGTTCGCTCGCGCGTTGCGGGCCCTGGGGAAGTAGCCATGCGTGCCCTGGCACGGTTGCGGGGCCGCAGAGTCGTGCCACAACGCACAGCCGGCGAGCTCGACGCGATGGCCGCGGCGGGCTCCGTCGTGGCTGCGGCCCTGCGAGCCGTCCGCGCGGCGGCGGTCGCCGGGGTGTCGAGCCTGAGCCTCGACGACATCGCCGAGACGGTGATCCGCGAAGCCGGCGCTATCCCGTCGTTCCTGGGCTATCATGGCTACCCGGCGTCGATCTGCGTCTCGGTCAATGACCGCGTGGTCCACGGCATTCCGTCCGCCGCCGAAATCCTGGCCGCCGGCGACCTGGTTTCGGTCGACTGCGGCGCGGTCCTGGAAGGCTGGCACGGCGACGCGGCAATAACCTTTGGGGTCGGACCGCTCAGTCCGACCGACGAAGCCCTGTCGGAAGCGACCCGGGAATCACTGGAGGCCGGAATCAAGGCGATGGTGGTCGGTAATCGGCTGACCGACGTCTCGCATGCCATCGAGCGGGGCACCCGCACCGCCGAGACCCGCTACGGCCGCTCGTTCGGAATCGTCGACGGGTATGGCGGTCACGGTATCGGCCGGGAGATGCACCTGGATCCGTTCTTGCCCAACGAGGGCGCTCCCGGGCGCGGGCCGGTGCTGGTCGCGGGCTCGGTGCTGGCCATCGAACCGATGCTGACCCTGGGCACCGGCAGGACTGTGGTGCTCGACGATAACTGGACAGTCACTACTGCCGACGGGTCGCGTGCGGCACACTGGGAGCACACAGTTGCGGTAACCGAGGACGGGCCCCGAATCCTGACCTTTGGTTAGACGGCTGAACCAAACACCTACTCGACTCGTGTCAGAAGCGGAGGTGATCGAGTGGGTCGCGTGGCCGGCACTCGGGCGGCGTCCGGGGCTACCGAGGCCGCGCTGATGAAGGCGCTCTACGACGAGCATGCCGCGGTGTTGTGGCGTTATGCGTTGCGGTTGACCGGCGACGCGAGCCAGGCCGAGGACGTCGTCCAGGAGACGTTGTTGCGGGCATGGCAGCACCCGGAAGTGATAGGTGATACCGAGCGGTCGGCGCGCGCGTGGTTGTTCACCGTCGCGCGCAACATGATCATCGACGACCGGCGCAGCGCACGGTCCCGCAATGTCGTCGGCTCCACCGACGAATCGGGCGCGCCCGAGCGGTCTGTGCCCGACGAGGTGAACGCGGCGCTGGACCGGTTGCTGATCGCCGAGGCGATGGCTCACCTGTCCGACGAGCACCGGGCCGTGATCGAGCGGTCCTACTATCGTGGTTGGACCACCGCGCAGATTGCCGGCGACCTCGGAATCGCCGAAGGCACCGTCAAGTCGCGACTTCACTACGCGGTGCGGGCGCTGCGGCTCGGCTTGCAGGAACTTGGGGTGACGCGATGACGGCAGGACTGATTCGAGGGACTGTTCACGGACCCATCCGGGCGGCCGTCCGTTCCGAATACTTGGGGGTGACAGGAGATGGATGACATGGTCACGTCGCTTAGGGGACTTGGCCCGCCCGGTGACAAAGAGGGCTATGACCTGACGACCGGTCGCAACCACGCCTATGGGATGTGGGACGCCGCTTACGTATTGGGGTCGCTGTCGGCGACCGATCGCCGCGAATACGAAGAGCACATGAGTGGGTGTCCCGCCTGCCGCCAGGCGGTCGCCGAACTCTCCGGTGTGCCCGCATTGCTTTCGCAGCTCGACCGCGACGAGGTGGCGGCGACGAACGAGTCCGGTCCCGCCGCGGGTGGTCCGCCGGCTGCGCCGCAGCTCTCGCCGCAGTTGTTGCCGTCGTTGCTGGCAACGGTGCGCTGGCGCCGTCGCCGCGCCCGGCTGGCGACGTGGGTGGCTTCGGCCGCCGCCGCCGTGCTGTTGGGAATCGCTGTGCTGGTTGGCGTCCAGGGTCATACCGGATCACCGCAGTCGCCGGCCGTGTCGGCGCAGCCGATGGCACAGGTCGGGACCAAACTGCTGGTTTCGACGGTGTCGGTGCACCCCGAGCGCTGGGGGACGTTCATCAACCTGCGGTGTGTTTGCCTGGCTCCGCCGGATGCGCCCCACGACACGCTGGCGATGGTCGTGGTGGGTCGCGACGGCAGCCAAACCCGGCTGGCGACGTGGGTGGCCGAACCCGGCCACACCGCGACACCAGCCGGCAGCATCTCGATACCGGTCGATCGAATCGCCGCCGTACAAGTGGTTTCCGCCGATACCGGCCAGGTGCTGCTGCAGCGTTCGCTCTGAATTCGCCGGGCCCGCGGTGAACTGAAGTTCGCCGCGGGTCGTGTTACCGACATGCCCAGGAAGCACCGGGTGGTCGACCACATTGTGGACCACCTCGCGGCGATCGGAGTAGACCACGTCTTCGGTGTGGACGGAGCCAACATCGAAGATCTCTACGACGCCGCGCATTTCCACCCGTCGCTGTGCGCCGTCCTGGCCAAGCGCGAATTCTCCGCCGCCGCAATGGCCGACGGCTACAACGCAGCGGAGCCGGGCTGGGATCTGGGTTAGGAGTGGTGGCAACGACTTCCGGCGGCGGCGCCCTCAATCTCGTCGCGGGATTGGGGGAGGCGCTGGCAAGCCGGGTTCCGGTGCTTGCCCTGGTCGGCCAATCCGCCACCGCCCTCGACGGCCGGGGCGCCTTTCAGGACACCAGCGGGCGCAACGGATCGCTGGATGCAGAAGCGGTGTTCTCCGCGGTGTCGCTATCGTGTCAGCGGGTGCTCGTGCCGGCCGAGATTGCCTCGGCCCTGCCGCGTGCCATCGCCGCGGCGCGCACCGGCGGTCCGGCTGTGTTGTTGCTGCCCAAGGACATTCAGCAGGGATACGTGGCGGTCGAAGAGCACAGCCGGCCGCCGGGGGACGTGCGGGCCATCAGGCAACCCGTATCCCATAGCTCAGCTACTGCGCCGCGCGAACGGCCCGGTCACGATCATCGTCGGCGAGCAGGTCGCGCGCGACAACGCCCGAATGGAGCTCGAACAGCTGCGAGCGGTGTTGCGGGCCCGGGTTGTGGCTGGCCTACGATCGGCTCGGTTCGCAGACCAGGATTTACACCTGCACCATAGCCAATGAGCAGGCCCGGACGGTGGAATACCACTGCGCCTGGGATCAGGGCAAGCACCTGTGGATGGTCTACCTGATGCGGGTCGTTGACGCGCAGGTGGTGCTGGACCGCCCGGGTTCGGTTGTGCTGTAGACGAATTGCCACCACCCGTTCTACGACCACAACCCCTACCCGGAGACCGCGCCGGCCGACCGATCGGTCTGGGTGGGGGATTTCTGGGACATGTTCGGTGCCGGCCACCTGCTGGAACTGAAGAACCTCAAGGCCATCGCGGAATACCGGCACCGCAACGGCTTACCCGTCGTACCCGTCTGGATGAGGTGACATGCGTGGTGAGCCAATCCGTCAGTCTCATTGACGTTTCCAGCTATCTGCCCGGCGAGTCGATCGGCGCGGATTACTACGCACAATTCGCCGAATCCGACGACCTGCGTGACAGTCTGATGTTCCGTGCGCCGGCGTTTCGCCATCACGTCGACCCGGACGAGACCGCCGTCGACATGGTGGAGCGCCACACGAGGGTTGATCGAGCGCCACGGCGAGGAGGCTATCGAGGCCGTCGACGTGCTGATCACCCATACTCAGGCGCCGGATGTGCCGTTCTACGGCACCGGTGGCGGGATCGCTCACCGCCTGGGCATGCGGCCCTCGTGGGTGCTGGACTTGCACAACGGTGGGTGCGCGGTATTCGTGTTGGCGCTCAACGTGGTTCGCCAACTGCTGGCCTCGGGCGCGGGGCGCACGGCGGTGATCGCCATCGCGCAGAATTCGGCTGGCCAGGTGTTCGATCAACCCGGAGTCCGTCGCAAGGCGCAAGCGGCGGTGCCCGGCGACGGGGCCGCGGTGGGCCTGGTCACGCTGTCCGACCGGTCGCCCGTTCTCGGCATCGAATGCCGCACCTACGGCGAATACGCCGGCGAAATGACGCTTGCCCCGGACCCGCCGCGGAAGTGGTGGCAGCCGGGAACCGGGGAGCTCTGCATCGCTTTCACCGAAAGCAAGATCACCAAGGTGCTGGCCCGCGGCAACCGGCAGGTCCCGGAAGTGGCGCTGGCGGTCTGTGATTGGATTGGCCTGCCGTCCAAAGACATTGACCTGCTGGTCACCAACCAGCTCAACCGGGTGTTTATGCGCAACTGGCGAGAAGCACTCGAACTGCCCGCCGAACGCCACCTGGACACCTTTGACGCATGCGGAAACCTGTTCGGCGCGGGGATTCCGGTCAACCTGGATCGGGCCATCTTGACCGGGCGGGTGGTGACCGGCGACACAGTCATGATGGCAGGGTTTGCGCACGCCGGCGATTTCGCCGGGGCCGCGGCGGTGCGCTGGGGCGGGCGGCCCTGATGCTCACCGTCATCAGCCCGAACGCCATCGACCCTGGTGCGTTGGCGCTCAACGAGAACCCGTTCCCTCCGCAGCCCGCGGTGCGCTCGGCGCTGAATCGCTCGATCGACGCGGTGAACCGGTATCCGGAGTTTCTGCCGGAACGGTTGCGCGACTTGATCGCCGGCCATATCGGCATGCCCCCCGACCGGGTGGTGCTGGGAGCGGGCGCGACCGGCGTGGTGATGCAGGCCCTACGGGCGGTGGCGGCCTCCTACGAAGCCGAAGGCCAGTTGCTGCACCGGGTTCGGCTGATTACGGCCGAACGGCGTTACCTGCGGCGGCTATTGAGCGCCATGGGGATAGCCACCACCGATGCGCACGCGAACTTCATGTACCTGCCGTCGAGGGGTCGGTTGTGGCATGACGTTTTCGTCCGGGCGGGCCTGCAGGTGCGGCTGTACCCGGACGGCGGTGCCCGGATAACCGTGGGCAGCCGTGCGTCAACTCTGGCGGTGTTGTCCGCGGTGGGAAAATTTGCGGCGTGAATCCCGCGTGTTGACCCGATGGCCCCGCCGGTGCGGTAAGAAAGGGCGTGGCAGCATCACGACCGGACAGACCTGACCCGATCGCCGTGGCCCGGGCCAACTGGGAGAAAGCCGGGTGGAACGACGTGGCGCAGGGCATGGTCGCGGTGACCTCGGTGATGCGTGCGCACCAGATCCTGCTGGCCCGCGTCGAGACCGCGCTGCGCCCCTACGATCTGAGTTTCTCGCGTTTCGAGCTGCTGCGGTTATTGGCGTTCAGCCGTACCGGAGCGTTGCCGATCACCAAGGCCTCCGACCGCCTTCAGGTTCATGTCACCAGCGTCACGCACGCGATCCGTCGGCTGGAAGCCGACGGGCTGGTGCACCGGGTGCCGCACCCTACCGACGGGCGGACCACGCTGGTGCAGATCACCGACTTGGGGCGGGCCACCGTCGAGGACGCCACCTTGACCCTCAACGAGCAGGTATTCGCCGACATCGGAATCGATGCCGGCGAGTCGGAGGCGCTGGTGTCCGCCATCGAAACGTTGCGGCGCAACGCCGGAGACTTCACCGTCTGACACCGACCGAAAGGCAGAACAGTGGACCCACTTGTTGCTCACCAGCGCGCCCAGGACGCGTTCGCCGGCGTCCTCGCCAACGTCAGCCCCGACCAACTCGGCGCTCCGACGCCCTGCTCGGAGTGGACGGTGCGGGATCTGATCGAGCATGTCATCAGCGGCAACGAGCACGTCGGGCAATGGGCGCAACACCCGGTTGAGCCGCCCGCACGGCCCGACGACATCCTGGCGGCCCATCGGACTGCCGCGGCTGCCGCCCACGAGGTCTTCGCCGGGCCGGACGGGATGTCCCCTACCTTCAAGCTGCCGTTCGGTGAGCTGCCCGGCCAGGTCTTCGTCGGGATCCGCACCAGCGATGTGCTGACCCACGCGTGGGATCTGGCGGCCGCCACCGGCCAACCCACCGATCTTGACCCCGAATTGGCGACCGAACAGCTCGCCGCCGTCCGGGCGTTCGTGGGGCCGCAGTTCCGGGGGCCGGGCAAGCCCTTCGCCGATGAGCAGCCGTGTTCACCGGAAAGTGCGCCCGCAGACCAGCTTGCCGCATTCCTGGGCCGAAACGTCCGGTGAGCTAGCCGTTCCGCAGCATCTCGATCACCGCACTGAAGTCCAAGGCGCCGTGGGAGACGTCGGTCGCGATGAACTCAGCATAGATCTCGGCGGCGTGGCGGCCCAGCGGCGCGGCGGATCCGGTGGCGGTCACCGCGTCCATCGCCAAGCCCAAATCCTTGTTCATCAACGCGGTCGCGAAGCCCGGCTTGAAGTCATTGTTGGCCGGCGACGTCGGAACCGGGCCCGGCACCGGGCAGTTGGTGTGCACCGCCCAGCAGTTGCCGGTCGCGCCGGTGATGACGTCGAACAGTGACTGGGCCGACAGCCCGAGCTTCTCGGCCAGCATGAACGCCTCGCCAATCGCGATCTGCTCCACCGCCAGCACCATGTTGTTGCACAGCTTGGCGGCCTGGCCCGCCCCGGCCGCGCCGCAGTGAATGATCTTGCCCGCCATGGGTTCCAGCACCGGACGGGCCCGCTTCAAGACGCCCGGGTCGCCGCCGACCATGAACGCCAGCGTCCCGGCCGCGGCACCCTTGACACCGCCGGAAACCGGCGCGTCGAGTTGGGCCAGGCCGTGCGATGCGGCCAGCGCATGCACCTCGCGGGCGTCGCCGACCGAGATTGTTGAGCTGTCGATGAACAGGGCACCCGGTTGCGCGGCGGGCAGTACCTCGGCATAGCAGCGCTTGACCACGTCACCGTTGGGCAGCATGGTGATGACCACGCCAGCCTCGGAAACCGCGGCGGCTGCGCTGTCGAACACCGCGCAGCCGCCTGCGGCGGCGGCCACAGCTGCCGCGGGCACGGGGTCGTAGGCGCGCACGATGTGCCCGGCGGCAACCAGATTCGCCGACATGGGCGCGCCCATGTTCCCCAGTCCGAGGAACGCGATCGTCTCTGTCACGTGGTGCAGCCCTCCTAAACGGTGGCGCGAAACCGCGCGGCCTCGGCCCGGCCGATGACCACCCGCATGATTTCGTTGGTCCCTTCCAGAATTCGATGCACCCGCAGGTCGCGGACGATCTTCTCCAGACCATACTCGCGCAGGTAGCCGTACCCGCCGTGGAGTTGCAGCGCCTTGTCGGCCACCTCGAAGCAGGTGTCGGTGACATAGCGCTTGGCCATCGCGCACAGCTCGACCTTGTCGGCGGCGTCGCCGTCGAGTGCACTCGCGGCTCGCCACAACAACATTCGCGACGTTTCCAGCCCGGTAGCCATGTCGGCCAGGGTGAACCGAACGGTGGGTTCGTCCAGCAGGCTGGCGCCGAAAGCGTGTCGGTCGCGAACATAGGCGCCGGCCTTGTCGAAAGCGGCCTGCGCGCCGCCGAGCGAACACGCCGCGATGTTGAGCCGGCCGCCGTTGAGACCGTTCATCGCGATGCCGAAGCCCGCGCCTTCCCCGTCGACGCCACCCAGCATGGCATCGGCGGGCACCCGGACCCCGTCGAGGATCACCTGGGCTGTCGGTTGCGCATGCCAGCCCATCTTCTCTTCGAGCGCACCGAAACTCATTCCAGCAGCGCCCTTTTCGATCACGAAGGCCGATATGCCGCGTGGGCCGTCCGCGCCGGTGCGGGCCATCACCACGTACAAATCCGAGGCTCCGGCGCCGGAAATGAATTGCTTCACACCGTCGAGCACATAGTCTGCGTTTTTTCCGAGACCTTGTCTGACGGCGCGGGTGCTCAAAGCGCTGGCATCGGAGCCGGCGCCCGGCTCGGTCAGGCAGTAGCTGGCGATGACGTCCATTGTGGCCAGCCGCGGTATCCAGTCCTTGCGTTGTTCGTCGGTGCCGAAGCTGTCGATCATCCAGGCGCACATGTTGTGGATGGACAGGAAGGCGGCGGTGACCGGGTCGGCGATGGCCAACTGTTCGAAGATGCGTACCCCGTCGAGCCGGCGCAGCCCGCTACCGCCCACGTCGTCACGGCAGTAGATGGCGGCCATCCCGAGTTCGGCGGCCTCGCGCAACACGTCGACCGGGAAGTGGTTGCTCGCGTCCCATTCCAGAGCGTATGGGGCTAACCGCTTTTCGGCGAATGCAGCCGCCGTCTCGGTGATCACCCGCTCGTCGTCGTTGAGGGTATACATGGCTGCTTACTGCATTGTCGGGATGACGAACTCGGCACCGTCCTTGATGCCGGACGGCCAGCGCGAGGTGACGGTCTTGACCTTGGTGTAGAACTGGATCGACGTCGGGCCGTGCTGGTTGAGGTCGCCGAACCCGGAGCGTTTCCAGCCGCCAAAAGTGTGATAGGCCACCGGGACCGGGATCGGAACATTGACACCGACCATGCCCACCTGAACCCGCGAGACGAAGTCGCGAGCGGTATCACCGTCGCGGGTGAAGATTGCCACCCCGTTGCCGTACTCGTGCTCCGACGGCAGGCGCAGGGCTTCCTCGTAGTTGTGGGCGCGCACCATGCACAGCACCGGCCCGAAGATCTCGTCGGTGTAGATCGACATGTCCGGGGTGACGTGGTCGAACAGCGTCGGTCCGATGAAGAAGCCGCCTTCCAAGTTGGCATCACCGAAAGTCAGGTCGTCGCTGGCCCTTTCGCGGCCGTCGATGACGATCTCGGCACCGGCCTGGACGCCTTGGTTGATGTAGTCGCGCACCCTGGTCAGGGCGGCCTCGGTGACCAGCGGGCCGTAGTCGGCCTTGGGGTCCAGGCTGTGGCCGACCCGCAGGTTGTTGATCCGCTCGATCAGCCTGGCGCGCAACCGCTCCGCGGTCTGCTCACCGACCGGGACCGCGACGCTGATCGCCATGCAGCGCTCGCCGGCGCTGCCGTAGCCCGCACCGATCAGCGCGTCGACCGCCTGGTCGAGATCCGCGTCGGGCATCACGATCATGTGGTTCTTGGCGCCGCCGAAGCATTGCGAGCGCTTGCCGGTCGCGGCGGCCCCGGCGTAGATGTACTGGGCGATGTCGGAGCTGCCGACGAACCCGACCGCCTTGATGTCGGGGTGATTCAGGATGGCGTCGACGGCTTCCTTGTCGCCGTGCACGACCTGGAACACGCCGGGGGGCAGGCCGGCTTCGGCGAACAGTTCGGCCAGCCGTACCGGAACCGACGGGTCACGCTCACTCGGCTTGAGCAGGAACGCATTTCCGCATGCCAAGGCCGGGCCGGCCTTCCAGAGCGGGATCATCGCCGGGAAGTTGAACGGGGTGATCCCGGCGACCACGCCGAGAGGCTGCCGTAGCGAGTAGACGTCGATGCCCGGACCGGCGCCCTCGGTGTACTCACCCTTGAGCAGGTGCGGGATCCCGAGGCAGAACTCGATCACCTCGATGCCGCGCTGAATGTCGCCCGCGGCGTCGGCCAGCGTCTTGCCATGCTCGAGTGACAGTAGTTCGGCCAGTTCGTCGTTGTTGTCGTTGACCAACTCGATGAACCGCATCAGCACCCGGGCGCGGCGTTGCGGATTCCATGCGGCCCAACCTTTTTGGGCCTCGACAGCCGATGCCACCGCGGCGTCGACGTCGGCTTGGCCGGCCATCGGCACTTTCGCCTGGACCTGGCCGGTGTTGGGGTCGAAGATGTCGGCGGTGCGGGTGGACTGGCCGGTGCTGCGCTGGCCGTCGATGAAATGCGGAATATGTGTGGTCATGGTTTCCCTTGAGGACGGGAGGCAGAGTAATACTTGTACATCCTAGTAATTCTGGCCGCGTGTCGCAAGCGGTGCGACTTTGCCAGGACTTGGATGATCGGCATTATCCGTGAAGTCAACCAGCCCGGAGCACGGTTGGAGCGCGTCCACCCGACGTTGGTCCTACACCGTGATAATGGACAGGGCGCTGTGAATGCCCCGAAAGTCGTTCTCGTTGCGCGTTATTAGCGAAATCCCGAGAGCCACGGCCACCGCGGCGATGAACGAGCGCATCTAGCTACATCGACGAGCTCTTACAGGGGCGCCGGCCTAAGCCATTCCGGCCCGACGAGTTCGAGGTGGCGCAGATCCGAACGGCAATCGAGTTGCGCGCGTCGCCGCACGGCGCTGATGTTGCTGACGCTCCGCGCGAGTACTTCCTTGCCGATCTGCACCGGTGTCTTGCCGAGCAGATGTCTGGCGCTGCAACGGATTCAGCGCCGAAGCGCAGCGCCACCCGCCGTCACGTCATCGTCGGCACATCGGCGGCCGCCGCCTCCGCGGTTGCCGCGGTAGCCATCGATCGAGCCGTAATCGGCGACCAGGCGGGCGAACCTCCGACCGTCGCCGGGCAGCTAACGCCCAACGATGGAAGCTGGCAGCGAGTCACGGCCAGCGCCGAGGTTCCTGACGGCCGCATGCACCCGTTCGATCTCGGCTCAATCAGTGGGTTCGTCCGCCGAGTCGACGGCAAACCCCAAGCACCGGAACGCCACGACGGATCCAGCTGACAGTGTAACCACCTGCGGTATCTATTGGCGTCCATTGACGGGGTCTGCCCGACCAATCGATCACGGAGGTGCCATGTCGCCGGTATTTCTCAGACATCAGGTCGCCGCAGTGGCTTTGAGCGTGCTGCTGGCCGGATGCGCGGCTTCGCGGCCCGTTAGCCAGGCGGATGTGCTGTTATTCGCCATCCTTCACCCGGCTTCGGACCGGTGACGGCATCGAGGTAGCCGATGCGCCTGCTAGGGGCAGGTGACGTCGACCTCGAACGGCTTGTGCACCTGCTGACCGGCATTGTCGACACCGCTGGCCACACCGGTGATGTGGTAGCTGTTGCCGGCCTTGGTGGCGCTGGCGTTCTCGTCGGGCACGCCCTCGGTGAAGCTCATGACCACGCCGTCGACGGTGCCCAGGCCGGCGCTGTGCACCACCGAGCCGTCCGGCTCCAAGCCGACGATGATTCCCGTCGCCATGTCGCCGACGGCGATGGAGAACCTGCCGGCATTCGTCGAGCACACCACCGGGCCGCTGACGTTTTGCGGCTGGCCGCCGATGATGACCTTGGTTTCTCCCGACGCGGCCGGGGTGCTGCTCGACGTGGGCGCCGCCGTCGAACTCGAGGCGGCGCTCGACGACGTAGCGGAGCTGGATGATGGTCCGGACTTGTTGTCGTTGGAGCATCCCGCCACACCCGCGACGATGGTCGCCGCCCCGACGGCGATCAACAACTCACGCTTCACCAAGTTCTCCTTCGGATAGGTCTGTACCGCCATACCGGCAGGTCTTCTGAAGCAGTATGTATGGCGGCGTAGCCGGCGTACAGATGCGTCTTACTCGCCGCGCAGCGCGCCGATGAATTTCCGGGTCGCTGCCCAGGTCGGCAGCACGCCCGTGGCGCGTACCTCGTCGAGACTAGGGGCAGCTGCGTCGCGGTCGGACAGGCTCGCCGCCACACCGTCGACCAACGGCCAATCGATCGCCAGCGATGGATCTGTCGCGCAGATCGTGTGCTCGCGCTGCGGGTTGTACTCTGCCGAGCACAGATACATCACGGTCGAATTATCTCGCAGCGCAAGGAAACCATGCGCCAAGCCTTCGGAGATGTAAACCGACCGGCGGTCCACGTCGTCGAGCACCACCGCGTCCCATCGCCCGAATGTCGGTGAACCCAAACGGATATCGACGACGACATCGAACACCGAGCCGGATACGCAGGTCACATACTTGGCCTGGCCCGGCGGCAACTCGGCGAAATGCAGACCGCGCAGGACACCGGCCGCCGATGCCGAGCAATTGGCTTGCCGGACGTCCAAACGATGACCCGCGAAAGCGCTGAAGTCGCGCTCGGTAAGCCATTCGAAGAACAGTCCGCGCGAATCGCCGTGAATGGTAGGAGTGATCTCCCAGGCGCCGGTGATGTCGAGTTCGCGTACCTTCATGTCACTGACCGCGCTGCTCGTAGCGTGCCTCCGCGGCGTCTTTCAGCGGTCGCCACCACGCTTCGTTGTCGCGATACCAGTCGATGGTGGTGCGCAATCCCTCTTCGAAATCGGTGTGCGTTGGCGCCCAGGCCAATTCGTCGTAGAGCGGGGACGGGTCGATGGCGTAACGCAGGTCGTGACCGACTCGGTCGGTGACGTGGTCGAAATCGTCGGGGTCGCGGCCCAGCATCCGCAGCAAGGTGCGCAACACGGTCAGATTGTCGCGCTCGCCCTCGGCGCTGATCAGGTAGGTCCGGCCGATCTGGCCCTTTTCGAGAATTCGCCATACCGCGCTGTTGTGGTCGTCGACGTGAATCCAGTCGCGGACGTTGGCGCCGCTGCCGTAGAGCTTGGGTCGCCGCCCAGTGAGCACATTGGTGATCTGGCGCGGAATGAACTTCTCGACGTGCTGATACGGCCCGTAGTTGTTGGAGCAGTTGGAGATGGTGGCGCGTACGCCGTAGGACCGCACCCAGGCCCGGACCAGCATGTCACCGGCCGCCTTGGACGCCGAATACGGACTCGACGGGTTGTACGGTGTCGACTCGGTGAACCGCTGCGGGTCGTCGAGCGCCAAGTCGCCGTAGACCTCGTCGGTGGAGATGTGGTGCAGGCGCACGCCGTGGCGCCGGACCGCTTCCAAGATCGTGTACGTCCCGATCACGTTGGTGTGCAGGAACGGTTCGGGGTCGTCCAACGCGTTGTCGACGTGGGTTTCGGCGGCAAAATGCACGACCGCATCCGACTGGTCCACCAGCCGGGAAACCAGCTCGGTGTCGGTGATATCGCCTTCGACCAGTGTGATCGCGTCCGCGACGTCGGCCAGCGAATCACGCCGGCCCGCGTAAGTAAACGCATCGAGGACCGTGACCTCAACCTCGGGACGTTCGCGCACGGTGCTGTGCACGAAGTTGGCGCCGATGAAGCCCGCTCCACCGGTGACTAGCAGCCGCATGGCCAAACCCTAACGGGTAGTCCCGGCGGCCCGGCCAGTTCGGTCGGTGCCGGCAATAACGTCTCGTCGGTCTGCCAGGCGCAGTGTTGGTGGAGACTCGGCCCGTGGCATGGCCGGACACCGAACCGGCCGGGGCCGGGCTGACGGAAACTGCCTCGACCCGTTTCAGGACGGGGTGAGCCCGAGTGGACCGGCCAATTCGGCGAGCGCCGGGACCAGGTTCTCCGCTTTGGTCAGGACCTGAACGGGGACATGGTCGGCGCCGGCGTCGAGGTGCTGCTTGAGCCGTGCCGCGATCGCCTCCGGGGTGCCGTGGGCGACCACCGCGTCGACCAGGCGGTCGCTGCCGGGCCGGGCGACGTCGTCGTCGCTGAAGCCCAGCCGCTTCCAGTTGTTGCGGTAATTGGCGAGGTTGAAATAGACGTCGAGGGCCTTGCGGCCCACCGAACGGGCCTGCTCGGGGTCTGTGGTCAGCGCCACCTTGTGTTCGGGCGCCAGAAACGCAGACGGACCGATCAGTTCGCGGGCCTGTGCGGTGTGCTCGGGCGTGGTCAGGTAGGGGTGGGCCCCGGCGCTGCGTTCGGCCGACAGCTTGAGCACCCGGGGACCCAGGGCCGCTACCACACGTCGGTCGGCGGGCACGCCGTACTCGTCCAACTGGTCCAGGTACTTCACCAGGGCCTCGTAAGGCTTTCGGTACTCGGCGGTCGCCTCGGAGTGGCCGACACCGATACCCAGCAGGAAACGGCCCGGGTAGGCCTGGTCGATCCGGTGGAACGACTCGGCGACCGGCTTCGCGGGCGCTGACCAGATGTTGACTATGCCGGTGGCCACGTGCAGGGTGGTCGTCGCCTGGAGAATCGGTTCCACCCAGGTCAGCTCCGCGGGCGGCGAGCCGCCCACCCAGACGGCCCCGTAGCCCAGGGCTTCGATTTCTTTGGCTTGCCGGGGGGTTACGCCCCATCCGAAGGATCCGAACCGGCCGAGGTCCGGCTTGTTGGCGGCAGAACTGGTTTGATCGTCGGGAGCATTGGGGGCACTGGCATCAGAATCGGTCACGGTGGGTCCAACCCGCCGGTCCTGGCAGCCTATTCCTGCGATTCCTGCCGGGTTTTGCGTCGGACGCGGCGATGCGGGTATTGTGGACCAACGGTGCGGCGTCCGTGCCGGCTTCTGGTGTGCCCAGTCCCGAAATTTCTCGGAACGCTTCGCGGAATTTCCACCACCGGCTCACGTTTGTAGTCCGGGCAGGTGCTGCGCCGAACCCGGTGCACTGACAAAAAGTGAGGATCGCCAGAACGCAATGGCCAAGAAGGACGGCGCCATCGAGGTCGAGGGTCGCGTGGTCGAGCCCCTGCCCAATGCCATGTTTCGCATTGAGCTGGAAAACGGCCACAAGGTGCTCGCCCACATCAGCGGCAAGATGCGGCAGCACTACATCCGCATCCTGCCCGAGGACCGCGTGGTGGTGGAGTTGTCTCCCTACGACCTGTCCCGGGGCCGCATCGTGTACCGGTACAAGTAGCCCGCGCCGGCATTGAGACCAAAGACCCAGAGAACAGGACCGAGACTGCCGTGAAGGTGAACCCGAGCGTCAAGCCGATCTGTGACAAGTGCAGGGTGATCCGTCGACACGGGCGGGTCATGGTGATCTGCTCCGATCCGCGCCACAAGCAGCGGCAGGGTTAGTCAAGGCTTCCGCCGGACCCGGCCGAGCACATCAGACAACTGAATGCAGATCTCCCAGCACCAATGAGCGGCTGGCATCTATAGAGATGGGCCAGCTCATCCACGCCCGGACGGAGGCCGGGCCCCGCAAGTTTGGCGGGAACGGACTGGGACCACACCTCCGACGAGAAAGAGGAAACGCCACCTATGGCTCGATTAGTCGGCGTCGACCTGCCGCGCGACAAGCGGATGGAGGTCGCCCTGACCTACATCTACGGCATCGGCCGTACCCGCTCCAACGAAATTCTGGCCGCCACCGGCATCGACCGGGACCTGCGTACCAGGGATCTCACCGACGACCAGCTCACCCATCTGCGTGACTACATCGAAGCGAACCTGAAGGTCGAGGGTGACCTGCGCCGCGAGGTGCAGGCCGACATTCGCCGCAAGATCGAAATCGGCTGCTACCAGGGTCTGCGGCACCGCCGTGGACTGCCGGTGCGTGGCCAGCGGACCAAGACGAACGCGCGGACCCGTAAAGGTCCCAAGCGCACCATCGCAGGCAAGAAGAAGGCCAGGTAACCGATGCCACCAGCCAAGAAAACAGCAAGCGGCGCCGCCAAGAAGGGTCAAAAGGGACAGAAGACCCGGAGGCGGGAAAAGAAGAACGTCCCGCACGGCGCCGCCCATATCAAGAGCACCTTCAACAACACGATCGTGACGATCACCGACCCCCAGGGCAATGTCATCGCCTGGGCGTCGTCGGGTCACGTCGGGTTCAAGGGTTCCCGGAAGTCGACTCCGTTCGCCGCGCAGCTGGCCGCGGAGAACGCCGCGCGCAAGGCGCAGGAGCACGGCGTGCGCAAGGTCGACGTGTTCGTCAAGGGGCCGGGCTCGGGCCGTGAGACCGCGATCCGATCGCTGCAGGCCGCCGGCCTGGAGGTCGGCGCGATCTCCGATGTCACCCCCCAGCCGCACAACGGCGTCCGCCCACCCAAGCGCAGAAGGGTCTAGCAGACAACCATGGCTCGTTACACCGGACCCATCACCCGCAAATCACGCCGGCTGCGCACCGACCTCGTCGGCGGCGACCAGGCCTTCGAGAAGCGTCCCTACCCGCCCGGCCAGCACGGCCGCGCCCGGATCAAGGAAAGCGAATACCTGCTGCAGCTGCAGGAAAAGCAGAAAGCCCGCTTTACCTACGGTGTGATGGAAAAACAGTTCCGCCGCTACTACGCGGAGGCCGTGCGCCAACCCGGCAAGACCGGCGAGGAGCTGCTGAGGATCTTGGAGAGCCGGCTGGACAACGTCGTGTACCGCGCCGGCCTGGCGCGCACCCGCCGGATGGCCCGCCAGCTGGTCAGCCACGGGCACTTCAGCGTCAACGGCGTGCACGTCAACGTGCCCAGCTACCGGGTGTCGCAGTACGACATCATCGACGTGCGGGACTCGTCGCTGAACACGGTGCCGTTCCAGATCGCCCGGGAGACCGCGGGTGACCGGCCGATCCCGAGCTGGCTGCAGGTGGTGGGGGAACGGCAACGCATCCTGATCCACCAACTGCCCGAACGCGCCCAGATCGATGTCCCCCTGACCGAGCAGCTGATCGTCGAGTTCTACTCGAAGTAACCGCACCCTCGGGGGGGTCGACAGAGAACCGGCCCCCAAGTACCCCCGACGGCATCAAATAGCGGGTGCCGAGAAGGAGAAGAAGAAACACCATGCTGATCTCTCAGCGCCCCACCCTGTCGGAGGAAGTCCTCACCGACAACCGGTCCCAGTTCACCATCGAACCGCTGGAGCCCGGATTCGGCTATACCCTTGGCAATTCGCTGCGACGCACCCTGTTGTCATCGATCCCGGGTGCGGCCGTCACCAGCATTCGCATCGACGGCGTGCTGCACGAGTTCACCACGGTGCCCGGGGTCAAAGAAGACGTCACCGACATCATCCTGAACCTCAAGAGCCTGGTCGTGTCCTCCGAGGAGGACGAGCCGGTCACCATGTACCTGCGCAAGCAGGGTCCCGGTGAGGTCACCGCCGGCGACATCGTGCCTCCGGCCGGTGTCACGGTGCACAACCCCGGCATGCGCATCGCCACGTTGAACGACAAGGGCAAGCTGGAAGTGGAACTCGTCGTCGAGCGTGGCCGCGGCTACGTCCCGGCGGTCCAGAACCGGGCCTCTGGTGCCGAAATCGGCCGTATCCCAGTCGATTCCATCTACTCTCCGGTGCTCAAGGTCACCTACAAGGTGGAAGCCACCCGGGTCGAGCAGCGTACCGATTTCGACAAGCTGATCCTCGACGTGGAGACCAAGAGTTCGATCACTCCCCGCGACGCGCTAGCGTCCGCCGGCAAGACGCTGGTCGAGTTGTTCGGTCTGGCACGCGAGCTCAATGTCGAGGCCGAAGGCATCGAGATCGGGCCGTCGCCGGCCGAGGCCGACCACATCGCCTCGTTCGCGCTGCCCATAGATGACCTCGACCTGACTGTCCGCTCCTACAACTGCCTCAAGCGCGAGGGCGTACACACCGTCGGTGAATTGGTCTCGCGCACCGAGTCCGACCTGCTCGACATCCGCAACTTCGGTCAGAAGTCCATCGACGAAGTGAAGGTCAAGCTGCATCAGCTGGGTCTGTCGCTCAAGGACAGTCCGCCCACCTTCGACCCGTCGGAGGTCGCGGGCTACGACGTGGCCACCGGCACCTGGTCCACGGAGGGTGCCTACGACGACCAGGACTACGCCGAAACCGAACAGCTCTAATTTGCGTCCGATCTAGACAGGAGCGTCAGCAATGCCCAAGCCCACCAAGGGCCCACGCCTCGGCGGGTCATCGTCGCACCAGAAGGCGATCCTGGCCAACCTGGCCACGTCCCTGTTCGAGCACGGCCGGATCAAAACCACCGAGCCCAAGGCCCGGGCGTTGCGCCCGTACGCGGAGAAGCTGATCACCCACGCCAAGAAGGGCACGCTGCACAATCGGCGCGAGGTGCTCAAGAAAATCCGCGACAAGGATGTGGTGCACACCTTGTTCGCCGAGATCGGGCCGTTCTTCTCCGACCGCGATGGCGGCTACACCCGCATCATCAAGGTCGAGCCGCGTAAAGGCGACAACGCTCCGATGGCCGTGATCGAGCTGGTGCGGGAGAAGACGGTGACGTCCGAGGCGGATCGGGCACGGCGAGTGAAGGCGTCCAAGAAGGCTTCTCAGGATATAGCAGCACCAGTGGCAGCGGCGGCGGCGCCGCAGGCGGCGGTCGAGCCTGAGGCCGCCGTTGGTACGACCATCGAAGAGGCCGCTGAAGAGGCCGGTGACGAGGCCGGAGCGGCCGAGCCTGCCGGCGAGGCCGGCGAGGCCGACGAGGCCGGTGAGGACACCGAGGCCACCGAGGACGCCGAAGGGGCCACCGAGGATTAGTGCCGACGTCCGGCTGCGGCTCGACATCGCCTACGACGGAACCGACTTCGCGGGCTGGGCGACGCAGCCGGGGCAGCGTACGGTCGCCGGCGTGCTCGATGCGGCACTGACGACGATGTTTCGTACGCCGATACGGCTGTGCACCGCCGGACGGACCGATGCCGGAGTCCATGCCAGCGGACAAGTGGCCCATGCCGATGTGCCTGTCGACGCATTGCCGAACGCGTATTCGCGTTCGGTCCGCCCCGGCCAACCCGAATTCCGGCCCCTGCTGGGGCGGCTGGGCCGCTTCCTGCCCTCAGATGTCCGAGTTCTCGATATCGCCCGCGCCCCAGCGGATTTCGATGCCAGATTTTCCGCACTGCGTCGGCATTATGTCTACCGCCTGTCGACGGCGCCCTATGGGGTGGTGCCGCAGCTGGCGCGCTACGTCACCGCCTGGCCGCGGGATCTGGATGTGGAGGCGATGGCGGTCGCGTCGCGAGAGCTGTTGGGGTTACACGATTTCGCCGCCTTTTGCCGTCATCGAGACGGTGCCACCACCATCCGCGACTTGCAGCGGCTGGACTGGGCGCGCGACGGCGACCTGGTCACCGCGCATGTCACCGCCGACGCATTCTGCTGGTCCATGGTGCGGTCCCTCGTCGGGGCCGTGCTGGCCGTCGGCGAGCATCGGCGCAGCGCCGCCTGGTGTCGCGAATTGCTCACTGCGACTGGCCGTTCCAGTGACTTCGCGGCCGCGCCGGCGCACGGTTTGACGCTGGTACAGGTGGACTATCCGCCCGACGACCAGCTGGCGGCGCGGGCCTTGACCACCCGAGACCTGCGCTCGCGCTAGCCCGCCGACGGCGGGCGGGTCACCACGGTGGGGCGGAATCCGTATCGGGGACCGGCACCCGCCGACCCCCGGCTCGAACCGGCGATGGGCATGCCGCCGACCACGTTTCCGGATGACCCGACGTCCGCCGGTTCGATCACATCGTTGACGAACATCGACGTGCTGGTCGGGGTCGCCACCGGGCTGGCTCCGGCCCAGGTGGGTGGTACCGACAGTTTGCCGATGGTGCTGGCCTGGGCCAGACTCGCCGACACCGGCCCGCCTCCCACCAGTCCGGCCGCACCGGCCGCGGCCGCGGCAGCCTCCGGCGCGGCAGCCGCCGGGCCGATCAAACCCATCGTCTTTGCCGTCGACGCAAAGAAGCTGGCGATCCCGGCCCCGAAGAACGGCAACCCGGCGGTGTCATAGAGGAAGTTCGCAAACGGCGCCCACCACTCCAAGAACCGCTCGATCGGACCCGCTGTCGCTGAGACGGCAGAGGCCAACGGTGAGGCGAGGCCTTCCAGCACGCCGGGCAGCTCAGAAAGCAAGCTCGACAGGGTGCTCTGCGTGGCACCGGCCGCGGTGGCGACAGCACTGGTGACCGCTGCGGCCTGAGTGGCCGACGCGGCGGGACTGGTGGTCTGCGGCGGCGAAACGAACGGCGTTACCGCCGACGCGGTGGCCGAGGCAGCGGCGTAGGCGTACATGGCGGCGGCGTCTTGCGCCCACATCTGGCCGTATTGCGTCTCGGTGGCAGCGATCGCTGCGGTGTTCTGGCCGACGACGTTGGTCGAGATCAGCGTCGACAATTGAGCGCGGTTGGCCGCGATCTGCGGCGGCGGCACGACGGCGGCGAACGCGGTCTCATAGGCTGCGGCCGCCAAACGTGCTTTGCCGGCGGCTTGTTCAGCCGCCGCGGCGGTGGCACGCATCCATGCCACGTATGGCGCGACAGCAGCGGCCATTTTCACAGCCGAAGGGCCCACCCATCCTTCGCTGTGCAGTGCGGTGATCACCGTCTGGTATTCATTGGCGGCCGAGGTCAACTCGGCGGCCAATCCGCTCCACGCCGATGCGGCGGCCACCATTGGTGCCGACCCGGGCCCGGAATACAGACGAATGGAGTTGATCTCCGGCGGTAACGCCCCGAAATCCATCGTTATCAACACCTTACCTGGGTAGCTGCAACTGACATCTCTGTTCCTCCTCAATAGGGCAGTGGCTCAGGGGTTTCCGCTATCCGGCGGCCGGTGGGCGGGACATCACCGTCAGGCGTATCCCGTATCGGCGCCGGGCGAAGGTCGCGCCCCGTCGGTCGTTTTCCGTCGGCGTATTCGGGAATAGGCCCCGGGGCGCATTCGAACGGCCGACGGTGCTGACCGTGTGCGAAATCTCGGCGGCCCCGGCCTTTGCCGGATTCGGCGACGTTGCCCAACTGGGCGGCACCGACAGCGAGCCCAACCTGTCCGCCTGGCCGAGCACGGCGGACACCGGTCGGGCGGCGGCCAGCTGCGAGGGCGTCAAAGCCGACGCCGGCGCGGCTCCGCCGGCGATCGGCATTGTGGCGGAGGCGGATTCGGGAATGAGCTGCTGGGCGAACAAAGTGACCAGCTGAACGATCCCGGCCCCGAAATAGGTCAACCCCCAGGTGTTGATCAACGCGTTCCAGTCCTGTGTCGGGATGATGGGGAACCAGGGTCGCTTCAGCGCTGAAAGGCCTTGCTGGGCTGCGGCTTTGCCGACCGACAGGGCCTGCTCGGCCAGCCCGCCCGGGCTGCTGGTGTTTGGCGGGGCAGTAAAGGGCGTTAACACCGAAGCGGTTGCCGAGGAGCTGGCGTAGGCGTACATCGCGGTGGCGTCTTGGGCCCAGAACTCGGCGTATTCCGCCTCGGTGGCCGCGATCAAGGGCGTGTTCTGGCCGAAGAAGTTGGTGGCGACCAGCACCATCAACCGAACTCGGTTGGCGGCGATCAACGGTGGGGGCACCGTCATGGCGAAAGCGGTTTCGTAGGCGGCGGCGGCCGCCCGGGCTTGGATGCCCGCCTGCTCGGCACGTGCCGCCGTCGCGCATAACCAGGTCAGGTACGGGGTGACCGCGGCCAGCATGGCGGCCGATGCCGGACCCAACCACTGCAAGCTCGTCAATTCCGCGATGACGGTGCGGTAGCCACTGGCCGCCGCGCCGATATCTGCTGCCAGCGCGTCCCAGGCTCCCGCAGCGGCGATCAGCGGGCCCGAGCCCGGACCGATATACATGCGGCCGGAGTTGATTTCCGGCGGCAATGCGCCGAAGTCGATGAGCATTGGCACTGGTGGGACGGGCGCAACGCCGATGGTATCGCCCCCTGACGGGTGGATCTCAAGACCCATCGACCCTCCTGGACAGCGGTAAAGTCAGCTTGCTGCGACATCGCCGTCGTCAGGATCAGCGGGAATACCCGGTCACCACGCAATAGCAAACATATCCTACTGCAAATATACACTATAGAAATAAGTGTAACGGTTAACTACTGCACCGCCGCTCCCAGCACATGCTCGGCTCGCTTGTCGGTGGAGACGCACAACGAGCAGACGTGTGCGGTGTGTGCATGACAGGCCAGCATGTCGGGCCGCTCGAAATCATGACGGCAGACATGACAGTTCAGTTGCTCGGCCGAGGGGTTGCCGTGTTCGTCGTACATGGGCAGGTCGATGCCGTCGTGCCCGCGCCGAAGGTAGTACTTGCCGCGAGTGGCGATCGCCAGGACCGGTGGCATCACCACCGCGATAACGATTGCGACCAGCGGTGAATACGGCCGCAGCGTCTCGCCGAGGCCGCCGAAGAACGCGACGATCGAGAGCCCTGCAGCCAACAGCAATGAGCCGAAGCCGACCGGGTTGATGGCATACAACATGCCGCGGCGGAATTCCGGGGTCTTCGGCGACAGCCGCAGCAGGTATTTGTTGACGACGATGTCGGAAGCCACGGTCACCACCCATGCCATGCCGCAGTTGGCGTAGCACCCGAGGATCGCGTTGAGGAAGTCGAACATGTTGGCTTCCATCAGGATTAACGCGATTGCGAGATTGACGGCCAGGAACGCGATGCGGCCGGGGTAATGCTTGGTCACGCGGGTAAACGAATTGGTCCATGCCAGCGAGCCCGAATAGGCGTTGGTTACGTTGATCTTGACCTGACTGAGGACCACCAAGATCACGGCGAGCGTCAGCGCCAGCCAGCCCGGCATGGCATTGCGGTAAATCTGCATGAATTGGTGCACAGGAAGATTGGCGATCGCCGCGGCGCCGGCGATGTGGGAGATCAGATACACCGCCAGGAACAACCCGATGATTTGCTTGAGCGCACCGAAGACGACCCAGCCGGGCCCGGCCAGCAGCGTCCAGGTCCACCAGCTGCGGGAGTTTTCCGGCGTCCGTGGCGGCATGAAGCGCAGGTAGTCGATCTGTTCGGCGATCTGGGCGATCAGCGACAGGCATACGCCTGCTGCCAAGAGGGCGGAGCCGATGGTGACGCCGCCGCCACCGTCCTTGCCGGTGTAGGAGAAGAACTCTCCGATGGATTCCGGGTGGCTGACGACCAGGTAGCCGAACGGGGCCACCATCAGCAGCAGCCACAGCGGGGTGGTCCAAAGTTGTAGCTGTGAAAGGACTTTCATGCCGTACATCACCAGCGGGAAGATCAGCAGCGTCGAGCAGGCGTAACCCAGCCACAGTGGTACATGCAGGCCCAGATTGAGGCCTTGCGCCATGATCGAGCCCTCGAGCGCAAAGAAGATGAACGTGAAGGTGGCAAAGATCACGTTGGTGACCACCGACCCGTAGTAGCCGAAACCGCTACCGCGGGTGATCAGATCCAAATCGATGTTGTAGCGCGCCGCGTAGTAGGCCAGCGGCAGCCCGGTGGTGAAGACCACGACGGCGAAAATCCCTATGCCCCACAGCGCGTTCGCGGTACCCCAGGTGATGCCGACATTCGCGCCGATCGCGAAGTCGGCCAGGTAGGCGATTCCGCCGAGGGCCGAGATTCCCACCACCGCCGGCGACCACCGTCGGTAGCCGCGCGGGGCGAAGCGCAGTGTGTAATCTTCGAGCGTCTCCCCGGTGGCCGTGACGTGATCGAAGTCGCTTGGCGCCGTTGGCTTGACGTCCATATCGGTGCCCGACATCAACTCTCCTCAGCGCATTCGCCGGTCAATGGCAATCAGATTCCATGGTGTGCCCACGCACTTGCCTTCGTGGAAAGTGTGCAAGTGAACTCGTGCGTCTACGCGTTCGGTGAACGTCGTTGCGGTCCGGCGTGATCGTAACCCCGGGTTTCGACAGCGTGCCAGCTGAAAGCGCTCCGGCACAGCGATACCCAAGCGGTTGCTCAGTTGTCTCACAAGGTGCACCCGTACCGGCCTGGCGGTTGCGGTCGGTGACCCGGCCGCCGAGTCAGATCTTGCCCACGACGAAATTGGCTGCTTGGTTGGTCAGTCCCGGCACGTAGCCGGTGTGGGCCTTCCACTGGTTGCCATCGGAGCAGACGGGGTCGCCCTCGTTGCACAGGTTGAGGATTTTGCCCTCGAAATGCGGGCTCAGGGCGCTCATGAGCCCGCCCGCGCGGCCGGACGGGTTTCCGAAGAGGGTGACCGCGGCGACGTGATCTGCCGCTTCGGTCGGTAGTGGCTGAGTAAAGCCCAAGGCGGCCAGTGGAGCGGCGGTGACGATGTCGATGACCGCCGCGCCCTGGGAGTACCCGCCGAGCACCAGTTTGGTGTTCGGGCACGCGTTCGCCATCTGCTGCACATGGTCGCTGGCGTCGTTGGCACCGTCCGCGGCCGCCAGGAAGTCCTTATTGGCGGGGTAATTCACCCCGTATGCCCCGATGTTCCTGCCGGTCTGCTGGCGCAGTGAGGCGACCATGGCGTTGCCCACCCGGCCCAGGCCGGGCGGCTCGCCGGTTCCCCGGGCGAACACCACCTCGACGTCCGGGCAGGACGCGGAAGCCCTGGGTGGCAGTGGCCATGCAAGTGACAACGCGGCCGCCGCGAGTGCGGCGGCCGCCAGGCGGGTGATGAGTCTTGCTCTGCCCGTGGGGATAAGCCGCATGACGCGATCTTACGGGCTTATTGCACATGCGTTGATGGTGTCAGTGAACCTGCACCACCGACCCGGGCGCTCCCACCACCGATCCCGGCGACCCGGCCGGAGGTCCGGGCGCCTGCGGAGCCGGGCCGGGCGCCTGCGGGACCGGGCCGGGCAACTGCAATACAGGTGGCGTGGAGGCGGCCGCGAGCTTGGTCGCCACAAAGCTCGCCGCCTGGGTGGTATAGGTGGGGACGTAGCCGTCGGTGTGGTCGCCCCACTCGTTGCCCGGACCCGCATGACAGATCGGGTCGCCGGGATTGCACAGGTCGATCGCCTTGGAACCCAACAACGCACTCTGGGTCGCCAACGACCCGCCGGAGCGGTTGGCCACGTTGCCGAAGACGGCGACGGCCGCGATGTTGTCGGCGTATTCGGCGGGCAGCGGGCTGCCGAAACTGATGCCCGCCAACGGAACTCCCGCCACGATGTCGATCACGTCGGCGCCCTGGGAGTAACCGCCGAGAACCAGCTTGGTGTTCGGGCATGACGCGGCCATGGACTTGATGTGTGCGATGGCGTCGTTGGCGCCGTCACCGGTATGCAGTTGAAGGCGGCTGGCGGCATAGTTCACCGCGTACACGCCGATGTTCTTGCCGGTTTGCTGGCGCAGCGAGTCGACGAATGCTTCGCCGACCCGGCCGATGCCGGGCGGTTCGCTGGTACCGCGGGCGAAGATGACCTCCGCGTCCGGGCAGTCGGTGGCGGCGGCCGACGGGATCGCGGTCGGAACGGCGGACGGGGCGAGGACCATGCCGGCGGCCGCGGCGAAAGCGCCGGCCAGCAGGCCCATGGGGTGCGTGTTCACGCCGAAATTTTACCCGCTGCCGACCGCTACAAAACCTGCGACAAACTCCGGGCTGTGGATGAGTGACTGAAGAAGCTCCTGCTCAGGGCCTACTGTCTGGGCATGGACGGTGGGGAGTAAATGCCCGGCCAATCGAGCGCAGGGCGGCACGTCAATGCCTACCGCTTTCTGCTCCGACGCCTCGAGTGTGTGTTGCTGCATCGGGATGGTGATCGGGCACTGCGGGCACCCGCGCTGGCGTTGGCGGTCGGCTGCGTGCTGGCGACCGCCGCGGCGGCGGCCTGCGCGATGGGCGCCGTGGTGCAGCCGCAGCCGGGCCTCGGTGACGCGCACATCGTGATGGGCCGCGACACCGGGGCGCTGTACGTGCGAGTGGGCGATACCTGGCATCCGGTGCTGAACTTGGCCTCGGCACGGTTGATCGCGGCGTCGGACGTCAACCCCCGGCGGGTGCCTGAGGCCGACTTGCGTCACACCAAACGCGGCCCGCTGCTGGGCATTCCGGGCGCACCACAGCTGATCGGCCCGTCGCTGGCCGCCGCCGAGTCGAGGTGGACCGTCTGCGACACCGATCGGGGAGCGGCGACCACGGTGCTGGTCGGTCCTGTTGCCGAGACGTCGGTTCGCCGGCTGGCCGCTGAGCAGACGCTGTTGGTCACCGTCGGGTCCGGTGCACCGGCATATCTGCTGTACCACGGACGGCGGGCCGTGGTGGATCTTGCCGATTCCGCGGTGCTGCGGGCGCTGCGGCTGGAGGGCCGGGCTCCGCAGGTCGTCTCGCAGTCTTTGCTCAGCGCCGTGCCGGAGGTCCCACCGATCACGGCTCCGCCGATCAGCCACGCGGGCGAGCCGAGTACGGCCGGAGTGCCGGGATTTCCCGTCGGCGCTGTGCTGAGCCTCACACGCGACGAGAACGAGGAGTTCTACGTGGTGCTGAAAACCGGTGTCCAACGGATCGGCCGGGTCGCCGCGGACCTGCTGCGGTTCAGCGACTCGCAAGGCAACGTTCACGTCGTCGCCGTGGCACCCGATGCGATCCGCTCCGCTCCGATCGCAAACGTCCTGAAGCTGTCCACGTTCCCCGATGAGGTGGCAACGTCTGGTGACGACAGCGACACCACGGTGTGCGTGACGTGGCTGCCCGCGCAGTCAGGTCGACCCGACCTCGCGTTCCTGACCGGCAGCGGCCTGCCGTTGCCGGCTGCGGCAGCCCCGGTAACGCTGGCGCAAGCCGATGGCCGCGGGCCCGCACTGGACGCGGTCTACCTGCCGCCGGGTCGCAGCGCCTACGCGGCTGCGCGGAGCTTGTCCGGCGCGGACATCCGGACGGTTTGGCGCTACCTGGTCACCGACACGGGTGTGCGGTTCGCGATCCGTGACGACGAGGCTGCGCGTCACCTCGGGCTGTCGGCGCCGGTCCCGGCGCCGTGGCCGGTATTGGCGGCTCTGCCGCAGGGACCCGAACTCGGCAGGCAGCAGGCGTCAGTCGCCCATGACACCGTCTCGGCCGGACCGTCCTAGCCGAAGCCTGGTGGCTCCGAACGAGGCCAGAACCGCCACGAGCACCACCAGGCCGATGGCGGTCCCGCCCAGAGCCGCGTCACGGCTGCGGTGATCGGCAGGCACCGGCATCGTCGTGATCGGCGCGGCTGCAGCGTTGGGCTTGGCCGCGGGCACCGGCGGCGGGGAATCCGTGCTCAGCGCGGCCAGGGCGTCGATGGTGCCGTTGCCGACCTGGGGATTCCATCCGGCCGGTGGGTGATGGGCGGTCGAGGTGATCCGCTGCATCACCTGTCGGGCGGTCAACGCCGGAAATCGGGCGCGAATCAAGGCGGCCAGCCCGCTGACGACGGGTGCGGCAAAACTCGTGCCGGCCAGCGGCACCGAGCCATGTTGTCCGTCAAGGGCATTCACCACCCCGCCACCAACGGGGCTCAGCGAGGTCACGTCCTCGCCGGTGGCGGCGACGTCGACCCATGGCCCGGCAAGGGTGAACGACGACGGTGCACCGGCCGGGTTCACCGACCCGACGGTCAGTACGTAGTCGTCATACCAGGCCGGACTGACCGCGATCGTAACGGTGTCCCGGGATACGTCGGGCCGCTGGGCCGGACAGCGCGCGCCGCCGTCGGCGTTGCCGGCCGGGGCCACCACGACGGCATTCTTGACGTCGACCGCATACGCCAGTGCGGCGCCCAGAGCGCGGTCGTCGAGTAAGGGTGCGGCCGGGACGCAGGCCACCGACGAGATGTTGATCACCGACGCGCCGAGATCGGCTGCGGTGCGGACGGCTTGCGCCATCGTGTCGACGTCACCGACGCCGGTGCCGGAGCGGCCGGCGACCGGAGCGAATTTGGCGCTGGACTGCCGGATGCTGATCACGGTGACCTCGGGTGCTACCCCGCTGAACCCGTCTGCGCTGGAATCCGTTGTGGCGGCTATGATTCCGGCGACGAGGTGCGGCAGTCGTCGGTGCCGGGCTACGCCGGTGTCGATGACGGCGACCCGCTGGCCGGCCCCCCTGGTGAACTGCCAGAGCTGCGGCAGCTCGAGATCCGCGAGTTGTGCGGCGGCGCCGTCCCGACCGGGCACTGCCGTGGCCGCGGTGCAGACCTCGCGTTGCACGGTGGGTTGTGGCGGGGCCGGTGATGCCGCCGCGGGCAGCCACCTTTCGTCCACCCGCGGCGGCGACACCGCATGCGCCGACGGCGTTACGCACAACGGCGCCGTGGTCAGCGCTGCCACCAGCAGATGGGCGACCCGCACCGTCACGGTGTTCATATCAGGTCGAGGGCCCGAACGGCGCCGAAGACCCCGCATGTCCAGCAGACCAACGGCGCCACGGCGACCCAGGTCGCCAACTCCAGCGCCTCGACCCCTCGCCGGGCGACGGGCGAGAGCGACATCCCGGGAGCAACGAAGCCCAGAAACATCGCCGCGGCAGCCAGTATCGCGGTCAGCGCGGCGACCCAGACTCCGTGCCGCATCCAGTTCGCCGCAGCGATGAGGAACGCTATTGTGCCAGTGACGATTCCGCTGATGACGAGCACCAGCCATCGTGTCCGGTGGCGGTGTGCACGGGCGCGCAGCAGCAACAGCGCGGCGGTGGTGGCGGCCAGGGGGACGGCGCGCTGGGTGATCAGCGCGGCGACGATTGCCCCGATGGCGGCACAGCCGGAGAAGGTGGCCAGCAGGCTGGTCAGCCAGTAATCGGCCCGCATCGACTCGGTGGCCAGCACATCGGCTGGCGGCAGTTCGTCGGAGTCGTCGTGGTCGATCGCCGGTGGCAGCCGCGGCGACAAGCCCGCCAACGCAATGGACATCCGCCCGCACACTTCCAGCAGACCCAACGATGCCAGCGCGGCCCACGAACCGATGACATACACCGGCGCCGCGGTCATCACCCCTGCCAGCGCGGCGACCGCGATGACGGTCGCGCAGCCCCCTAAGGCGGTCAAAAGCCCTACGCCGCACCCGGTTACGCGAATCGCCAGCACCGCCACGACGGCCGCCGCCGTGGCGGCGAGCATGGCGTGCGGAATACCCGGGGCACCGGGCACCGCGAGCAGACCGGCAACCGCGACGAAGACCGTGGCGATCACGCTCAACGTGAGTGCGGCGATCGGGTCGCGGCGGATCCGCTGTGCAATGCCCGCAAGCAGCAGAGCGATCACGCCGGCCGCCGCCGCGCCACCCGCCGTCGCGCCATGTTGAGCACTGGCGCGCAACGCATCCCGGATCAGCACTCCGGACCCGGCACCGGTCACCACGCCGGCGGCCAGCGCACCGGTAAGCCGAGCTGTGCGCCGGCAAGGACGGTGAGCCGCGGAGCCCAGCATTGCCGACACCGCCGCGGCCAGGTCGTCGTGGCGTTGGGCGGGCGGCTCGGGAAGGGACCGGCTCAGCACCAGCACGGCACCATCCCGGATATCGCTTTCCGCCAGTGTCGTCGCCGATGCGAGTATGTCCCCGCCCGGCGTGCACAGGTGGTAGCCCGTCGCGGTGTCCCGCGGGATGCGATCGCCCAGGACGTCGATGATCGGCGGGATCAACGCCGCGACCGGAAGCGCTGCGGGCAGTGACAGGTCGACGACCGTGGCGCCGGCGTGAACCGCGACGCGGCGCAGTCCCGGATCGGCTACAGACAACGGAGCTCCCCTCAGGTTCGGTCCAGCGGGACCTTAACCGGATTCCGCCGGAGTCGTTTCCGGTTGTGCACAGGTGACTTGCGGCCAGTCGCGGCGCTACCTAGCGTCGTCGCACTATGACAGCCCAAGTGGCGGTCGCCGCACCACCGGAGGTGCCGCGATCCGCATCACCGGGTCTGCTGGTAAGCGTTGCGCCGCTTGCCATATCGGTGGTGATGCTCGGCATTACGGCAGCGGCCTTCCTTTCGGGATCGTCGGCAACCCGCAGCCCCGTGTTTCTGGCGTTCCCCGCGATGACGGTGGCGTCGCTGGCCGTCACCGCGGTAACCGGCCTCGGCCGCGGCCGCGATAGCGGCCTGGACGGCGAGCGCCTGGACTACCTCCGATACCTGACCGGCCTGCGCGCTATGGTCACCGAAATCGCCGTGGCACAGCATGGCTCACTGAATTGGACGCATCCCGAGCCCGACATGCTGTTCACCCTGGTCGGTGGACCGCGGATGTGGGAGCGCCGCCCGGCCGATGCCGACTTCTGCCGCGTGCGTGTCGGCCGTGGAACCCGGCCGCTGGCGACCCGCTTGGTGGCTCCGCAGCTGCCGGCCGGGCAGCGAGCCGATCCGGTCACCGTGACGGCGCTGCGTCGTTTTCTGCGCGCGCATTCGACGATTACCGATGCACCCGTCGCGCTGTCGTTGCTCGAGGCCGTCAGCATCGAGGGCGACGCGGCCCGGGTGCGTGGGCTGATCCGCGCGATGGTCTGTCAACTCGCGGTGCTGCACCCGCCGGATCAGGTAATGATCGCAGCGGTGGCCAGCGATCGGAATCGGGGACACTGGGACTGGCTGAAGTGGTTGCCGCACAACCAACATCAACGTTGTGTCGACGCGGTGGGCTCGGCTCGGATGGTGTATGCCACTTGGGCGGCTGCACACGCCTCGCTCAGCGGTGCGGCGCTGCCGACCGTGGTGATCGTCGACACCGACGAACCCGTCGGCGCTCACCTCGCCGGTGCGATTATCCTCGCGGTCGGCGGCTGCGGTGACGGTTCTTCCGTGGTGATCCGGCATGGCGGCGAGGCCGAGACGCCGGCGCGCGCGGACTGGATGGGGCCCGTCGACGCGCTGGTATGCGCTCGCCTGCTGGCGGCGTACCGGGCCAGCGATCGAGCCGACGGCAAGGCCGTCGGCTCAGAGTGGGCCAACCTGAACGGCATTGGTGAGGTCGATGCCTTCGACCCGGCCGCCTGGTGGCGCAACCAGAACGTCGGAGACCGGCTCCGCGCGCCGATCGGAACCGGGACCGACGGCACGCCCGTCGAACTGGACATCAAGGAACCCGCCGAAAACGGTATGGGGCCGCACGGCCTCTGTGTCGGCGCCACCGGGTCGGGAAAGTCGGAACTGTTGCGCACCGTCGCGCTGGGCATGATGGCGCGCAATTGCCCCGAGGTGCTCAATCTGCTGCTGATCGATTTCAAAGGCGGTGCGACGTTTCTCGACCTGGGACAGTCACCGCACGTGGCCGCGGTCATCACCAATCTGGCCGACGAGGCGCCGCTGGTCGCCCGGATGAAAGAGGCCCTGGCCGGCGAGATGAACCGTCGGCAACAGCTGCTGCGGACGGCCGGCAACTTTGTCAGCGTGGCCGCCTACGAGAATGCGCGCCGCGGCGGCGCTCGACTGGCCGGCCTGCCGACGCTCTTCATCATCGTCGACGAGTTCTCCGAGCTGCTGAGCCAGCACCCCGATTTCGCCGAGGTATTCGTCGCGATCGGCCGGCTCGGACGCTCGCTGGGGATGCATCTGTTGCTCGGCAGTCAGCGGCTCGACGAGGGCAGGCTGCGTGGGCTGGAAGCCCACCTGTCCTACCGGGTATGCCTGAAGACGTTGTCCCCCGGCGACTCACGGGCCGTCTTGGGAACACTCGACGCCTACGAGTTGCCCAATACTCCGGGCGCCGGGTGGCTGCGCACGGCCACCGGGGAGCTGACCCGGTTCCAGGCCGCGTTCGTTTCGGGACCGCTGCCGCCGCCCGCGGCTGCGGCTCGATCGGCCCTGCCGCCGGAGGTGCGGCTGTTCACATCGGAGCATGCCGGGGCGGTCACGGGTGCTGCCGAGGTGTGTGCCGAGCCGGCGCGCAGCGTGTTTCATGCGGTGTTAGACCGATTGGCCGGTCACGGTCCACCCGCACACCGAGTCTGGTTGCCGCCGCTGCAGGAGGCGCCGGCGCTGGATGCCCTATTGGCCGACGATGCGCGGCGCGAGCTGATGGTGCCGATCGCGGTCGTGGACCGGCCGTTTCACCAGTCCCGCTCGCCGCTGACTGTCGATTTGTCAGGGGCCGCAGGCCATGTCGCGGTCGTGGGGGCGACCCGGTCGGGCAAGTCGACCGCCTTGTGCACGTTGATCACCGCACTGGCGGCCACCCACGATGCGGGCCGGGTCCAGTTCTACTGCCTGGACTTCGGCGGTGGCGTCCTGGCCTCGATCCGCGGCCTGCCGCATGTGGGGGCGGTTGCCGGACGGTCGGAGCCGGAGTTGGTCTGGCGCACGGTCGCCGAGCTGGAGTCGGTGCTGCGGTCGCGGGAGTCATCGGCATGCGAGCAAGGCGGGAGCTGCGGCCGGCCCGCCGACGTGTTTCTGGTGGTCGACGGCTGGGCAACGGTGCGCCACGAATTCGGCGAACTGGAGGAGCCGATCACCGCGCTTGCGGCACAGGGCCTTTCGTTCGGGATTCACGTGATGGTGTCGGCGTCGCGATGGGCGGAGATCAGGCCGTCGCTCAAGGACCACATCGGCACCCGGATCGAGCTGCGACTCGGAGAGCCCGCCGAATCCGAAGTGGATCGCAGGCAGGCGCAGCAGGTGCCCCGTGACCGGCCGGGACGCGGACTTGCGCCCGACGGTTCGCAGATGATGGTCGCCCTGCCCGGGCCGAACGGAGTCGATCTGTGTCGCCACCGCGGTGACGCGGTAGCGCCGCCGATACCGTTGTTGCCCGCGCGGGTGGACTACGGCAGCGTCCTGCGCCTCGCAGCCGACCAGCATATCCTGCTCGGTCTCGAAGAGCGCGAACTGCAGCCCGCTGCAATCGATTTCGACCATCAATCCCATCTGGTGATTTTCGGCGACAACGAGTGCGGGAAGTCGGCCACGCTCCGCCTGCTGTGCCGGGAGATCGTCCGGGCCAGAACCCCTGCCCAGGCCCGACTCTTCATCGTCGACTACCGGCGCACCCTGCTCGGTGTTGTCGAGTCGGAACACCTCGGCGGCTATGCCATGTCGGCGCCGGCATTGGATGCAATGCTGCCGGGCGTGGTATCGCTGCTGCGGCAACGAATGCCGCCCACCGAGGTGAGCCAGGCGCAGTTGCGTACCAGGTCCTGGTGGGCCGGACCGGACATCTATCTGGTGGTCGACGACTACGACCTGGTCGCCACAACCGCGGGTAACCCACTGCTGGCCGCGCTCGAATACCTTCCGTATGCAACGGATCTCGGACTGCACCTGGTGATTGCGCGGCGCAGCGGCGGAGCCGCACGAGCCATGTTCGAGCCACTGCTGGCGGGTCTGCGTGACTTCGGCTGCACGGCGCTGATGATGAGCGGACGTCCGGAGGAGGGCGCGTTGTTCGGCACGAGCCGCCCGGGCCCGTTGCCCGCGGGCCGCGGTGTCCTGATCACCCGCACCGGTGACGAGCGACGGGTCCAGGTGGCGTGGAGTCCGCCGCCATGAGCACGCATCCCGTGGTGATCGAGGCCGGCCCCGGCGCCATCCGCCGACTGTGTTGCGGCGCAGGCGTTGTCGCCGACACCGAGGTGCCCGCGGCTGCCCTGGATGCGATCGACGACCCGGTGGCGCTGGTCGGTGAGCGGCCGGTCGCCGTCGCGGCACTGTGGTCGGCCACGTTGCGCAGACTGGCGCGCGACCACGGCGACGGCATGGTCGTCGTGCATCCGTCGTGGTGGCCGGTGGCGCGGGTAGGTGTGGTCACCAGGGCGGCCCGGGCGGTGGCCGCCGGTGAGATCGTGGTGCGGCCGCGGTCGTGGCTGCTCACCCGAGCCGCCGCTGACGCCGCCGCTGACGCCGCCGCTGACGCCGCCGCTGACGCCGCCGCTGACGCCGCCGCTGACGCCGCCGCAGATACCGTCGTGGATACCGTCGTGGTGGAGATCGCGGATCGCTTGGTCGCTGTCGTCGGCTCCGACGTGATGACCGCCGTGCCGCGCTTGGCGAAGGCTCGGGTGGTGGCCGACGAGGTCGCCGGGGTTGTCGCCGGCATGACCCGGGGCACCGGGGCCGCGGTGATCATCGACGTGCCGGGCACCGTCGCGGGAGCGGCTGCGCTCGCGACGGCGATCGCGGGTGCGCTGCGCGGCCGCCAAGCCGTCGCCGAGGTCGATGATGCTCGACTGTGGCAGCTGGCGAAGGACACGACGGAGAAGCCGACGGGGTCCTCGGGTGGGTCCCCGGGTGTGGGGCGTGGAGCCCGCGCCGGCTGGTTCGCGGGGCTAGCGGCCGCCGGCGTCGCCCTGACGGTGCTGGTGGTAGCCGCAACGGCGCGTCACGGGGCGACGGCGGTGGCGGTGGCGCCGACGACGTTTCTGGTGGAGGGCCGCGTCGCGCTCACTGTCCCCGTCGGCTGGCCCACGCAGCGGGTGATCGGCGGGCCGGGTTCGGCTCGAGTGCAGCTCACGTCGCCGACAGATCCCGAGGTGGCGTTGCACATCACCCAGTCGCAGGTGCCCGGGGAAACGCTGACGCAGACCGTCGAACGGTTGCGACGGGCCGTCGACGCCGAACCAGCCGGTGTGTTCGTCGACTTCAACCCGTCCGGCGCCAGCGCCGGCCGGTCCGCGGTGACCTACCGCGAGCTGCGCGCCGGACATGACGTGTGGTGGACGGTGTTGCTCGACGGCGGGGTCCGGATCAGCATCGGATGCCAGAGCAGACCCGGTGCGCAGGACGCCGTCCGCGACGTCTGTGAACGTGCCGTGCGGTCGGCGCATGCGGTCGGCTGAGCCGGGGCAATTTGAACGGAACCGAATCGCGTCGCCCGTAGTCGTATCTGGTGTGAACAACTGGAGAGGAAACAGGTGAGCCCGAACGCACTGAATGCCGATTTCGACCTGATGCGGTCGGTCGCGGCCACGACGGACGCGCGCAACGAGGAAATCCGGGCGATGCTGCAGGCGTTCATCGGCCGGATGAGCGGCGTGCCGGCGTCGACGTGGGGCGGGATGGCGGCCGCGCGATTCAAAGACGTGGTGGATCGCTGGAACGCCGAGTCGACGAGGCTGTACCACGTGCTGCATGCGATCGCCGAAACCATCCGGAATAACGAAGCCATGCTGCATGAGGCCGGTCAAAACCATGCCCACCATATCGCCGCCGCCGGCGGAACTCTGTGATCGAGAGGACCAGCATCCGATATGACCACCGACCCCGCCTTGTCGTACAACTTCGACGCCATCGAATACAGCGTTCGTCAGGAGATCCACACCACCTCGGCGCGTTTCAACGCCGCGCTCGAGGAACTGAGATCCCACATCGCGCCGCTGCAGCAACTCTGGACTCGGGAAGCGGCGGCGGCATACCAACTCGAGCAACTCAGGTGGCATCAGGCGGCCAGCGCACTCAACGAGATCCTGGTCGGCTTGGGAAATGCCGTCCGCGACGGCGCCGAGGAGGTGGCGCACGCCGACCGCCGGGCAGCCGGTAGTTGGGGGCGCTAGGGGTAGTTGGGGGCGCTAGGCGACGCCTGAAGCTCTGTGCGGTCCCGGCGGAGGAGAGCCATCGGGACCGCACAGTAATGTAGGGAGCGCACGGCAACAGCGTCATTGTAGGTGCCTCGCTAGTTTGTGCGCCGCAAATGCCTTCGGCGCATTAAATTTGGATGTCCACTACCTACACAGCTTTACCCGATTTAGCAGCGCATTCGCCAACAAGCCGGTTTCGCTCAAGTAAATATCATGGGTTAATGGTGTAGCGCATCGCTCGCGATCAAGTAGGCATCGCAAAGCACTTCACCGTAGCCATACTTCGAGCATGGTTGACGCACAGCTTTGCCATTCCACGCAGCGGCAGCCGAATGTATTGCTGATTCCACGCTATAGCTGCCAACAACGGATCGAGCAAGGGTTTGGTAAGCAAAATCGATTGCAGCTTCCAGATTCCATGGGCCGTCTGCGATTTGCAACGGTCCGCGGGTTATCGGTCTTCTAATACACCTAGGCACGAGAGTAGAAACTATCCACTCGATAGCACGTATTACACTTGGGCGTTGATGCATCTCAATCAGCAATATAGCGGCAAGTAATGCGGGAACGTCTACTACTGATCGTTCTGACGATGGAGCGCATCGCTGATCGACCAGTATTAACCGTTTACGGTATGTCCGCGAGTGGGATAGGTGCTGAAGTTGCCACCGTAGCGGCTCGTCAATCATCTTGTTGTTTTGTGTGGCGGACCACCGCTGGGACGGCGTCGATGACGCCGCCATAAGTTGCGCTGCAGTGGGACGCGAAAGGCGGTCGCAGCGAGGGCCAGGACCACCCAGAAGGCCGATCCCGATAGCGATTCTCGTAGGAATTTGCCCGCGGGTTGACCAGTAATTGCTTGGATTAGAGACAACAGGTTCGCGCCAAACATACCGAAAGCAACGATACTGACTATGTACAGAGTCCATACAAGGATCACCTGGCAGTCGGATTTCCGCGCGTATACAGGCAATGGGTGGCCGAAGGCCGGCCAGATTAGTAGGCAACCCGAAATCAAAAAAACGGCTGCGATATCGGATAATCGGTAACGACAGAGGTGCAATATCACGCCTGAAGACACAACGTAGACGGCTCTCCGGGCAAATGAATTGAGTATTTCTTTGTCGTTCCATCGATAACCAGATCCGAAATCATTGAATACGACATCTATTATAGCAAAATACGGGCCAAAGAATCTGTTGTCGACCTTTATGGCCGCGGCAATAAATGTCGCAGGGATGATAATGAATGGCCAAGAAAGGTGTTGGGGATCGAAAGACCACGAAATAAAGTTGCCAAGGCTAATAAACGCCATACTGCTCCTGCTGAAGCATCTTGGTCGTTGGGCCGTAGTTGGTGCGTGCCTGTATACAGAGTACGACATATCCCACTACCACGCGTTGGAGTGCTCTTACTGGGAGTACCATCGTGACTTGCTTACGAGGCCGACTAGGCGGGGTGTTGAGGTATTGGATGGACCATCCATATGAGCGACGTGACGCCTCGCCGGGGGTCTCGGCCCGGCAGATCGGTGTCGTAGTCCTTCAACCGGATAGCCACGGTGTCGTTGCTGTAGAGACCCAGTCCGGGTCGATAAGCTGTCTTGTCCAACGCGATTGGGTTGCATGCGAGACGCCGCTAACGAACTGGCCTCTCCATGACGACGGGACGCCGTACCACAGTGTGGTCGGTTACGCGGATGGCTCGGTCGCGTGGGTGGACGGCCAGATGGGCGATGTGCCTAGAACTCGGCTCGATGACCGGGAGCACCGGGCATTAGGCTGGACCATAGTTGCTGTCGAGGACGGGGTGCGGTTCATCAACGACGAAACGGGACACGGAATATGCGTCACGACGAGGCGCGCGCACGGATTCTGATCTCAACCCGGTTTCTCACGAGAGTTGGCTTTCACTCCCGTCGACCGTATGTCCCATCTCCCAACAGCCAACTCGCAACAGTCAATCTGTCCTAGTTCTTGAGCCGTCTGTGGAAGCCATCACAACCCATTCGGATTGCTCGGCGGACTGTGGCGTTCCTGCTCGGCATGAATCGTATGAATCTTTTTATCCTTGACAGAGCCAACTGCGGCGATCATGACATGCGGGAATCATCACCTGCGGCGATTTTGACCTGCGGGGATGACCGTCGGTAAGCTGCTTCGTTGGCGTGCGGTACGCCGGGGCCTCGGGTCAATGTCGGTCGCCGAGAACAAGCCCCCTTGGACCCACCAGGTCCAACCTGACCGGCGCCCGGGTCGCACCGGGATCCGCCCGAGAGAAAAGAAGGTAAGCGCTGTGCCTACATACGCGCCCAAGGCGGGTGACACCACGAGGTCGTGGTACGTCATCGACGCCACGGACGTGGTGCTTGGCCGCCTTGCCGTCGCAGCGGCCAACCTGCTGCGCGGCAAGCACAAGCCGACGTTCGCGCCCAATGTCGACGGTGGCGACTTCGTCATCATCGTCAACGCCGACAAGGTCGCCATCAGCGGCGACAAACTGCGCCACAAAATGGCTTACCGCCACTCGGGATATCCCGGCGGCCTGCGCAAGCGCACCATCGGCGAGCTGATGCAAAAACACCCGGATCGTGTGGTGGAAAAGGCGATCGTCGGGATGCTGCCCAAGAACAAGCTGAGCCGTCAGATCCAGCGCAAGCTGCGCGTCTACGCCGGGCCGGAGCATCCCCACACCGCGCAGCAGCCGGTTCCGTTCGAGATCAAGCAGGTGGCGCAGTGACCGAAATCAGCGAGGCTCCCGCCGTCGAGAGCCAGCCAGTCCCGCACGAATCGTTCGTGTTCGAACGGCCCATCCAGACAGTGGGGCGCCGTAAGGAAGCCGTGGTACGGGTGCGTCTGGTGCCAGGCACCGGCAAGTTCGACCTCAACGGCCGCACCCTGGAAGACTACTTCCCCAACAAGGTGCACCAGCAGCTCATCAAGGCTCCGCTGGTCACGGTCGACCGGGTGGAAAGCTACGACATCTTCGCCCACCTCAACGGCGGCGGCCCGTCGGGCCAAGCGGGGGCGTTGCGCCTGGGCATAGCCCGCGCGCTGATCCTGGCCAACCCGGAGGACCGGCCCCCGCTGAAGAAGGCCGGGTTCCTCACCCGCGACCCGCGTGCCACCGAGCGCAAGAAGTACGGGCTGAAGAAGGCCCGCAAGGCGCCTCAGTACAGCAAGCGCTGATCGAACATCACTTTCTGGCCGCAACCGTGCCTTTTATGCATCGTGTGCGGCGTGTCGGCGCACCCGCGGGCACGGTTTCGGCGAGAAAGAAATGGGCACCTTATGGGTGCAAGACGTCAACTGTGAGAGGTTTGTCCGCATGGGTCGACTATTTGGCACCGACGGTGTGCGCGGGGTCGCCAACCGCGAGCTGACCGCAGAGTTGGCCCTGGCGCTGGGCGCCGCCGCGGCGCGGCACCTGGCGAGTTCGGGTGGACCGGGCCGGCGGGTTGCCGTGGTCGGCCGTGATCCGCGGGCCAGCGGCGAAATGCTGGAGGCCGCCGTGATCGCCGGGCTGACCAGCCAAGGTGTGGACGCGCTGCGGGTCGGGGTGCTTCCGACACCGGCGGTGGCCTACCTGACCGGCGCCTACGACGCCGACTTCGGGGTGATGATCTCGGCGTCGCACAACCCGATGCCCGACAACGGCATCAAGATCTTCGGCGCCGGCGGCCAGAAACTCGACGACGACACCGAGGACCAGATCGAGAACCTGGTCGCCGACGGTCCCGGGTTGCGTCCGGTTGGCGCGGGAATCGGCCGTGTCATCGACGCCGAGGATGCGGCGGAACGTTACCTGCGTCAGGTGAGCAAGGCCAGCACCACCCCGCTTGACGGTCTCACGGTGGTCGTCGATTGTGCCCACGGCGCCGCGTCGGCGGTGGCGGCGCGCGCGTATCGCGCCGCCGGGGCCACAGTCATCGCGATCAATGCCGAGCCCAACGGAGTCAACATCAACGACGCCTGCGGATCGACGGACCTGGATTGTTTGCGGGCGGCCGTCATTGCGCATCGTGCCGACCTGGGTCTGGCGCACGACGGAGATGCCGACCGCTGCCTGGCGGTCGACGCCAACGGTGACCTCGTCGACGGCGACGCCATCATGGTGGTGCTGGCACTGGCCATGCAGGAAGCGGGCGAATTGACCGCCGACACGCTGGTGACCACAGTGATGAGCAACCTCGGCCTGCATCTGGCCATGCGCGCCGCCGGCGTCACCGTACGCACCACCGCAGTCGGTGACCGTTACGTCCTCGAGGAATTGCGCGCCGGCGACTACAGCCTGGGCGGTGAGCAATCCGGCCATATCGTGATGCCGGCGCTGGGATCGACCGGAGACGGCATCGTCACCGGGCTACGGCTGATGACCCGCATGGTGCAGACCGGCTCGTCGCTCGCCTCCCTGGCATCGGCAATGCAGACGTTGCCCCAGGTACTGATCAACGTCGAGGTTGCCGACAAGGTCACCGCCGCCGCGGCGCCGTCGGTCCAGACGGCCGTCGACCGGGCTGCCGCAGAGCTGGGGGACACTGGCCGAATCCTGTTGCGTCCCTCTGGAACTGAGCCGATGATTCGCGTCATGGTGGAGGCGGCCGACGAGGACGTCGCACGGCGGTTGGCGGCCAGCGTCGCCGATGCGGTCAGCGCCGCGCGCTGAATTTCGGTGGAACCCGGGCGCCGTATCCGGCGTCGAACCAAGCATGAGACTCGATCATGGAAAAAACTACGCCGGCAGCGCTATTGAAGCCGGCAGCGCTATTGACGTGACGGCGGTGCTTGCGGTCGCCGACAAGATCGGCTCCGCAGCCGAGCTTGTCGACGACGCAGCAGTAAACCTTTTGTCCCGATTGACTTTTGGCGGTGCAAGCGCCGGCTGGGCGCACTCGCAGCACGGTGAGGCGTTGCGTGCGGGCCTGGACCGGCTGGCCGCCGAGTTGTCGCAATGGTCTCGTGCTGCCGCCGAGATCGCCGTCGCGCTGCGGGCCGGCGCCCAGCGCTATGCCGATGCCGATCTGTTCGCCGCCGGCCGGATCGCTTGATCGTGGCCGATCGGCTAGACGTCGCCGAACGCCTCGCGGAAGGCCGGCCCGCGGTCGAGCGAACCGAGACCTACCTACTGGCCTGCCAGCGGCTTGGTTACCACCACCCGGACCTGACATCACGTCCCGCCCAGATCAGCGACTGGTACGACAGCGAAGAGGGACTCGACCTGCACGCGCTGGACTCCGACTGCGCGCAGCTGCGGGCTGCGGGTACGGCGATCAGCGAAGCGCTGCGGGTACAGCGTGCGCAGGTGCTCGAGCTGGCGGCCGCATGGGCGGGACCGGGAGCCGACGCCGCCGTGCGCTTTCTGCAGCGGCATTGCGAGGGCGCAACCACGCTGGCCACCGAGGTGCGCGCGGCCGCGCAGCGCTGCGAGTCACTGCGCGACAACCTGTGGCAGCTGATCGACGCCAAGGTGGCGACGGCCATCGCCATCGACGATCGCACTCTCGTACAGCGGCCGCTGTGGTCGGCCGCGGCCGGTACGGTGCTGGCCGGAGCGGGAGACTGGTCTGGTGCCGAGGAAGTGCTTCGCGGCCAGGTAATGCCATACGTAGACGACGATATTCGCGGCGACTGGCTGACTGCGATGCGTTCGACTCTGGCCGGGGTGACGGCGTCCTACGACATGGTCACTGACCGGTTGGCCGCCGCGCCTCGGGTGTGCTTCGAGATTGCCGGGGACTTCGGCCCCGGCTGGCGCCCCGGCCGGTCCGCATGGCCGACCGCGCCGAAAGCGGCAGCTATACCCGCCGCGGGCGTGCTGGACACCGTGCCGTCGGACCCGGCGCCGGCTCTGACTGCGGTTACGCCGGCGACCCCCGCAGTCCCGACCACCGCGCCGACGCCGTCGGGACTGGGAGCCGCGATGGGCGATGGTGCGGCGGCTCCGCTCGGCGGTTCGGGTGGACTCGGGGGAACCGGCGGGCTGGGTGAACTCGCCGGCCGGATTGTCGACGCGATGGCGGACCTGCTGGGGGCGACGACCGGACCGCTTGCGGACCCCTTGGTTTCGGAGAGTCCGGCCGTGCCCGACGATCCCATGGATGGCGACGAGGCCGACGATGCGGTACCCGACGACGCGGGCAAGGTAGCCGACGCCAACGAGGCCGGCGGAGCCGACGCGCCGGCGTCTGGCACGGGGACCGACGGCGCCGCGGCGGCAAGGCCCCCGGTCGCGCGACTACCGTCCGGCGCCGAACCGCCGGCCATCGGTACGGCCCCGGACGCTGAACCGCGGGCTGCCGGGCCGCCGGTGACTGAACCGCCGGGCGGCGGACCACCGCCTGCGTCGGCTCCGGTGAACGGGTCGCCACCGCAGCCGGCCACGAATGGGTCGACCCCCTGCGAGATCGCCGCGGACGAGCTTCCGAAGGCCGGGCAGTGACCGGGTCAGGAGGGACGCAGGCGTAGCAGTTCCTCGACATAGCGCACCGCTTCACCGGAGTCGCCGGTCACCGGTCTGACCAACAGCGTGGTGACACCGGCGTCGGCGAAGGCGGCCAGTCGTTCGGCGACGTGGCCCCGCGGCCCGATCAGCGAGATCCCGCGCACCAGCTCGTCGGGAACCGCGTCGATCGCCTCTCGTTTGCGGCCGGCCAGATACAGCTCCTGGATCCGGTCTGCGACCGCCCCGAAGCCGTAGCGGGTGGCCAGGCTGTGGTAGAAGTTGCGGCCTTTGGCGCCCATGCCGCCGATATAGAGGGCCAATTGCGGTTTGGTCCAGCCCAACCGCTCCTCGACATCCTCCCCGATTGCCAGCGAGGTGCCGACCATCACGTCCAGCGGGCCCATCGCGGGATCTCGGTTGGCGGTGCCGGCAGCCAGCGCTTCTCCCCAGACCCCGCGAGCCTTCTCCGGATAGAAGAACACCGGCTGCCAGCCCTCCGCGATCTCCGCGGTCAGTTCGACGTTCTTCGGTCCCAGCGCGGCGATCGATATCGGAATGCGTTCCCGCACAGGATGGTTGATCAGCTGCAGGGCTTTACCCAAACCTGTTCCGCGATCGGCGGGTAGCGGGATCTGGTAATGCTTGCCTGCGTAGTGCAGCCGCTCCCGGCGCCAGGTCCGCCGGCAGATTTCCACCACCTCGCGGGTACGGCCTATCGGGGCGTCGAATTCGACGCCATGGAAGCCCTCGATCACTTGCGGTCCGGACGTGCCGATTCCGAGGTGGAAGCGGCCGTCGGACACGAAGTCCAGGCCGGCGGCGGTCATCGCCAGCAGCGACGGCGTGCGGATATAGATCGGAAGTATCCCGGAGGCCAATTCCACGCGGGTTGTCCTGGCCGCCAGATACCCCAGGTGGCTGACGGCGTCAAAGGAATACGCCTCAGCCACCACTGCGATGTCGATGCCGGACTCCTCCAGTTCGACGACGCGGTCGACGGCTTCGTGAAAGCCGCCTGAGTAGTCCAGGGCGATGCCGATTCGCATCAACGACACTTACCACGGCGACACGGGCACCCCGCGCTGCGGTACCCCCACCCGATGCCGACGGGCGGTCGCTGAATCCGCAGATCAGCGGGTGCGGGTCGAATTCTCGCGGGACGCTGCGGCTTTGACTATTTCGACGGTGGACTCGCCGCCGCCCACTCCGAGTCGTTATCCTCGCGGTGTTCCCGGACCGGCTGCACCGTTCGGGCGTTGGACTGAATTCAGCCACCGACTCGAACCAATCCGGCCAAGTCACGGACCAGGCGTCCTCCGCGATACAGTTGGCCAGGTCGTTCGTGTGGACAGCGGATTTAGGTTGGGAGAAAATTCCCATGTCCGATAGGCTCGACAAAATCTATATCCGCGATCTAGCGTTGCGGTGCATCATTGGCACATTCCCGGAGGAGCGGCACAAAAAGCAGGATGTGGTGATCAACGTCGTGATGTGGGCCGATCTCGCCGTGGCGGGCCAAACGGATGATATCCACGATACCGTCGATTACAAGCGGATCACCAAAGCCATCTTGACCGCTATTGAGCCTTCTAGCTACCGGCTGATCGAAAAGATCGCGCAGGCGGTGGCGGATATTTGTCTCGCCGATCCGCTGGTGGAAAAAGTGAAGGTAACCGTCGATAAGCCCGGCGCTCTCCGCTTTGCCAGGTCTCCGGCGGTATCGATTTATCGAGAGCGTTAGAAACATGGCCCATCATCGCGTTTATCTCAGCGTTGCCGCTAGCATTCAGCCGGAAGCCAATATTTTTCGGGCGATGACGGAAATGGAAAAGTTCTGCTCCATCAGAGCTTTGTCGCGCTGTTTCAGGGCGAAAATTCGGCCGTTCATTCACCGAAACGTGAATCCGCCGTCGGACCCGTGTGTTTGCACACCGGTCGAATTTTTGGTGCCGATTGGAGTCGGTCCATAATGCCCAGTTTTTCCTATAGATTCCCAGCCCCGATGTTTCCGTGCGGCTGACATCCCGGTTTGACCGGATTCGGGTTGGTGTTGTGCCCGCGACACGTCTTACTTCAACAGCGTGACGATTTTCTCTTCGGGGGTCACCGGAGGAGCTTCTGGATCCAGCGGGTCCGTCTTGGGCAGCTGCGCATCGGGATCGGCGAACTCGCGATATGCCTTGTCGCCGCCGAGGGTGTACAGCAGATATCCGGTGAGCAGCGCCCGCACCGAACGCTGCGTCCTGCGGTCCGCGCCGGCCAGCCCGACCACCTTCGTCAGCCGCCTGCCCTCGACCAGGCCGCCGGCCTTGGCTTTGCTGACGATGCGCAGCGTGGCCGCGTCCCAGACCTGCGACAGCTCGAGGGCGTTGGACGTCAACGTCTTGCGATCTCCTGGTGCGCTCATGATCAGGCCCGGGACTTTCAGTGTCGCTGCGGGCTGCTCCGGCGGGGGAGCGGTCACTGTCGGAAAGATCGCCGCCACGGCTGCCGGCTTGGCGGGCATGCCGGCCGCCGCGAACACCGCGGCCGAGCCGCCGAAGCCGTGTCCCACCAGCCCCAGCTTGGCGGGGTGCACGCTGATCTTTCCGGGCCCCAGCCGCACCCCCGCCACGATATCGAGCCCAACACCGAGGTCGAAGGCCAGGTTCAGCACCGACGGCGCCAAGCCCCGTTGGGTATCGGGAGCTCCGGCCACGATGCCCCATGACGCGAGGTGTTCGAGCAGGCCCGAATAGCGGGTGGCGGAGGTCAGCCAGTCGTGGCCGAACGCGATACCGGGCAGGTTGAGTCCGGCTTCCGGGGTGTACACCACCCCCGGTAGGCCGGCAAAGGCGAGGTCACCGCGCAGAACGCGGTGGGGACCACGGCGGCTGAGGGCGGTGAAGAGCTTGCGGGTGCGGGCCACCCGTCGACGTTAGCGGTGACTCTGAGGATGGGTCCAGTGGTCCAACGGCGTCGTCACGATAGCGCTGACGCGCGGCGGCTGCACTACCCTGGTCTGCTATGTGCGGAATTGTCGGCTACGTGGGACAGCGTCCTGCCTGCGAGGTCGTCCTGGACGCGCTGCGCCGGATGGAGTACCGCGGCTACGACTCCTCGGGCATGGCCGTGGTCGACCGTGAGGGCAAGCTCACAGTGCGCCGCCGTGCCGGCCGGCTGGCCAACCTGGAGGCGGCGGTGGCCGACACGGCGCCGACCGAGCTGACCGGTACCACCGGCTTGGGCCACACCCGCTGGGCCACCCACGGTCGTCCCACCGACCGCAACGCGCACCCGCACCGCGACGCCGCCGGCAGGATCGCCGTGGTCCACAACGGCATCATCGAGAACTTCGCCATGCTGCGCCAGGAGCTGGAGACGGCCGGCGTGGAGTTTGCCAGCGACACCGACACCGAGGTCGCGGTGCACCTGGTGTCGCAGGCATACCACCAGGGCGACACGGCCGGCGATTTCGTCGCCTCCGTACTGTCCGTGCTGCGCCGGCTGGAGGGCCACTTCACCCTGGTCTTCGCCAACGCCGACGATCCGGGCACCATCGTCGCTGCCCGCCGCTCAACTCCGTTGGTGCTCGGCATCGGCGACGGCGAGATGTTCGTCGGCTCCGACGTGGCCGCATTCATCGAACACACCCGCCACGCCGTCGAACTCGGCCAGGACCAGGCGGTGGTGATCACCGCGGACGGCTACCGGATCACCGACTTCGACGGCAACCCGGACGATGCGAATGCGAGAGAGTTTCACATCGACTGGGACCTGGCGGCCGCGGAAAAGGGCGGCTACGAGTACTTCATGCTCAAAGAGATCGCCGAACAGCCCACCGCGGTGGCCGATACGCTGCTGGGGCATTTCGTCGGCAATCGGATCGTGCTCGACGAACAACGCTTGAGCGATCAGGAGCTGCGCGACATCGACAAGGTGTTCGTGGTCGCCTGCGGCACGGCGTATCACTCCGGGCTACTCGCCAAGTACGCCATCGAGCACTGGACGCGACTGCCGGTGGAAGTGGAGCTGGCCAGCGAATTCCGGTATCGCGACCCGGTTTTGGACCGCAGCACGCTGGTCGTGGCGGTCTCGCAGTCCGGGGAAACGGCCGACACGTTGGAAGCGGTCCGCCACGCCAAGGAGCAGAAGGCCAAGGTGCTGGCCATCTGCAACACCAACGGCTCCCAGATCCCACGGGAGTGCGATGCGGTGTTGTACACCCGCGCGGGCCCGGAGATCGGCGTCGCCTCCACCAAGACGTTCCTGGCGCAGGTTGCCGCCAATTACCTGCTCGGTCTGGCCCTGGCGCAGGCCCGCGGCACCAAGTACCCAGACGAGGTCGAGCGCGAGTACCGCGAGCTGGAAGCGATGCCCGATCTGGTGGCCCGGGTCATCTCCGGAGTCAAGCCGGTGGCCGACCTGGCCTACCGGTTCGCGCAGTCGTCGACGGTGCTGTTCCTGGGTCGCCATGTCGGCTACCCGGTGGCGCTGGAAGGTGCGCTCAAACTCAAGGAACTGGCCTACATGCACGCCGAGGGTTTCGCGGCCGGTGAGCTCAAGCACGGCCCGATCGCACTGATCGAAGACGACCTGCCGGTGATCGTCATCATGCCCTCGCCCAAGGGCTCGGCCACACTGCACGCAAAGCTGCTGTCCAATATCCGCGAAATCCAGACCCGGGGCGCGGTGACCATCGTGATCGCCGAGGAGGGCGACGACACCGTGCGTCCCTACGCCGATCACCTCATCGAAATCCCCGCGGTGTCAACGCTTTTGCAACCGCTGCTGTCGACCATTCCGCTTCAGGTGTTCGCCGCTGCGGTCGCCCAGGCCCGGGGTTACGACGTGGACAAGCCGCGCAACCTGGCCAAGTCCGTCACCGTGGAGTAGCGGGCGCACGGCCGGACCCTTCACGCGGCACCGCCAGGCATGCAAAAGTTGACGCGTGACGAATGTATCGGTGTCGGCGCGAGTGCGCGGCTGGGCGCTTGCGGTGTGGCATTTCGTCAGCAACGCGCCATTGACGTACACCTGGCTGTTGGTACTGGCGATCACGACGATCATCCAGAACCAGCTCACCGGGCGGCAGTTGCACACCGTCCTGCTGCACCGGTCGACCAACATCAGGCACCTGGGGCGAGATCCGCTGGAGGTGCTGTTCTCCAGCCTGTTGTGGATCGACGGCCGGAACCTGGAGCCCTACCTTTTACTGTTCACGCTGTTTCTCGCTCCCGCCGAGCATTGGCTTGGCCAGTTGCGTTGGCTCACAGTAGGACTGACCGCTCACATCGGCGCTACTTATTTCAGCGAGGGTTTGCTCTACTTTGCGATCCAAGTGCGTGACGCGTCCGAACGTCTGGTGCAGGCGCGCGATATCGGGGTCAGCTACTTCCTGGTGGGGGTGATGGCCGTGCTGACCTACCACATCGCCAAGCCGTGGCGGTGGGGCTACCTGGGCGTGCTGTTCGTCATCTTCGGCTTCCCGCTGATCACCATGGACAAGACCGAACTGGGCTTCACCGCGATCGGACACTTCACGGCCATTCTCATCGGCCTGGCCTTCTATCCGATGGCTCGAGAACGCCAACGGCCGGCGTGGAATCCGGCGAGGCTCAAGGAGATTTTCCGCAAGCGAGGCTCGCAGGAGGCGCCGGCCCCCCATACCGTCTAAGCCACTCGCACGCATGGAATGCTGACACCGATGCGGCATTACTACTCTGCAGACGAGATCCGCGACGCCGAAGCACCGCTGTTGGCCAGCCTGCCCGACGGCGCACTGATGCGGCGCGCGGCCTACGGATTGGCCACCGAGATCATTCGGGAACTGACCGACCGCACCGGCGGGGTTGCCGGCCGCCGGGTGTGCGCGGTCGTCGGATCCGGTGACAACGGCGGCGACGCGCTGTGGGCAGCCACCTTCCTGCGCCGCCGCGGCGCGTCGGCCCGCGCGGTCCTGCTCAACCCGGAACGCACCCACCGTAAGGCGCTGACAGCGTTCACCAAAGCCGGCGGTCGCATCGTCGAAAAGGTGCCTGCCGCAACCGATCTCGTTATCGACGGGGTGGTGGGCATCTCCGGTTCGGGGCCGCTGCGGCCCGCTGCGGCCGAGGTGTTCGCCGCCGTGCAGGACGCCGCGATCCCGGTGGTCGCCGTCGACATCCCCAGCGGCATCGACGTGGCGACCGGGGCGATCACCGGTCCCGCGGTTCGCGCTGCGCTGACCGTCACCTTCGGTGGCCTCAAACCGGTCCACGCGCTGGCCGATTGCGGTCGCGTCGTGCTCGTCGATATCGGGCTCGACCTGCCCGACACCGATCTGCGGGGGTTTCAGGCCGCCGACGTACTCGCGCGCTGGCCGGTACCCGGCCCCGACGACGACAAGTACACCCAGGGCGTCACCGGTGTCCTGGCCGGGTCCTCGACGTATCCGGGTGCGGCGGTGCTGTGCACCGGTGCAGCGGTTGCGGCCACCTCGGGGATGGTCCGCTACGCCGGCAGCGCCCACGCCGAGGTGCTCTCCCACTGGCCGGAGGTGATCGCGTCGTCCACCCCGGCGGCGGCCGGACGGGTGCAGGCCTGGGTCGCCGGGCCGGGACTGGGTACCTCAGACGAGGAGGCCGCTGGAGCCGCCGCGTTGTGGTTCGCGCTGGAAACCGACCTTCCCGTCCTGGTCGACGCCGACGGGCTGACCATGCTGGCGGCCCATCCGGAGTTGGTGGTCAATCGCCGGGCGGCGACGGTGCTGACGCCGCATGCCGGTGAATTCGCCAGGCTGGCCGGCGCACCGCCCGGCCCCGATCGGGTCGGCGCCTGCCGCAGGCTCGCCGACAACTTCGGCGCCACCGTGCTGCTCAAGGGGAACGTCACCGTCATCGCCGATCCCGGCGGCCCGGTTTACCTGAGTCCGGCCGGACAATCGTGGGCGGCAACCGCCGGTTCCGGTGACGTGCTGTCCGGGATGATCGGTGCCCTGCTGGCGTCAGGGCTTGCACCGGCCGAGGCAGCCGCGGCAGCGGCCTTCGTGCATGCCCGAGCGGCCGGGCTGTCGGCCATTGATCCAGGGCCCGGCGGCGCGCCGACGTCGGCGTCGCGAATCCTGCACCACATCAGGGCCGCCCTGGCTGCTCTGTAAAGCGCTGTCACAACGAAAGGACCCGCCGTGCCCCCCAGCCACCCGTCCGTGCCCACGCACTCGATTGCCCCGGCCTACACCGGGCGGATGTTCACCGCTCCCGTCCCGGCACTCCGGCTGCCCGAGGAATCGATGGATCCGGAAGCCGCCTACCAGTTCATCCACGACGAGCTCATGCTCGACGGCAGTTCGCGGCTGAACCTGGCCACCTTTGTCACCACCTGGATGGACCCCGAGGCCGGGCGGCTGATGGCCGAGACGTTCGACAAGAACATGATCGACAAAGACGAATACCCGGCGACCGCGGCCATCGAGTCGCGCTGCGTATCCATGGTGGCCGACCTGTTCCACGCCGAGGGGCTGCGCGACGACGACCCGGGCAGCGCCACCGGGGTGTCGACGATCGGCTCCAGCGAGGCGGTGATGCTGGGTGGGCTGGCCATGAAGTGGCGTTGGCGGGCAAAGACCAAGGACTGGAAGGGTCGCACACCCAACCTGGTGATGGGTTCCAACGTGCAGGTGGTGTGGGAGAAGTTCTGCCGTTACTTCGACGTCGAACCCCGTTATCTGCCGATGGAAAAAGGGCGCTACGTCATTACTCCCGAGCAGGTCATCGATGCCGTCGACGAGGACACCATCGGCGTGGTGGCGATTCTGGGCACCACCTACACCGGTGAGCTGGAGCCGATCGCCGAGATCTGCGCGGCGCTGGACGCATTGGCGGCGGGTGGCGGTGTCGACGTCCCCGTGCACGTCGACGCCGCCAGCGGAGGCTTCGTGGCGCCGTTCCTGCATCCGGACCTGCAGTGGGACTTCCGCCTGCCGCGGGTGGTGTCGATCAACGTCAGCGGCCACAAGTACGGGCTGACCTATCCGGGCGTCGGGTTCGTGGTGTGGCGGGCCCCCGAATATCTACCGGAGGAGCTGGTGTTCCGGGTCAATTACCTGGGCGGCGACATGCCGACGTTCACGCTGAACTTCTCGCGTCCGGGCAACCAGGTCGTCGGTCAGTACTACAACTTCCTGCGGCTGGGCCGCGAGGGCTACACCAAGGTCATGCAGGCCCTGTCGCAGACGGCGCGGTGGCTCGGCGAGCAGCTAGAGAGAGCCGAGCATTGCGAGCTGATTTCGGACGGTTCGGCGATTCCGGTCGTCGCCTTCCGGCTGGCCGGCGACCGCGGCTACACCGAGTTCGACCTCTCGCACGAGTTGCGCACCTGCGGGTGGCAGGTCCCGGCCTACACCATGCCCGACAACGCCACCGACATCTCCGTGCTGCGCATTGTGGTGCGGGAAGGACTTTCCGCCGACCTGGCCCGGGCATTACATGACGACATCTCCACCGCGGTGCGGACCCTGGACAAGCTCAAACCCGGCGGTCACTACGACGCCCAACACTTCGCGCATTAGCGCGGACCCTTCGGGAGGCGCGCGCACCGCAGCGGCGTCATGTCACATCCGTCACAGTGGCCTCTGGCGGGGACGGTGTTCGTCGTGCCCACCTATGAGCGACACGTGAGGTTGTCGCTGCGAGGTGGGCACATCGGGTGCCTGCCAACCTAGAGACGGGTGTGACGCATGTGACCAACGCCGCCTAGCTCTCCCCGGTGATCCGATCCGTTCTGGGAGAATGGCTGCGAACCGACATACAGACGAGTGGGAGCACGACTTCGTTGGCTGTTACGCCGATATCCCGGACACCGGGCGTCCTGGCCGAAGCCGTGGTGGACTTGGGCGCCGTCGAGCACAATGTGCGGGTGCTGCGGGAGCACGCCGGGAACGCACAGGTCATGGCCGTAGTCAAGGCCGACGGCTACGGCCACGGCGCGACCAGGGTCGCCCGGGCGGCGCTGGCGGCGGGGGCGGCCGAACTCGGTGTCGCCACCGTCGACGAGGCGCTGGCGCTGCGCGCCGACGGCATCACCGCGCCGGTGCTGGCCTGGTTACATCCGCCCGGCATCGATTTCGGCCCTGCGCTGGTTGCCGACGTCGAAATCGCGGTCTCGTCGGCACGTCAACTCGACGAACTGCTGGATGCGGTGCGCCGTACCGGCAGGACGGCGACGGTGACCGTCAAGGTCGACACCGGTCTCAACCGCAACGGCGTGGCGCCGGCGCTGTACCCGGACATGCTGGCCAGGTTGCGTCAGGCCGTCGCCGAAAATGCGATCCGGCTGCGGGGGCTGATGTCGCACCTGGTGTACGCCGACGCCCCGGAACAGCCCATCAACGACGTTCAGGCCCAACGGTTCCGGGACATGCTGGCATACGCCCGCGAACAGGGCGTCGGGTTCGAAGTGGCGCACCTGTCGAATTCCTCGGCGACCATGGCCCGTCCCGACCTGACCCTCGACCTGGTGCGGCCGGGCATCGCGGTGTACGGGTTGAGCCCGGTTCCGGAGCTGGGCGAGATGGGCCTGGTGCCGGCGATGACCGTGAAATGCGCTGTAGCCCTGGTCAAGTCGGTTCCCGCAGGCGAAGGCGTGTCGTACGGGCACACCTGGATCGCGCCGCACGACACCACGGTGGCACTGCTGCCGATTGGCTACGCCGACGGCGTGTTCCGTTCGCTGGGCGGGCGCCTGGAGGTACTGATCAACGGCCGGCGACGACCGGGCGTCGGCCGGATCTGCATGGACCAGTTCGTCGTCGACCTCGGCCCCGGCCGGGTCGACGTGGCCGAAGGTGACGAGGCCATTCTGTTCGGGCCCGGAACCCGCGGCGAGCCCACCGCACAGGACTGGGCCGATCTGGTGGGCACCATCCACTACGAAGTGGTCACCAGCCCGCGCGGGCGGATCACCAGGATCTATCGCGAGGCTGAAAACCGTTGAATCCCAACCAATCCCATAAGGGCCACCAGGGTAGGGCCTGGCTTGCGGGAGGCGCCGGGCTGACCGCGGTCGCCACGATCGTCGGAGCCGCTGCCCGCCGGTCGCTGGCCGAACGCAGCGGCGTCGTCGAAGACCCTTACGCCGACGAGGATTTCGAGCGGCTGGACAGCGATCGCGGCCACGTGGTGACCACCCCCGACGGGGTCCAGCTGGCGGTGCGCGAGGCCGGGCCGACCGACGCCCCGGTAACCGTGGTGTTCGCCCACGGCTTTTGCCTCCGCATGGGTGCCTTCCACTTTCAGCGGATGCGGCTGGGCGAACACTGGGGCTCGCAGGTGCGCATGGTCTTCTACGACCAGCGTGGGCATGGCCAGTCCGGCGAAGCCGCACCCGAGACCTACACGCTGACCCAGCTGGGCCAGGACCTGGAAACGGTGCTGCGGGCCGCCGCGCCGCGCGGGCCGATTGTGCTGGTCGGTCATTCCATGGGCGGCATGACGGTGTTGTCGCATGCCCGCCAGTTCCCCGAGCACTATGGGCGCCGGCGACGGATCGTGGGGGCAGCGGTGATCTCCTCGGCCGCCGAAGGGGTGACGCGCTCACCGCTCGGCGAGTTCCTGAAGAACCCGGCGTTGGAAGCCGTGCGCTTCACCGCCCGCTCCGCACCGAAGCTGGTACATCGGGGCCGCACCGTGTCCCGGTCGCTGATCGCCCCGATCCTGCGCGCCGCGTCCTTCAGTGACCTGCAGGTCAGCCGGAGCCTGGATGCGTTCTCGCAGCGGATGATGAACGACACCCCGATCGCCACCCTGGTGGAGTTCCTGCAGGCCCTGGAAGTCCACGACGAAACCGCCGGGCTGTGGACGTTGCTGAAGGTCCCGACCCTGATTGCCTGCGGCGACCACGATCTGCTCACCCCGGACGAATACTCGAAGAAGATGGCGGCTTCGCTGCCGCAGTCGGAATTGGTCATCGTCAGCGGGGCAAGTCATCTGGCGCTGCTGGAGAAGCCCGACATCATCAACGAGGGATTGATTCGGCTGGTCGACCGGGCTACGCCGGGCGCACTGACGTTGCGGTACCGGCAACTGCGAGAACGGTTGCGACGCCGTGGCTGAGCAGCAGAAACTGGAGCGCGTCGAGGACACCGTCGCCCTGGGAGCCCGGTTGGGTGAGCAGCTGCGGGCCGGCGACGTGGTGGTGCTCTCCGGTCCACTGGGCGCGGGAAAGACCGTGCTGGCCAAGGGAATTGCCGCAACCATGGATGTCGAAGGTCCGGTCACCTCGCCGACCTACGTGCTGGCGCGGGTACACCCGGCGCGCCGCCCCGGCCGTCCGGCGATGATTCACGTCGACCTGTACCGCTTGCTGGACCGGCCCGGGGCCGCTCTGCTCGGCGAGCTCGACTCCCTGGACCTCGACACCGAACTCGACGACGCGGTGGTGGTGGTCGAGTGGGGTGAGGGCCTGGCCGAACGCCTTTCGCAGCGTCACCTCGACGTCCGGTTGGAGCGAGTCAGCCATTCCGACGTGCGGATCGCGACCTGGCAGTGGGTGTGTTCATGAGCCTCGTCCTTGCCATCGACACCGCGACCCCGGCCGTGACCGCGGGCGTGGTGCGCCTTGATGGCTTTGTCACCGTGGCCCAGCGGGTTACCGTCGACGCGCGGGCGCACGCCGAACGGCTGACACCTAACGTGCTGGCCGCACTCGCCGAGGCGGCGCTGAACATGAGCGAGCTGGACGCCGTGGTGGTCGGCTGCGGCCCCGGCCCGTTTACCGGGCTGCGGGTCGGGATGGCGACGGCCGCGGCCTATGGGCATGCGCTGCAGATCCCGGTGTACGGCGTGTGCAGCCTGGACGCCATCGGCGGCCAGACCGCCGGTGACACGCTGGTCGTCACCGACGCCCGCCGCCGCGAGGTGTACTGGGCCCGATACCGCGACGGGGTCCGCACCGCCGGGCCGGCCGTCAGCGCCCCGGCAGACGTCGATCCCGGGCCGGCCCGCGCCGTCGCCGGCTCGCCCGAGCACGCGGCGTTGTTCGGCCTGCCACGGTGTGAGCCGGTGTACCCGACGCCGGCCGGGCTGGTCGGCGCGGTGCGCGAGTGGTCCGACAGCCCGCCGCCGCTGATGCCGCTGTATCTGCGACGGCCGGATGCCAAGCCGTTGGCGGCTCGCGCATGACCGCCCACACCGGGCCCGTCATCCTCGGAGCGCTGACCCCTGCCGATGCCGGGCGGTGCGCCGAGCTGGAAGCGCAGCTGTTCGACGGCGACGACCCGTGGCCGGCGGTGGCGTTCGAACGGGAACTGGCCAGCGCGCGCAACCACTATGTGGGCGCGCGCAGCGGCGACGCCCTGGTCGGCTATGCCGGCATTTCCCGGCTGGGCCGCACCCCGCCCTACGAGTACGAGGTGCACACCATCGGGGTGGATCCGGCCCACCAGGGACAGGGCATCGGCCGTCGGCTGCTCAACGACCTGCTCGATTTTGCCGATGGCGGCGTCGTATACCTGGAGGTCCGCACCGACAACGAGGCCGCCCTTGCGCTGTATCGCAGCGTGGGATTCGAGCAGATCGGCCTGCGCCGGCGCTACTACCGGGTCAGCGGCGCCGACGCCTACACGATGCGACGGGAGGCGCGCCGATGACCATCATCCTGGCCATCGAAACCTCGTGCGACGAAACGGGAGTCGGCATCGCGCGGCTGGCCGGCACGGGTGCTGCGGCCACGGTGACATTGCTGGCCGACGAAGTGGCCTCCAGCGTCGACGAGCACGTGCGCTTCGGCGGTGTGGTCCCCGAGATTGCCTCCCGGGCTCACCTGGAAGCGCTTGGTCCCGCGATGCGCCGGGCACTGGCGGCGGCCGGTGTGAAACGACCGGACGTCGTCGCCGCCACCATCGGCCCGGGCCTGGCCGGTGCGCTGTTGGTGGGAGTGGCCGCGGCCAAAGCCTATGCGGCGGCGTGGGGAGTGCCGTTCTACGCCGTCAATCATCTGGGCGGGCACTTGGCCGCCGATGTCTACGAACACGGCCCGCTGCCCGAGTGCGTGGCGCTGCTGGTGTCGGGTGGGCACACCCACCTGCTGCGGGTGCGGTCGCTCGGCGAACCGATCGTCGAGCTCGGCAGCACCGTCGACGACGCGGCCGGTGAGGCCTACGACAAGGTGGCACGGTTGCTGGGCCTGGGCTATCCGGGCGGCAAGGTGCTTGACGACCTGGCCCGCACCTGCGGCCGCGAGGCCGCGGAGATCCCCGTGTTCCCTCGCGGCATGACCGGGGCGGCCGACGATCGCTACGCATTCAGCTTCTCCGGGCTCAAGACTGCGGTAGCCCGCTATCTGGAAAGCCATCCGGATTTCCGGCCCGCCGACGTCGCGGCCGGATTCCAGGAGTCCGTCGCCGACGTGTTGACCAAGAAGGCGGTGCGCGCGGCCACCGATCTGGGGGTGTCGACCTTGCTGATCGCGGGCGGCGTGGCCGCCAACTCCCGGCTGCGCGAGCTGGCCACCCAGCGCTGCGCCGAGGCGGGGCTGGGTCTGCGAATCCCCAGGCCCCGGCTGTGCACCGACAACGGCGCTATGATCGCCGCGTTCGCCGCGCACCTGGTGGCAGCGCAGGCGCCGCCGTCACCGCTGGAAGCCGCGACCGATCCCGGCCTGCCCGTGGTCACGGGACTGGTGAGCTAGCCCTTTTTCACGAAATTGCCGTCACGGCTGTAGTTGGTGAGCGGATCGCAACCATGGCGGCAATCTCGGTGTCGGCGGCCTCCGCAACGCCAACACGCAGAAGCAGCGGGGTGCTCTTGAGTGCTAGCACTCTCATGTATAGAGTGCTAGGTGGCAGTCGGACGACCCCAGTTGCCGGCACCCGCGACGACGGCGCGAGGGCACGGAAGAATGCCGAATCACCTGGTAATTCGGACGGTTCCGGGGCAAGCCCCGGACCGACCGCCAACTCCGGTCCGGGCCTGAACCCGGACCCGACCCAATAAGTGGAGGGCTCCAATCGTGGCGAAGGTGAACATCAAGCCACTCGAGGACAAGATTCTCGTGCAGGCCAACGAGGCCGAGACCACGACCGCGTCCGGTCTGGTCATTCCCGACACCGCTAAGGAGAAGCCCCAGGAGGGCACCGTCGTCGCTGTCGGCCCCGGCCGGTGGGACGAGGATGGCGAGAAGCGAATCCCGCTAGACGTCGCCGAAGGCGACACCGTCATCTACAGCAAGTACGGCGGCACTGAGATCAAGTACAACGGCGAGGAATACCTGATCCTGTCGGCACGCGACGTGCTGGCTGTCGTTTCCAAGTAACAGAACCGTGTTCCGCCCCGGCGATCCCCGTGCTCGACCACGGGTGATTTCCGGGGCGGCATGCGTTAGCGGCCGAGGCCGTAGTGGACATTGCCCGGCGGAAGGAACCTGATGAGCAAGCTTATTGAGTACGACGAAATCGCGCGTCGCGCCATGGAGGCGGGCGCGGACAAGCTCGCCGACACGGTAAGGGTGACGTTGGGCCCGCGTGGTCGGCACGTGGTGTTGGCCAAGTCCTTCGGCGGACCCACTATCACCAACGACGGTGTCACCGTCGCGCGTGAGATCGACCTGGAAGACCCCTTCGAGAATCTGGGTGCCCAGCTGGTGAAGTCGGTGGCCACCAAGACCAACGACGTGGCCGGCGACGGCACCACCACCGCCACCGTGCTGGCCCAAGCTCTGCTCAAGGCCGGCTTGCGGCTGGTCGCTGCGGGTGTCAACCCGATCGCGCTCGGCGCCGGCATCGGCAAGGCTGCCGACGCGGTGTCCGAAGCGCTGCTCGCGTCGGCAACACCCGTATCGGGTAAGGACGCCATCGCTCAGGTGGCCACGGTGTCCTCGCGCGACGAGCAGATCGGTGAGCTGGTGGGCGAGGCGATGACCAAGGTCGGCGCCGACGGCGTGGTCAGCGTCGAGGAATCCTCGACGCTGACCACCGAGCTGGAATTCACCGAGGGTGTCGGCTTTGACAAGGGCTTTCTGTCGGCGTACTTCGTCACCGACTTCGACTCCCAGGAGGCCGTGCTCGAAGACGCGCTGATCCTGTTGCACCAGGAGAAGATCAGCTCGCTGCCGGACCTGCTGCCGTTGTTGGAGAAGGTTGCCGAATCGGGCAAGCCGCTGGTGATCATCGCCGAGGACGTCGAGGGCGAGGCGTTGGCGACGCTGGTCGTCAACTCCATCCGCAAGACGCTGCGAGCGGTCGCGGTGAAGTCGCCGTACTTCGGCGACCGGCGTAAGGCGTTCCTGCAGGACCTGGCGGCGGTGACGGGCGCCGAGGTGGTCAATCCCGACGCCGGCCTGGTGCTGCGCGAGGTGGGCCTGGAGGTATTGGGCTCGGCCCGCCGTGTGGTGGTCAGCAAGGACGAAACCATCATCGTCGACGGCGGCGGCGCTCCGGAAGCGGTCGCGGCCCGGGTCAATCTGCTGCGCGGCGAGATCGAGCGAAGCGACTCCGACTGGGATCGCGAGAAGTTGGGCGAGCGGCTGGCCAAGTTGGCCGGCGGGGTGGCCGTCATCAAGGTGGGCGCCGCCACCGAGACGGAGCTCAAAGAGCGCAAGGAAAGCGTCGAGGACGCGGTCGCGGCCGCCAAGGCGGCGGTCGAGGAGGGCATCGTCGCCGGGGGCGGCTCCGCGCTGATCCAGGCCCGCCAGGCGCTGAAAGACCTGCGCGCGTCGCTGTCGGGCGACGAGGCGCTCGGCGTCGACGTGTTCTCCGAGGCGCTCGCCGCGCCGCTGTACTGGATCGCAACCAATGCTGGGCTGGACGGCGCGGTGGTGGTCAGCAAGGTCAGCGAACTGCCCGCCGGACACGGGTTGAACGCCAGCACCCTGACTTATGGCGACCTGGCCGCCGACGGTGTCGTCGACCCGGTCAAGGTGACCAGGTCCGCGGTGCTCAACGCCGCATCGGTGGCCAGGATGGTGCTCACCACCGAGACGGCGGTGGTCGAAAAGCCCGCCAATGCGGAGCAGCACGACCATCACGGTCACGGCCACGGCCATCACCACCACTAGATGAGTAATTCCCAACTGCGCGCGGAGTGTGCATCGGCTGCGCCGAGTGTGTACTGGCGGCGGCGACACGCCGAGCGGCGCCGCAGTGGTTGCACTCTCGGCGTGTCGGCTTGTGAAGGATGTGGTTGGAGGGCACCGATGGACAGTTATGAAGACAGACCTCGATGCCCTCCTGACCGAACTGTAT
>NZ_UPHQ01000152.1 GCF_900566055.1 Mycobacterium innocens
GAGTTGTATGTGGCCGGTGCGGGGGTGGGTGTGGGGTATTGGCGGCGCGCGGCGTTGACGGCGTCGCGGTTTGTGGCGTGTCCGTTCGCCGCTGCCGGGGTGCGGATGTATCGGACTGGGGATCTGGTGTTTTGGCGTGCTGATGGGCAGCTGGATTATGTGGGGCGCGCTGATGAGCAGGTCAAGATCCGCGGGTATCGGATCGAACTCGGCGAGGTGCGGGCGGCGCTGTCCGGGCTGCCCGGGGTGCAGACCGCGGTGGTGATCGCCCGTGAGGACCGCCCCGGGGATAAGCGCCTGGTCGGGTATGTCACCGAGTCGGTCGCCGGGGCGGTGGAGCTGGCCGGGTTGCGTGCCGCGCTGGCCCAGCGGCTGCCGGGCTATATGGTGCCGGCGGCGGTGGTGGTCGTTGATGGGTTGCCGCTGACCGCTAACGGCAAGCTCGATACCCGCGTCCTGCCCGCACCGGAATACCGCGATGTTGATCGGTACCGGCCCCCGACCACGGCGGTCCAGGAGATCCTGGCCGGTATCTACGCCCAAGTCCTGGGCTTAGAGCGGGTCGGAGCCGACGACTCGTTCTTCGAGCTTGGTGGCGACAGCATCTTGTCGATGCAGGTGGTGGCCCGGGCTCGGGCGGCGGGCCTGCTGCTTCGGCCGCGCGATATTTTCGTTGAGCAGACCGTGGTTGGGCTGGCCCGAGTGGTCGGGCTGGCCGGCGGGATTGACGACGGTGATGAGGGGATCGGGCCGGTGGTGGTCACCCCGATCATGCGCAGGCTGGCCGGGGTGGACGATGCGGGTGGCCCGGTGCAGCAGTTCAACCAGACGCTGGTGCTGCAGGCTCCGGCGGGGGTGACCGAGGCCGATGTGGTGGTGTTGTTGCAGGCGTTGCTGGATCGCCATGCCATGTTGCGGCTACGGGTCGAGCCGGGCGGGGGGGACGGTGCGCGGGAGTGGTCGTTATGGGTGCCCGAACCGGGCTCGGTGGATGCGCGTGGGTGCTTGTCCGCGGTGGATGTGTTGTCCGAGCAGGCGGTGGTAGGGGCGCGGTCGCGATTGAACCCGGCCGGCGGGGTGATGCTTTCTGCGCTGTGGGTCGGCTCGACGGGCCAGCTGGTGTTGATCGTTCATCATCTGGCCATCGACGGGGTGTCGTGGCGGATTTTGGTGGAGGACCTCAACGTCGCCTGGGCCCAGCATTGCGGCGGCCAGCACATAGCGCTGCCGGTGACTGGGACGTCGTTTGCGCGGTGGGCGTCGCTGCTGGCCGAGCATGCACGCCGCCCAGAAGTCGTTGGTCAGGTGCGGGTGTGGCGGGAGGTGGCGGCGGCCCCGGCCGCGTTGCCCGCGGTCGAGCCCGCGGTGGATACGTTGGCCACTGCTGGGCGTCTGTCGGTGGTGTTGGATGCCGCGACCACCGGCATGCTTTTGGGTGAGGTGCCCGCGGCGTTTCATGCCGGGATACACGAGATCTTGTTGATCGCGTTCGGGTTGGCGTGGGCGGAGTTTTTGGGCGATGGCGGCGCGCCGGTCGGCATCGACGTCGAAGGGCACGGCCGCCACGAGGAATTGGCCCCCGGTATCAACCTGACGCGCACCGTGGGGTGGTTCACCACCCTATACCCGGTGACCTTGACGGTAGGCGGGCTGTCCTGGGCGCAGGTGCTCGCCGGCGATACGGGGTTGGGGACGCTGATCAAGCACGCCAAAGAGCAGCTTCGGGCGCTGCCCGATGCCCTGAGCTACGGGCTGTTGCGCTATCTGAACCCCGATGTGGAGGTGGGCGGATCTGACCCGGTGATCGGGTTCAACTATCTGGGGCGCCTCGGCGGGGCGGCGGGCGAGCTCGCTAGCGACCCGTGGCGAATCTCCCCAGAAGGCATGTCGATGACCGGCGTGGCCGCGGCGCTGCCGATGCCGCTGCCGCACACCGTGGAACTTAACGCCGTCACCGTGGACACCGAGGCCGGCCCGCAGTTGCACGCCAACTGGATGTGGGCACGCTCGGCGCTCGATGACGCGGCGATCATCGGGGTTAGCGGGTTGTGGTTTGAGGCCCTGGCCGGCATCAGCGCGCACGTGCGCGCCGGTGGGGGTGGGTTGACGCCGTCGGATATCACCCCTGCCCGGCTCAGCCAGCCACAGATCGACGAGCTGCAGCGCCACTACCGGATCGCCGATATTTTGCCGCTGACCCCGCTGCAGCAGGGGCTGCTCTTTCATGCCGGCACCGCGCGCGGCAGTGACGACGAGGTGTATGCGGTGCAGCTGGCTTTCACCGTGGCCGGCCCGCTGGACCCGGCCCGGCTGCGCGAGGCGGTGCAAACGGTGATCACCCGCCATCCGCACCTGGTGGCCCGTTTCTGCCAACGATTCGACGAGCCGGTGCAGATCATCCCGGCCGATCCGCAGGCCGGGTGGCGCTATGTCGAGGTGGACGGCCAGGACCCCGACGGTGAGGAACGGATCGAGCGGGTGTGCACCGCCGAACGCGCCGCGGTCTGCGATCTGGGCGCCGATCAGCCGGTGTTTCGGGTGGCGTTGCTCCGCATCGCGCCGGATCGGCACCGGTTGGTGCTGACCAACCATCACGTCGTGATGGATGGCTGGTCACTCCCGATCCTGCTGGGGGAGATGTTTGCCAGCTATCACCACCAGCGGCTGGCAGCGGCGGTCCCGCATCGCAGGTTTGTTTCCTGGCTGGCTGACCGGGATTTGGAGGCCGCCCACGTGGCCTGGCGGCAGCTGCTCGCCGGTTTTGACGCCCCGACCCTGGTGGCCCCGCTGGGCCCGTTGAGGACAGGGCGGCAAAGCGTGGTCTCGCGTCGGCTGCCCGAACAACTCACCGAGGCCATAAGCGAGCTGGCCCGCTCGTGTCACACCACGGTCAGCATCGTGTTGCACGGCGCCTTCGCGCGGCTGCTGTGCTGTCTGACCGGCCAGCACGATGTCGTCTTCGGCACGGTGGTCTCGGGTCGGCCAGACGAGGTGGCCGGCGCGGAATCGATGGTGGGCCTGTTCATTAACACGGTGCCGGTACGGGCAACCATCACGCCGGCAACCACCACCACCGAGCTGTTGGGCCAGCTGCAGGGCGCCTACAACGACACCCTCGAGCACCAGCACCTGGCGCTTGCCGAGATCTACCGCGTCACCGGTCACGAACAGCTGTTCGACACCCTTTGCGTGTATGAGAACTATCCGGTCGACACCGCCGCGTTGGCGGGCGCCGACGGGTTGGCCATCACCGATATCACCAGCCGCGATTCCTCCCACTATCCGCTGACGGTGGTCGCCTGGCCGGGGGCTGAGCTGGGTCTTCGTGTCGAATACGACACCGAGGTGTTTGATGCGGCCGGCATCGAGGCGCTGGTCGAGCGGTTGCAGAAGGTGCTGGCGGCGATGGCCGCCGATCCCGCCGGGCGGCTCTCGTCGATCGATGTGCTCGATGCCGGTGAGCACGCCCGCCTCGATGAGATCGGTAACCGGGCGGTGTTGACCCGGCCCGCACCCCCGCCGGTGTCGATTCCGCTGGTGTGGGCCGCGCAGGTGGCGCGCACCCCCGAGGCGGTGGCGGTGAGCTTTGAGGGCCGCTCGATGACCTATCGCGAGTTGGAGGGAGCCGCTAACCGGTTGGCGCATCTGTTGGCCGGCCATGGCGCGGGCCCGGGGCGTTGTGTGGCGCTGCTGTCTCCGCGCTGCGCTGAGGCGATCGTGGCGATGTTGGCGGTGCTCAAGACCGGGGCGGCTTACCTGCCGATCGACCCGACGATCCCCGATGCGCGGCTGCAGTTCATGCTGGCCGACGCGGCCCCGGTCGCCGCGGTCACCACCACCGCGCTGGCCGACCGGCTCGACGGGTGCGCCCTGGCCGTGATCGATGTCGAGGATCCCGGTGTTGGCGCCCAACCCAGCACCGCGTTGCCGGCGCCGGCCCCCGATGACCTCGCCCACCTGATCTACACCTCGGGCACCACCGGTGTGCCGAAGGGGGTGGCGGTCACCCACCACAACGTCACCCAGCTGTTCGACTCGCTGCAGATCGGCGTGCAGCTGGGCCCGGGGCAGGTGTGGACGCAGTTTCACGCTTATGCCTTTGACTTCTCGGTGTGGGAGATCTGGGGTGCGCTGCTGCACGGGGGGCGGTTGGTGGTGGTGCCCGAGTCGGTGGCGCGCTCACCGGAGGACTTCCACGCGTTGCTGGTCAGCGAAGAGGTCAGCGTGCTCACCCAGACCCCGTCGGCGGTGGGGATGCTCCCGGTGGCGGGGTTGGATGCGGCGGCGCTGGTGATCGGTGCCGAGCCGTGTCCGGCCGAGCTGGTGGATCGGTGGGCGCCGGGGCGGGTGATGGTTAACGTCTATGGTCCGACCGAGACCACGGTGTGGGCGTCCAGCAGTGCGCCGCTGACCGCGGGGTCGGGGGTTCCGCCGATCGGTGCGCCGGTGGCGGGGGCGGCGTTTTTGGTGCTGGATGGGTGGTTGCGGCCGGTGCCGGTGGGGGTGGTGGGGGA
>NZ_UPHQ01000153.1 GCF_900566055.1 Mycobacterium innocens
GCCCCGCCATTGCCAATTAACAGTCCCCCAGCCCCGCCGGCGTCTCCGGTGCCCGGCGTACCCGGGACGCCGTTGCCAATCAACGGGCGCCCCAACAATGCCTCCGTGGGCGCATTAACCAACGCCAACAACCCCGCCAACGGCGATGCACTAGCCGCCTCGGCTGCGGCATAGGAACGCCCAGCCGCACCCAATGCCGACACAAAGTCCTGGTGGAATACTCCCGCCTCAGCAATCAGCCGCTGATAATCCTGACCATGAGCACCCAACAACGCCGCCAACGCCACTGAAATCTCATCCCCACCGGCAGCCGCCACCGCTGTCGTCGGCCCTGCCGCAACCGCACTCGCCGACCGCAGACACTGTCCGATTTCGTCCAACTGCCCCGCCGCAGCCACTATTTCCGCAGGAAAAGCCCACAACAACACCATCGACGCCAGCCTCCCTGCCAGACATCCCGACGGTCGTCCGTCAGCACCGGCGCACAGCAGCAGCCAGCCGTGGCTCAGCCTAACCCCACCCGTCGTCCCCGCCGCCCGATGAACCACCAACGGCGTGTTGGGTTGCCCGACAACATCATTGCCGAAAGCGGCTGGACAGCATCTCTGACGTGCACGCTCACGGTCAATGGCCGGCGCGATGATCGAGCGGTCATGACAGCGGCCCGCTTCAGCGCAGACTCGCCAGAACCGAAACGACGCCAGGTGCCTGTGCTGGTGTTAGGTGCTGGATTCAGCGTTGGCGCGGATTGTGCTGGGCGAGGCCAGATTTGCCGGCGGCCGGTCATCCCCTCTCACGGCCGGGGCCCTGGATTCGCGTCATTCACCGATTTCGCGGGTATGGGGGACATCGGCTTGGGCGACCCGCTCCAACGCGGCCACAGCTGCGCGAGCGAGGGTCAGTTCTACACCAGCCTCGAGCTGCGCGACTGACAGCATGCTGTCGATCGCATCGCGAGCGACCACCTACTCCGACGATGCGCCGTCGGAATTCGCATCCTTGGAATCCTTGGAGCCTTTGGCGTCCCGTTCACGCAGCAGCGATTCCAGCTGGGCACCGGTGATCCGACGAAACGCTCGCCGTGGCCGATTGGCGTCGAGAATGGCGACTTCCAAGTTGGCCACCCCGAGCGCGGGCTGACCGTTTCCCGAGGTGTCGGCGCTGCTCGTCCGCAGCGCCTCCACCGCAATCCGCAGCGCGTCGGGCAGATCGGCGTTCTCGGCGTAGGACTCCTTGAGCGCGTTGGCGATCGGCTCGGTGGTGCCGCCCATCACCACGAAATGTGGCTCGTCGGCGATCGACCCGTCGTAGGTGATCCGGTACAGCTCGGGCGGCTTGGTCTCGCCATAATGGGCAACCTCGGCCACACACAGCTCGACCTCATACGGCTTGGCCTGCTCGGTGAAGATGGTGCCCAGCGTCTGGGCGTAGACATTGGCCAGCTGGCGTCCGGTGACGTCGCGACGGTCGTAGGCGTAGCCACGGGTGTCAGCAAACGTGATCCCGCCACGGCGCAGATTGTCGAATTCGTTGAACTTACCCGCGGCGGCAAAGCCCACCCGGTCGTAGAGTTCGCTGATTTTCTGCAGTGACCGCGACGGGTTTTCCGCGACGAACAACACGCCGCCCGAGTAGGCCAGCGCCACCACGCTGCGGCCCCGGGCGATGCCCTTGCGGGCGAGCTCGCTGCGCTCGCGCATCGCCTGCTCGGGCGAGATGAAATACGGAAAGCTCACTTCTCACCGCCGTCTGGCCCGAAAGTGTCAGCGCGCGAACGACTTCCGATGACTTGGCGGGCCAGCTCGGCGATGCGGCTCTCCGGGACGTCGACCGCCCCATCGGCGCCGATGGTGACCGCCGTGGGATAAATTCCGCGAACCAGATCCGGACCACCGGTGGCCGAGTCGTCGTCGGCGGCGTCGTAGAGCGCCTCCACAGCCACCCGCAACGCGGAATCGGCATCGGTGACTTGCGAGTACAGCTTCTTCATCGACGACTTGGCGAAGATCGATCCCGAGCCCACCGACTGGTAACCCTCTTCCTCGATGTTCCAGCCGCCGGCGGCGTCGAACGAGACGATGCGCCCCGCGGTCTGCGGGTCGGAAGCATGAATGTCATAGCCCGCCAGCAACGGCAGGGCCACCAGTCCCTGCATCGCTGCCGCGAGGTTGCCGCGCACCATGATCGCGAGCCGGTTGACCTTTCCGGCGAACGTCAGCGGGATCCCTTCGAGCTTCTCGTAGTGCTCGAGCTCGACGGCGTACAGGCGGGCGAACTCGACGGCGACGGCTGCGGTGCCAGCGATGCCGGTGGCGGTGTAGTCGTCGGTGATGTACACCTTTTTCACGTCGCGCCCGGCGATCATGTTGCCCTGGGTCGAGCGCCGGTCGCCGGCGATGATGACGCCGCCGGGATACTTCAACGCGACGATGGTGGTGCCGTGCGGCAACTGCCCGCCGACGCTGCCAGGATGCGCACCGCCGTTGACACTTGCCGGCAACAATTCCGGCGCCTGGCGGCGCAGGAAGTCAGCGAATGAGGAGAGGTCTAGAGCGGATCCGGAAAGTGCCGATTTAGGGGCCAAGCGATCAGGCAACGGCCAGGTCACTGTCCGCCCTTTTGGACGTACGCACGGACGAAGTCTTCGGCGTTCTCCTCGAGCACGTCGTCAATCTCATCAAGCAGATCGTCGGTTTCCTCGGCCAGCTTCTCGCGACGCTCCTGGCCCGCGACAGTGCTGCCGGCGAAGTCGTCGTCGTCTCCGCCGCCACCGCCGCGTTTGGTCTGCTCCTGAGCCATCGCCGCCTCCTGCTCTCGTCATGGCCTGCTTACAGGCCGCGGGCGCCGTGCTGCACGCCCGCTGGTCTTTCCCTAACAGTACCGGTCAGCGCCGACGTTTCCGGGCTTACGCTCCCTGCCGCGCTAACGGATCTCAGCTGGTGAGTTGTTCCACCAGTTCGGCGGCGCTGTCCACGGACTCCAGCAGCGCGCCGACGTGGGCTTTGCTGCCCCGCAGCGGCTCGAGCGTGGGTATCCGCACCAGCGAGTCACCGCCAAGGTCGAAGATGACCGAGTCCCAGCTGGCAGCGGCGATATCGGCGCCGAACCTGCGCAGACATTCGCCGCGGAAGTACGCCCGAGTGTCGGTGGGCGGGTTGTCCACCGCTTCGAGCACCTGGTGTTCGCTGACCAGCCGCTTCATCGAACCGCGGGCCACCAAGCGGTTGTACAGGCCCTTGTCCAGCCGGACATCGGAATACTGGAGGTCGACCAGATGCAACCGGGGCGCCGACCAGCTCAGATTCTCCCGGTGCCGGAAACCGTCTAGCAGCCGCAGCTTGGCCGGCCAGTCCAGCAACTCGGCGCATTCCATCGGGTCGCGCTCGAGCAGGTCGAGCACATGCGTCCAGGTTTCCACGATGTCGGACGCCCGCGGGTCGGGGTCGCGGCTGTCGACCAGCTTGGCCACCCGGTCCAGATACGCCCGTTGCAGCGCCAGACCGGTCATTTCGCGGCCATCCACCAGGGCCACCGCGGCCCGCAGTGTGGGATCACGGCTGATCGCATGGACCGCGTGCACCGGCCGGGCCAACGCTAGATCAGCCAGATCGATTCCCTCTTCGATCAGGTCGAGCACCAGCGCCGTGGTACCGAGCTTGAGGTAGGTCGACGTTTCGGCAAGATTGGCGTCGCCGATGATGACGTGCAGCCGCCGGTACCGGTCGGCATCAGCGTGCGGTTCGTCGCGGGTGTTGATGATGCCGCGTTTCAGCGTCGTCTCCAGCCCGACCTCGACCTCGATGTAGTCGGCGCGCTGCGACAGCTGGAATCCCGGCTCATCGCCGGAGGGCCCGATACCGACCCGACCGGAGCCGGTCACCACCTGGCGCGACACCAGAAACGGGGTGAGCCCGGCGATAATGGCCGAGAACGGCGTCTGTCGAGACATCAGATAGTTCTCGTGCGCCCCGTAGGACGCGCCTTTGCCGTCGACGTTGTTCTTGTAGAGCTGCAATTTCGCGGCGCCGGGGACGCTGGCGACGTGCCGCGCGGCCGCCTCCATCACCCGTTCACCGGCTTTGTCCCAGATCACCGCGTCGAGCGGGTCGGTGCACTCGGGTGCGGAGTATTCGGGGTGCGCGTGGTCGACATAGAGGCGCGCGCCGTTGGTCAAAATCATGTTGGCCGCCCCCACCTCGTCCGCGTCGACCACGGGCGGCGGCCCGGCCGAGCGGCTCAGGTCGAAGCCCCGGGCGTCCCGCAGCGGCGATTCCACCTCGTAGTCCCAGCGGGTGCGTTTGGCGCGCTGAATACCCGCGGCAGCGGCATAGGCCAGCACCGCCTGCGTCGAGGTGAGGATCGGGTTGGCGGTCGGGTCCGACGGCGATGAGATGCCGTACTCGACCTCCGTGCCGATAATCCGTTGCATGCTTTAGAGCCTAGATGAGTAATTCCCAACCTTGGTCAGTGGTCGTAGGCGATCAGTGACCTCTTGACTGGGCTGTTGATCTTCCAGTTGTGCCAGATCACAGCGGCAAGGGCGAGGAGGCGCTGGGCGACGCGGGCGTAGA
>NZ_UPHQ01000154.1 GCF_900566055.1 Mycobacterium innocens
ATACAGTTCGGTCAGGAGGGCATCGAGGTCTGTCTTCATAACTGTCCATCGGTGCCCTCCAACCACATCCTTCACAAGCCGACACGCCGAGAGTGCAACCACTGCGGCGCCGCTCGGCGTGTCGCCGCCGCCAGTACACACTCGGCGCAGCCGATGCACACTCCGCGCGCAGTTGGGAATTACTCATCTAGGCCCGCCGACGATGCGGCCCGCGTAGCGGGCCGTTGAGAAGGCGGGCAATCGGGCTAGGCCCGCCGACGATGCGGCCCGCGTAGCGGGCCGTTGAGAAGGCGGGCAATCGGGCTAGGCCCGCCGACGATGCGGCCCGCGTAGCGGGCCGTTGAGAAGGCGGGCAATCGGGGCCGTAACGGCGGGCTGGCGACCTTCTGCTAGCCAGCCCCGCGGCGAGTTGATCGCGAGCGCTCGCATCGATCGACTGGCGCATTCAGTTGCCGATTGGTACGGTCGCCCCCGACTCGCCCCGACCATCTGCACCCCAGACTTTGGAGTATCCGCGTTGACGCCAAAAGGGCTGTGGCCTTTGCTGATTCCCGCAGCGCTGAGCCGCAGTCGCCCGACGACGTGCGGGGACCGGCTGTGAACCCCGACCCATTTCAGCACGCGCAGCCCGGCGCTGACTTGATTCCCGCGGGACCGCTGCAAGCCGAACAGATCAGCTATGCGTTCGCGATCTACTACCTACCCATGCCGTCGGCGGACCCGTTCGCCACCTTGGATGCGCTGCTGGCCGGCGAATTCAGGGAATTCCACCACGCCGATTATCTCAGCGGAGACGAAACAGAGCCCACGGTGAATGCCTGGATCACCGTCGATCCGCACCACGACTGCCCTCCCCCGAGCCCCGATTTTGTCCAGCTGTTCGGTCGCGGAGTGAGCCCGCAGCAGACGGCGGCGCTACAAGCCACCGAGGCCGCGCTGATCCTCAACTTCGTCTACCCGAACGGCCAAGCTCTGAGCCGCCTGCGTACGGCGCTGCGGTTAACCGGTGAACTGGCCTCCGGCACCGGCGGCCTTATTTGGGACAACGAGACGCGGGAAGTCTTCACCCCGGCCGCATGGACCGAGCTGCGCATCGACCGATGGACCGATCCGACGCCGGACATCAGCGACCAGACGGTCATTCACGCCTACCAGACCGACGGCCATATGCGGCTGGTCACGCTTGGCATGGCGAAATTCGGGCTGCCCGACGTCGTGGTGAACCAGCTGCCGCGGTCGGTCAGCCAGCAGGTCGGGGATCTAGTCAGTGCGTTCTGTCAGGCGATCACCGACGGATCGGTCGTCGAACGTCGCGGGGAGTTCGATCTCGACGTCCGCCGCTTTGGTTCCGCTGGCACCGCGACGGCGCCGCTCACCCTGAAAGTGGGGACGCCCGAAGCCGGTGATCCCGACAACCGGCTCCTCGAACTCACCTTTGATCGCGGGACCGGCGAGGATGTTCACGCTCGGCGGCACGCGGTGTTGGCCGCGGTATTCGGCTCCGGGTCACCGGTGGTCCCGACAATGCATGACGATGCCCTCAACGCCGCCAGCGAACAGGCCAGAAGCAAACTGCCGGCGCTGCGCGCCCTGTTCAACGACGGGCTGGCACCAGGTGAATTCCTGCAACTGAAAGCCCCGTTCGAAGGTGCGGGTGGTATCCGGGAGTGGATGTGGGTGGAGGTCGCGAGCTGGACCGATGACGCGATCACCGGGTTCCTCGTCAACGAACCGGCCAGCAGCCTGGGCCTGCATGCGGGCCAGACCGTCCAAATCGCCGAATCGACGATCTTTGACTACATGCACAAGCGGCGCGACGGCGTCATCGACGGCAACGAGACCGAGAGACTGATCCGCAGCCAGCTCAATTAGGCCTTCGGTCGACGCTCATCGCCACCACGCCCGGCATGACGGGTCCAGCTCGCTTATTTGGGGAACTAGGGTGAGCCGGCATGAAACTCTCCTCGCGCCGGATGCCGACACGCCTGGTGCCGGCGACTGCCGCGGCTGAAAGCTGGTTCTTGCAGCATGGCTTGCCGTCTGTGCTGACCAAGCGGTCCCGATGGCGGCGGCTGTGGTCCAGGTCGGCGCCCGCGCTGGCCGCATATGCCGCGTTTCACTGCTGGACCTTCCCGTTGTTCCTGATCACCAAGGGCGAAGATGTCAACATCGGCGAAAACCCCACCCCGCGGGATTGGGTTGTTCTGACGATCGTCGCGCTGGCCCCCGTTCTGATTGTGGGGATCGGCTGGCTGGTGTCCCGGATGTCGGACGGGCATAAACGCGCGATCGCAGCCACCGTAGCGGTCAGCATGGTGGGCATCGTGATCGTCGTCGAAACCGACCCGTCCCGTCTGCCGGGCGCAGTCATCTTCACGGTGCTGGTGCTACTTCTGACCGCCAGCGGTATCGGGTCGGTGGTCGGCTGGACGCTGCGCATCACCGTCTCGCAATTTGCGACCATGGGCGCACTGGCGGTGCGGGCGCTGCCCGTCGTATTGCTGACGACGTTGGTGTTCTTCAATGGCAATGTCTGGCTGATGGCCGCGACGATCGGGGCCGAGCGACTGGGGCTCGCGATTGTGTTTCTGCTCAGCATCGCCGCCGCATTCGTCGTCTCCGCCACCAGGGAGCGGGTCCGGCCCATGCTGCAGTCAGCCGCGGCGCTGCCCAGAGACTGTGAACGGCTGGCGCACACACCGTTTGCGATGCTGCCCGATTCCCCGGGAAGCCCCCCACTGACCAGGGCCGAACGTGTCAACGTGGTCTTCGTGCTGGCCGTCTCGCAGCTGGTGCAGATCATGGTGGTGGCACTGCTGACCGCGGTGATCTACGTGATGCTCGGGCTGATCGTGCTGAGTTCGGCGCTGCTCGACGAATGGACCCGCGGCGCGCCCAGCAGCTCGACCGTGTTGGGCCTGACGTTTCCGGTGCCGGATTCGCTGATCCACATGTGCCTGTTCCTGGGCGCGCTGACTTTCATGTACATCAGCGCCCGCGCGGTCGACGACGCCGAATACCGCACCATGTTCGTCGACCCGCTGATCTGCGATCTGCATGCCACCCTGATCGCCCGCAACCGATATCACGCCAGTATCACCGGCTACTCCCCCAGTGTTGACGCCGCTGACCACAGTGATTAATTTCGCCTGATGTCCACCACCGAAGACGGAGCAGTCGTATTGGAACCACCAGGCGACTTGTCCGGGAAGCGTTATGGCGAAGTACTTCTGGTAACCCCCGGCGAGGCAGGTCCGCAAGCGACCGTCTACAACAGCTTCCCGCTCAACGACTGTCCCGCCGAGCTGTGGTCGGCACTGGACCCGAAGGCGATCGCTACCGAACACGGTGCCGCGGCCGCTTTGCTCAACGGCCCGCGCTACTGGCTGATGAACGCCATCGAAAAGGTGCCCCAGGGTCCGCCGGTCATCAAAAGCTTCGGCGGGATCGAGATGCTGCGGCAGGCCACGGTCTTGTTGTCGTCGATGAACCCGGCGCCGTATACCGTCAACCAGGTCAGCCGCAATACCGTCTTCATCTTCAACGCCGGCGAAGAGATCTACGAACTGCGCGACCCCGAAGGGCAGCGCTGGGTCATGCAGACCTGGAGCCAGGTGGTCGACCCCAACCTTTCCCGAGCTGACCTGGCCAAGCTGGCGGACCGGCTGAACCTGCCCAGCGGGTGGACCTATCAGCACCGCAAGCTCACCGACGAGCTGCGCATCGACACCACCGCCCGCGCCGCCCGCGTCCTGCAGGACGACCTCGCCAACAGCTATTCGCTGGTGATGGCCTGAACCCCTACAGGTACTGGCCCAGGTTCGACTCGGTGTCGATAGCCCGGCTGGCGCTCGACGACTTGCCGGTGACCAGGGTGCGGATGTAGACGATCCGCTCGCCCTTCTTGCCCGAAATCCGCGCCCAGTCATCGGGGTTGGTGGTGTTGGGCAGGTCCTCGTTCTCGGCGAACTCGTCGACGATCGAGTCGAGCAGGTGCTGGATCCGCAGACCCGGTTGGCCCGTCTCCAGCACCGACTTGATCGCGTTCTTCTTGGCCCGGTCGACGACGTTTTGGATCATCGCTCCGGAGTTGAAGTCCTTGAAGTACATGACTTCCTTGTCACCGTTGGCGTAGGTGACCTCCAGGAACCGGTTGTCGTCGATCTCGGCGTACATCCGCTCGACGACTTTCTCGATCATCGCCTTGATGCAGACGGTGCGGTCGCCGTCGAACTCGGCGAGGTCGTCGGCGTGCAGCGGCAGCGCCTCGGTCAGGTACTTCGAGAAGATGTCTTGCGCCGCTTCGGCATCGGGTCGCTCGATCTTGATCTTCACGTCCAGGCGGCCGGGCCGCAGGATCGCGGGGTCGATCATGTCCTCGCGGTTGGAGGCGCCGATCACGATGACGTTCTCGAGCCCCTCCACGCCGTCGATCTCGCTGAGCAGCTGCGGGACCACCGTGGTCTCGACGTCCGAGGAGACGCCGGTGCCGCGGGTGCGGAAGATCGAGTCCATCTCGTCGAAGAACACGATCACCGGCGTGCCTTCGGAGGCCTTCTCCCGGGCCCGCTGGAAGATCAGCCGGATGTGACGTTCGGTCTCGCCGACGAATTTGTTCAGCAGCTCGGGGCCCTTGATGTTGAGGAAGTACGACTTGGCCTCGCGGGCGTCGTCGCCGCGAACCTCGGCCATCTTCTTGGCCAGCGAGTTGGCCACCGCCTTGGCGATCAAGGTCTTCCCGCAGCCGGGCGGGCCGTACAGCAACACACCCTTGGGCGGGCGCAGCGCGTATTCCCGGTACAGCTCCTTGTGCAGGAAGGGCAGTTCCACCGCATCGCGGATCTGCTCGATCTGGCGAGTCAGGCCACCGATGTCCTCGTAGCTGACGTCCGGCACCTCTTCCAGCACTAGGTCCTCGACCTCGGCCTTGGGAATGCGCTCGAAGGCATACCCGGCTTTGGTGTCGACCAGCAGCGAGTCGCCGGGGCGCAGCTTGCGCGGCCGGGTGTCGTCGTTGAGGGCGTCCGGAATGCCGTCGGGCAGGTCCTCGGCGACCAACGGTTCGGCCAGCCACACGATGCGTTCCTCGTCGGCGTGGCCGACCACCAGGGCCCGGTGACCATCGGCGAGGATCTCACGCAACGTGGAGATCTCGCCTACCGATTCGAACCTGCCGGCCTCGACGACGGTCAACGCCTCATTGAGCCGGACCGTTTGGCCCTTCTTGAGGGACTTGGCGTCGATGTTCGGAGAGCATGTCAGGCGCATCTTGCGACCCGACGTGAAGACGTCGACGGTGTCGTCGTCGTGGGTGGCCAGCAGCACGCCGTAGCCGCTGGGCGGCTGCCCCAGCCGGTCGACCTCCTCACGCAGCGCCAGCAATTGCTGACGGGCTTCTTTAAGAGTTTCCATTAATTTCGAATTACGCGCGGCAAGGGAGTCGATACGAGCTTCGAGCTGATGCACATCGCGGGCCGGTCGCGACGGGCTCTGGTGTGCCAGCGCGTTCTCCAGCTGCTCGCGCAGTAGCGCGGCTTCACGCCGCAGCTGTTCCAGTTCGGCAGCATCGGTGCTGGGCAGGGGCATATCGCGGGGTGTCCCAAATGCTTCAGAACGCTCTGATTCAGCCATGTCGCCCTCCTTTCCCGCACCGGGAGCGGTGCGGCGGATACCTCAACGCTACCGGCCATCGCGAGTTCATGTGCGGAACCAAATGGCGCGGAAAATAACAAGTTGTTTCGCGCTGGTAATCTCGGCTTCCACTCGGCCCGATCGAAAGGAGCGCCGCGACCGTGAAATCCCTTGCCACGGCCAGTGCGACCAGCGCCCGCATCGGTGCCGCCGCCGACGGTGTGACGTCCATTGCACTGTTGGTCTCCTCGCCGCGGCCCGCCGTGTGCCGCCGATAGCCGGGCCTGCCGCTGGATGCATCGCCACCGTTGCACAGCCTGCATCGCCGTGAGCCTCGTCGCCACCGTGGCGGCGACGTGGCTCTCGGGGTGTTCGCGGCACGAGTCCGCGACGCCGACTGTCCCATCGGTGTCGCCCGCCACGTCCACCGCGGTCGCGCCGAGGCTGTCCGCTTCCCTACCTTCCGCCGACGCCTTGATCGAGGTGTTGTCCCGGCTGGCCGACCCGGCGGTCTCCGGAGCCGACAAGGTAAACCTTGTCGAGGACGCAACCCCGGAGACGGCCGCCGCCCTGGACCGGTTCACCACCGCTGCCCGAGACGGCGGCTACCTGCCACTGAGTTTCGCGGCGAGCAACATCGCCTGGTCGGACGGGGACCCGGCCGACGTGACGGCCACCATCGTCGTCACGACAGCCAAAACCGACGATCACGAATTCACCTTCCCGATGGAATTCAAACCCGGCCAGGGCGGTTGGCAGCTATCGCGGCGAACCGCGGAGATGCTGTTGGCCCTCAGCAGTTCTCGAGTCTCGTCGCCGGCTCCCGGCCCCGCGCCGGCCCCGGAACCAAGCCCCGCCCCGGCACCGGAACCCAACCCGCCGTCTCCGACGCCGTCTGGCTGAGCGCGCAGATGTGGATCGGCTGGCTCGAATTCGACGTGCTGCTGGGCGACGTGCGGTCACTGAAACAAAAACGATCGGTGGTTCGTCCCGTTGTCGCCGAACTGCAGCGCAAGTTCAGCGTGTCGGCCGCCGAGACCGGCTCGCGAGATCTCTACCGTCGCGCCGCCATCGGAGTGGCCACGGTTTCGGGCGACCGCAGTCACGCCGTCGAGGTCCTCGACGCGGCCGAACGGCTGATCGCCGCACACCCCGAGTTCGAGTTGCTGTCGGTGCGCCGGGGTTTGCACCGCAGTGACGATTGACGACTGGCAAGACTAACTAACCGTCACGTCCCGGGCGCTTGCGACCAAGCGGCGCGGGAGCGACGGCTCCGGGCGCCAGCCGGCGCGCGGCCACCAGGAATGCGGTGTGGCCGCGCATCGAATGCTGCGGCCGCACGGCCAACCCGACGACGTTCCAGCCGCGCTGCAACGTCTCCCACGATCGTGGCTCGGTCCAAAGCTGTTGGGCCCGCAGCGCCTCCACGACCGTCGAAAGTTGGGTGACGGTAGCCACATAGATCACCAGCACCCCGCCGGCCGACACCAGCCGCGACACCGAGTCCAGCACCTCCCAGGGCGCCAGCATGTCCAGCACGGCCCGGTCGACCGAGCCGTCGGACAGGTCGGAGTCGGCGACGTCGCCCACGATCAGCCGCCAGTTCTGCGGAGCCCCACCATAGAAGTTCGTCACGTTGCGACAGGCGTGCTCGGCATGGTCGGCGCGCTGCTCATAGGAGATCACCCGGCCCTCGGGCCCGACCGCCCGCAACAACGACAAGGTCAGCGCGCCGGACCCGGCTCCGGCTTCAAGCACCCGGGCGCCCGGAAATATGTCGCCCTCATGCACGATCTGAGCGGCGTCTTTGGGGTAGATCACCTGTGGCCCGCGCGGCATCGACATCACGTAGTCGACCAGCAACGGGCGCAGCACCAGAAACGGCGCACCGTTACTGGATTTGACCACGCTGCCCTGCTGCAGCCCGATAACCGCATCGTGGGCGATCGAACCGCGGTGGGTGTGGAACTCGCTGCCCGGGGTGAGCACCATCGTGTAGTGGCGGCCCTTGGCGTCGGTCAGCTGCACGCGTTCGCCCGCGGCGAAGGGACCGGTTGCTGACACGCCGTCTAGGGTGCCAGCCGACTCGCCGCAGCCGATGTCCGGGGTTGTCGGCACCCCGTCTTAGGCTGCGGGCATGACGGACCAGCTGACACCAGGGGCGGATCCGCGGGTCCGGCCGGCGCTGTCGCCGTCGCGGGCGGCCGATTTCAAGCAGTGCCCGCTGCTGTACCGGTTCCGTGCGATCGACCGGTTGCCCGAGGCGCCATCGGCGCCGCAGTTGCGCGGATCCGTCGTGCACGCCGCACTCGAGCAGCTCTATGCCCTGCCCGCGGTACAGCGCGGCCCCGAGACCGCGAGGTCGCTCGTGGAGTCCGCCTGGGAGCAGGTGATCGCCGGTGAGCCCGCGCTGGCCGATGAACTGCAACCACAAGAACTGCTCGACGAGGCGCGCGCCTTGCTGTCGGGGTATTACCGGCTGGAAGACCCGACGCGGTTCGACCCGCAGTGCTGCGAACACCGCGTGGAGGTCGAGCTGGCCGACGGCACGCTGTTGCGCGGCTACATCGACCGGATCGACGTCGCCGCGACCGGCGAATTGCGGGTGGTTGACTACAAGACGGGTAAGGCCCCGCCGGCCGCGCGGGCGCTGGCCGAGTTCAAAGCCCTGTTCCAAATGAAGTTCTACGGGGTGGCGCTGTTTCGGTCGCGTGGCGTGCTGCCCGCCCGGTTGCGACTCATCTACCTGGCCGACGGCCAGGTGCTGGATTATTCGCCGGACCGTGACGAACTGCTGCGTTTCGAGAAGACCCTGATGGCTATCTGGCGCGCGATCCAATCCGCAGGCAGGACAGGAGATTTCCGTCCGAATCCGTCGCGGCTGTGCGATTGGTGCCCGCATCAGGTGCATTGCCCGGCCTTCGGCGGGACGCCGCCGCCATACCCCGGCTGGCCGAATTGCGCCGACGCCGATAGCGTTTCGCGCCCGACCGAACCGGCGGCATGAACGGTTGCTTCTACCGTCGGCTCGGCGACGACGGTGACTATCAGGCCTTTGACTCCACCGACTACACGCGAAGCAACTGGAATCCCGAAATCCAGCATGGCTCACCTCCGTTGGCCCTGCTGACCAAGCTGATCGAAGAGCTGTCGGCGGGCTCGGGCCTGCGGATCGGCAGGCTCAACCTCGACATCCTCGGGGCGATTCCGGTGGCCACGGTGCGGGCCAGGGCCTGGGTGGAACGCCCGGGGTCGAAGGTCTGCCTGATGGTCGCCGAACTGCACGCCGATCGCGAGGGCGGACCCGCGCGGGTGGTGGCCCGGGTGACGGCATGGCTGTTGGCGGTCACTGACACCGCCGACGTCGAATCGGCGCGGTACCCGGCGGTGGTGGAAGGACCCGTCGAGCCCCTTCCGGCCGTCTTCGCCGACGCCGGCGGCTACTTCGATGCGATCAGCTGGCGCCCACAACAGTCCGCCGGCCAATCGGGCGCCGTGTCGTGGTTCACCCCGATGGCACACATCGTCGACACCGACCCCACCACGGCGCTGCAACGGCTTGCGGTCGTGGTGGACTGCGCCAACGGTGTCGGTGCGGTCCTGGACCCGAATCGGTTCGTGTTCATGAACACCGATACCGTGGTGCACCTGCATCGGCTTCCGACCGGCGACGATTTCGCGCTGCGGGCGCGAGCATCGGTCGGGCCGGATGGCGTGGGAGTCACCACCGCGGAGATCTACGACAAGGCCGGTTTTATCGGCACCTCGGCCCAGACGCTCCTCGTCCAGTGTCGGGCGCCTAGATGAGTAATTCCCAACCTTGGTCAGTGGTCGTAGGCGATCAGTGACCTCTTGACTGGGCTGTTGATCTTCCAGTTGTGCCAGATCACAGCGGCAAGGGCGAGGAGGCGCTGGGCGACGCGGGCGTAGA
>NZ_UPHQ01000155.1 GCF_900566055.1 Mycobacterium innocens
ATGTGGCGGTTTGAAGCCACCCCCCGCAGGGCGACTCCGAAGGGCCGACAATCCCTCATCTCCTGCACAGCACCGCTTCGGAAAGCTCTACCTACATCGAACTCCCTTCCACGTTCGGGACACACCCGTCACTGCACACTCGATGCAGCGGCATGACATCCGACTCGGTGAGCACGTGAGACATCCCCCGAACACCTGCCATCACAAGCGGTTTGAGCGAAGGTGCGGCATCGGCGTGCCGGAAACAAAGCAAAAGTGTGCGCGGGCATCCAAGGCTACGCAAGAGGGCATCGTTGACCATGAATTTCCGAGTGTGGCGGCCACGACCAACACCCCAAATCCGAGCAGCCCTGACGTGGCTGATGCGAAAGTCGCAGTTGCGTCCTACAACTCGGGCCACTAGATCAGCGCCGTCCTAGTCCAGTGGCTCCATCTCCTGCAGCATCGTGGGAACGAGTTCGCTGACCGTGGGGTGGATGTGCATGGTGCGCGACAGCGTGGTGTAGGGCGCTTTTGCCGACATGACATCCAAAATGGCGTGGATGACCTCGTCTCCCCCGACGCCGAGGATGGCCGCACCAAGGATCTCGTGGGTGTCCGCGTCGACCACGATTTTCATAAAGCCTTGCGTCTCACCCTTTTCCACGGCCCGGCCGACTTTGGTCATCGGCCGCTTACCGACCAGCGCCTTGCGGCCCGACGCACGAACCTGAGCGACGGTCATGCCGGCGCGCCCCAGCGGCGGGTCGATATAGAGGGCGTAGGTGAGGGTGCGGTCGCTCACCCGACGCGGGTCCCCGTCAAGCAGGTTGGCGGCGACGATCTCGTAGTCGTTGAACGACGTATGGGTGAAGGCGCCCTTGCCGTTACAGTCGCCCAGCGCCCAGATGTGGTCGACGGTGGTCTTGAGCTGGTCATCGACCACGATGTAGCCGCGGGCGTCGGTCTGCACACCGGCCGCCTCCAGACCCAAGTCGTCGGTGTTGGGTTTCCGGCCTACCGCCAGCAGCAGGTGACTGCCCGCAATGGCTGCGGCACCGGCACTGGGAGTCAGCTCGAATCCCCCGAAACCGTTGTTCTGCTTGGCAAGTCGTATATCGTCGGCGTTGACCACGACATCGATCCCCTCGGCTTCGAGGATCTCCCTGATGCTGGCCGAGACGTCTTCGTCTTCGCGGGACGCCAGGCGCGGGCCGCGCTCCACGACGGTCACCTTTGCTCCGAAGCGGCGATACATCTGGGCGAACTCCAGCGCGATGTAGCTTCCGCCGACGATCACCAAATGCTCAGGCAGCGTGTCGAGTTCGAGGATGGACACGTTGGTGAGGAACTCGACGTCGGCCAGCCCGGGAATGTTGGGGGCCACGGCGCGGCCGCCGACGTTGAGGAAGAATTGGTCGGCTTGCAGCGGCTGATCGCCGACTCGCAGCGTGTGTGGATCCTCGAATCGGGCGTGCCCGCGAACCACGGTGCAGCCGTCCATGCTTTCCAGCCAGTCCTCGACGGCCTTGCGGTCATTGAGCATGACGCCGTCTTTGCGTGCCTTGACTTTCGCCATGTCCACGCTGACCGCTCCGGTGCCGACGCCGTATTCGGCAGCGCGGCGGGCCACATGGGCCGCGTGGGCGCTGGCCACCAGCGTCTTGGTCGGAATGCAGCCGTTGTTGACGCAGGTACCGCCGATCAGCTTGCGCTCCACAACGGCGACCCGCTGACCTGCGCCGGTCAGGCGGCCCGCCAGCGAAGGCCCGGCCTGGCCGGCGCCGACGATGATCGAGTCGAACCGCGGCGTCATAGCGCGGCCGCCGATGCGACGATGGCGAATCCGCCTAACACGGCAACCGAATCCTCGAGTAGTGCGATCGGCAGATCGCGGCCACCGCTGGCGGCCACCAGCCGACGGCGCGCGTGATAGCCGCCCAAGGTGCCCAATACCGCTCCGACAACCCCGGCACCGAGTCCGCCGAACTTGTAGCCCCAGGCGGTGCCGATCACCGCGCCGGCAAACCCGCCCAGGATGATCCGGACCGCGAACACCGGCGCGGCGGTCCGCGGCGGCGTCTTGGGCAGCTTGTCGTTGACCAGTTCCGCGACCGCGAGGACGCTCAGGGTCACCACCGTCACGATGTTGCCCACCCAGGATGCCCAGGTGTGCTGCAACGTTGGGAACCAGCCGAGGTAGCCGGCCCAGGAGATTGCTGCGGGAGCGGTCACCGATCGCAACCCGGCGACCACGCCGATCAACAAAGCTAGGACGAGGACGAGTACGTGCGTCACAGCAATCCCTTCCGGGGACAGAAGAACAGCCTGGCGACGATACGGAGACCGCCCATGGATGACCACCGGCAATCAGCCCACCGCGGACGCTAACACAGCGACGGCCCGCCCGGGCAGCACCGCGGTCAGAATCGGCAGAACCTGATATCCGACGCCAGAATCGCTTTGGCCCCGATGGCGGCAAGCTGGTCCATGACGCCGTTGACGCCGCGGCGCGGCACCAGCGCACGGACCGCGACCCATTCCGGGTCGGCCAGCGGGGCGATCGTCGGCGACTCCAGTCCGGGCGTGATCGTGGTGGCCTGGTGCAGCACTGCGCGCGGACAGTCGTAGTCCAACATCAGATACTGCTGGCCGAACACCACACCTTGTACCCGGGCGACCAGCTGATCGCGCGCCTCGCTGTGCTCCGCGCCGTCGCGGTCGGCGCCTTCGATGAGTACCGCCTCCGAATCACACAGCGGCTCGCCGAATGCCACCAGGTTGTGCAGGCTCAGGGTGCGACCGGAGCCCACCACGTCGGCGATGGCGTCGGCCACGCCGAGTTGCACCGAAATCTCCACAGCACCGTCGAGCCGGATCACGGTTGCCTCGATGCCCTTGGCGGCCAAGTCTTTTCGGACGAGGTTCGGATAGGCGGTGGCGATCCGCTTTCCGGCCAGGTCGGCCGTCGTCCAATCCCGCTCGGCGGGACCGGCGTACCGGAAGCTCGACGACCCGAAGCCCAGGGCCAAACGTTCCCGTACCGGGGCGTCGGAATCGCAGACCAGGTCGCGTCCGGTGATCCCGAAGTCGAGTTGCCCCGAACCCACGTAAATGGCTATGTCTTTAGGCCGCAGGAAGAAGAACTCGACGTTGTTGACCGGGTCGATGACCGTCAGATCTTTGGGGTCGGTGCGGCGCCGGTAGCCGGCTTCGGCCAGGATTTCGGTGGCCGGTTCGCTCAACGCACCCTTGTTGGGAACGGCCACACGCAACATGCTCACAGCTTCCGGTAGACGTCGTCGAGAGACAGTCCGCGGGAGATCATCAGCACCTGCGTCCAGTACAGCAATTGGCTGATCTCCTCGGCCAGGGCGTCGTTATCTTCGTGCTCGGCGGCCAGCCATACCTCGCCGGCCTCCTCCAGGATCTTCTTGCCCAGCCAATGCACCCCGGCGTCCAGCGCAGCTACCGTAGCGCTGCCGGCGGGCCGGGTGCGGGCACGATCGCCGAGTTCGGCGAACAGATCCTCGAAGGTCTTCACGGCCAGCGATTGTTTCATGCGACGGCAAGCGGAGTCACGGCGGTTTCGTCGCGCTCCTGGTCTGCGGCCGCGGGGGGTTTGCGCGGCCGAGCGCTGGCGCCATCTAGGTGAGCCGATACGCGGTACCTGTTCGCCCAACCGATGCATCAGGGCCTGCCAAGCCGCAGTTGTCCCAGCGGCAACGGCCTTGGCACCATCTGCACGTTCTGGCCTGACCGCAAGATTTCGTTTGACGACTGTCGTTAACGCTGAGCAGGGTTCAATAGTGCGCCGAGATATTCAGTGGACAGTGTCTGGAGTGCGGTTGCGCCGACGGGCCAGCCGCGCGGGGGATTTGAACTGGCTGTTTCTGCCCGGAGGCCCAGGAATCGGTTCGGAGAGCCTGCATGAACTGGTCGACACTGTCGATGCACCCGGCTGCTCGTGGATGGTCGACCTGCCTGGTGATGGCTCCAATATCAACGCTCCGGGAGCACCCGCCGATCCCTACGGCCTATGGCCTCAGGTTCTGCTTGAAGCCGCCCACGCCGTTGCACATCCTGTTTTTGTGGGGCATTCCACCGGAGGCGAGTACCTGCTGTCTGTTCCCGCATTGGATGGATGCTTGGAAGGGCTGGCGCTCATCAGCACCGCTCCTGACGCATCGTGGATGCCGGTGTTCGAGCAAATGACACGTAACACTCGTCTACCCGGCGTGGAACACGCCACCACCCGCTACCTATCCGATCCCAGCAACGACCACCTTCGCCGCGTTGCTGTCGAATCTGCGCCGTGGAACTTCGCCGCCCACGCCGTTGCCCAGGGGGCAGAGATCCTGGCGCGACTACCATATAACAGTCGGGCTGCGCAATGGTCGGGGGCCAATTTCGATCGCGGCTACCGATCAGCCTGGTGGCCAAGCACGCTGCCCACACTCATCGTGAGCGGCTCGGCAGACCGCATCGTGACCCAAACGTTGTGGCAGGACAAGCGATTCCACACCCCGAACACAACCTGGCGCGTCATCGCCGACGCGGGCCATTTCCCCTGGATCGAGCAACCAGCCGCCGTTCACGACGCCTTCGCAGCACTCGTGGGACAGATCGACAACCGCCGTACCACCCCCTCCGACTGTGTCACAGGTGAACGCTGATGCCGCCGCTTTCATGCAATGGGGCAACTCGATCATGGTTTGCGTCTGACTTCGCGATAGAGATCGGCGTGTCGATCAGACGGCATCCGACGGGTTCTCCCAGCTTTTACGGAGGATCTGATCATGTCCGAAGCAAACTCTGGTGGCGGCCGGTCTGCCCGC
>NZ_UPHQ01000347.1 GCF_900566055.1 Mycobacterium innocens
GCCCAGTTCATCGATCAGCAGCAGGTCCAGGCGGGCGTATCGACCGACGACGCGGGATAGTTGCCGGTCGTCGGCGGCCTCGACGAGCTCGTTGACGAGCTGGGCGGTGGTCACGTAGCGGACCCGGCGGCCTTGTTCGCAGGCGGCCAGGCCCAGTCCGAGGAGCAGGTGGGTCTTGCCGGTCCCGGAGTCGCCGAGCAGCACCAGGGGTTGCCCGGCGTCGATCCAGGCGCCGCCGGCCAGAGTGGCCAGCTGGGCGGCGGTGATCGATGGCGCTGCGTCGGTGTTGAACTCGGCGAGTCGTTTGAGGCGAGGGAACTTCGCTTCGCTGATGCGCCGGGCGCGGCGCCGGTCGCTGCGGTCGTCGACTTCGGCGGTGAGGACTTCGGCCAGGAAACCCAGATGGGTCTGGCGTTCCCGCACGGCGATCTCGGCGAGTCGGGCGGCTTCGTCGCGGACGGTGGGTAGGTGCAGTTCGCGGGCCGCGGCGCCGATGGCGGCTTGGGCGGCGTCGTCGGTCCGGGCGCTCATGGTGCGCTCTGGATCGTGGCGTTGGTGGTCAGCAGGTCGTCGTAGCCGGTCAGCGTGGGGGCGGGCCGGTCGTAGCGGGCCAGCGCACCGATCGGGATGACCGGCGCGAGCGCGCCACCGGCGTGGCGGCGGGCGTCGATGAGCACGGCCTGCGGGTCCAGCATGGCGGCGTCGACCGCTTTGTCCATCGCGGCGATCACCGCTGTGGCGGGCAGGCTGCGATGGGCGAGCAGGACTTCGATCAACGCCCGGGTGCCCGCCTGGTCGCCGCGTTCGCGGCGGGCGGCGTCCCAATACCGTTGATGGGTAACGGTAAACGCCCCACACGCTTTGGCTTGGGCCAGCGCGGTCGCCCCCGGTAGCGCACCCGGTTTGATCTTGAGGACTTCCAGGTAGTGATCCAAGACGAGGACTTGGGCGAATTTGGTGACCGCCCGCTCATGGGCGGCCACCACCTGCGCGCCGTCGAGGATCTCGACCCGGCTCGCCGACAGCCGTACCGGCAGCCGCCGCCCGGCGTAGCGCACCGGCGCCGAGTAGTAGCACTGCCGCACGCAGACCCGGGCCCGGGTATCGACCCGGGCGTGCAGCAGCCGGGCCGCATCGAACCGCTCGTCGGGCAGCGCTGACAGATGCGCGCGTTCGGCGTCAAACGCCGCGGCGATGCTGACCGCCCGGCCGGTGATCACCCGCTCGTCATCAGCCCGGTCGGCGGCAGCGATCACCTCGTTGAGCTCAGCCAACGAGGAGACCTTGGGCACCGGCACCAGGTGCCGGCGGCGGAACCTGCCGATCTCACCTTCCACGCCGCCCTTCTCGTGCGCGCCTTGCTTGCCCGGGACGCAAAAGAACCCGTCGAAGCCGTAATGGCTGCGCAGGGCGATGAACCGTTCGGACTCGGCCCGGTCCCGGCCACGCAGCACCCGCACCACCGCGGGCTTGAGGTTGTCGTAGCGGATCCGGGCCGGCACCGCACCGAAATGCTCGAAG
>NZ_UPHQ01000237.1 GCF_900566055.1 Mycobacterium innocens
CGGCTGCGCCGGAGACCCCGGCAGTCCTGGAGGCAGGATTGCCGCTGACCGACCCGGCCGACGCGCCAGCGCCTGCCGATGCAGCCAACGCACCGGTGGAAATCCACCAGGTCTCGAACGTCGCTTACACCAAGAAGCTCTGGCAGGCGATCGTGGGACAAAACGTCAGCGGCAACGACGCGCTGGACGCGCTCGCCCAACCGACTGTCATCGGCTGAGACACGGGCTCAGGCCGAGCCCACCCATTCTTCGGAGCCATCGCCGAAGAACTGGTGCTTCCATACCGGTAGCCGCTCCTTGATGGAGTCCACCAGCTGCGCGCAGGTGGCGAACGCGGCCTGCCGATGATCGGCGGCGACGGCGGCCACCAAGGCCGCCTCCCCGACCGCCAGGACACCGATGCGGTGACTGGCCGCCACCGCACGCACCCCGGTGGAGTTCTCCGCGACCTCGGCTACCACGTCGGCAAGAACCTGGGCAGCCGACGGGTGTGCCGAGTACTCCAGCCGCACCACGTGCCGTCCGCCATCGTGGTTGCGGACCACGCCGACGAACCCGACGACAGCTCCGGCCGCCTGATGGCTCACCAGATCCTCATGCTCGGCCAGATGGATCGGCTGATCGGTGAGCGAGGCGCGCAGGACCAGCGTCATCGCCGGTGATCTTGGCCGGCGAGTTGATCGAGTGCGTGATCCACCACGTCGGCGAGCACGCCGAGCCCGTCGCGAACCCCGCCGGGTGAACCCGGCAGGTTGACGATCAACGATTGGCCGGCGACGCCACACACCCCCCGCGACAACACCGACGTCGGAACCTTGGGCAGGCCCGAGCGACGGATCGCGTCGGCCAACCCGGGGATGACGAAATCCAACACCGCCACCGTCTGTTCCGGGGTGGTGTCGGTCGGTGAAATGCCGGTGCCGCCGGACGTGATGATCAAATCGACCCTGGCCTCGACGGCGTTATGCAGCGCCTCGCCGACCGGATTCCCGTCGGCGACCACCTCCGACTCGACGGGCGAAAAACCCCGCTGCGCCAGCCATTCGGTGACGATGGGACCGCACTCATCGGTATAGACGCCCGACGATGCGCGGGTCGACGCGATGATCACCCGGGCAGACCGCGCGCCGGTCACCGCTGCCAGCTTCCGCTACGGCCGCCCTCTTTGCGCAGCACCCGGATGTCATCGATCCGGGCCGCCGGGTCCACCGCTTTGATCATGTCGTAGAGCGTAAGAGCAGCGACGCTCACCGCGGTCAGCGCCTCCATCTCGACCCCCGTTCGATCGGTGCTGCGCACCGTTGCGGTGATCTCGACGTCGGACTCGCCGACGGTGAAGTCCACGTCGACACCGGTGAGCGCGAGCTGATGGCACAGCGGAACGAGGTCGCTGGTGCGCTTGGCCGCCATAATGCCCGCCACCCGTGCCGTAGCCAGCGCGTCGCCTTTAGGCAGACCGCCGGCGGAGATCAGCGCCACCACCTCCGTCGAGGTTCGTAAGGCGCCGGCAGCGACGGCGGTGCGCCGGGTGGCCGACTTCTCGGTCACGTCGACCATGTGCGCGGCTCCCCGCTCGTCCAGGTGCGACAGTCCGCCCGAGTGGAAATCGGACGCTCCGGCCATCGGCGGAGTCCTACCTGTTGACGACGGTCACCGGGTGGACGTACGGCAGGTCGTCGGCGGGCAGCGGGAACGCCAACTCACCGAAGGGTGACAACGCACCCGTGCGGTCGGTCGCCAGTTCGCTTACCGCATGGTCGTCCGGGTCTCTGGTCGGCCAGCCGTTGTCCACGTACTTGGTTTTGCGCGCCTTGCCGTCAGCATTGTCAGCCACGGCATCCATTCTGACAGGTCTTCCTCCCGCCCGCGGCGCAAGGTTGCAGGTCGGGCCTACGCTGATCAGCAATGCCTGAGCAAGCCCCGACCGAACACACCCCGGAGATCCCGCTGGGGTCCTGGCTGGCCGACTTACCCGACGAGCGGCTGATCCAGCTGCTGGAGTTTCGGCCGGATCTGGCACAGCCGCCACCTGGCAGCATCGCCGCACTGGCCGCGCGCGCCCAGGCCAGGCAGTCGGTCAAGGCCGCCACCGACGACCTCGACTTCCTGCGACTGGCGGTGCTGGACGCCCTGCTGGTGCTGCAAGCCGACACCGCGCCCGTGCCGATCGCCAAGCTGCTGTCGTTGATCGGCGACCGCGCCGGCGAAGCCGACGTGACCGATGCGCTGGCCGACCTCAAGAAACGAGCCCTGGTCTGGGGCGACAGTGCCGTGCGGGTCGCCGCCGACACCGGCACGGCGCTGCCGTGGCACCCGGGCCAAGTCACCCTCGAATACGGCTCGCGCACCGGCGAGCAGATCGCCGAGTTGATCGCCGGGCTCGACGAGGCCCAGCGTGAGGTGCTGGAGAAACTCGTCGAAGGATCACCGATGGGGCGCACTCGCGACGCCGCACCCGGCGCCCTGCCGGACCGCCCGGTGCCCCGGCTGCTGGCCGCTGGGCTGCTGCGGCGTGTCGATGCTGAGACGGTGATCCTGCCCCGGCAAGTCGGGCAGGTGCTCCGCGGCGAGGAACCCGGTCCGATGCAGCTGACCGCGCCCGATCCGGTGGTGTCCACCGCCGCGCCGCGCGACGTCGACGCCGCGGCCGCCGGAGCCGTCATCGACCTGCTGCGCGAGATCGACGTCCTGTTGCAGAAACTCAGCGCCACACCGGTTCCCGAGCTGCGCACCGGCGGCCTAGGCGTGCGCGAAATCAAGCGGCTTGCCAAGGCAACCGGGATCGACGAACCACGTCTGGGTCTGATCCTTGAGGTGGTGGCCGCCGCCGGGCTGATCGCCGGCGGCCTGCCCGAGCCGCTGCCATCCCACGGCGAAGGCCCCTATTGGGCGCCGACGCCGGCCGCCGACCGGTTCGCCGACATGTCCCCGGCCGAGCGGTGGCACCTGCTGGCCCGCAGCTGGCTCGACCTGCCGGGCCGGCCGGCGCTGCTCGGCAGCCGCGGCCCGGACGGCAAACCGTATGCCGCCTTGAGCGATTCGCTGTTCTCGACGGCGGCGCCGCTGGATCGCCGGCTGTTGCTGGGGATGCTCGCCGAGCTGGCTGCCGGTGCCGGTGTCGACGCGGTAACTGCCTCGGCGGCCCTGATCTGGCGTCGTCCGCGGTGGGGCCGGCGATTGCAGCCGGGGCCGGTCGCGGATCTGTTGACCGAAGGCCACGCGCTGGGCCTGGTGGGCCGCGGAGCGATCAGCACGCCCGGCCGCGCACTGCTGGACAGTGATCGGGACGCTGGGGACCCCGCCGCGGTGGTCGATGCGATGACGCGGGCGCTGCCCAAGCCGATCGACCACTTCCTGGTCCAGGCGGATCTGACCGTCGTGGTACCGGGGCCGCTGCAACGCGAACTCGCCGATCGGCTGGCCACGGTGGCCACCGTCGAATCGGCTGGCGCGGCAATGGTGTACCGGGTCAGCGAGCAGTCCATCCGGCATGCGCTCGACGTCGGCAAGACCCGAGACTGGATGCACGGGTTCTTCGCCGGCCACTCCAAAACACCGGTGCCACAGGGACTTACCTACCTGATCGACGATGTCGCACGCCGTCACGGGCAACTCCGAATCGGCATGGCCGCGTCGTTCGTGCGGTGCGAGGACCCCGCACTGTTGGCCCAGGCCGTGGCCGCGGCCGGGGACCTGCAGCTGCGGGCTCTGGCACCGACGGTGGCGGTGTCACCCGCGCCCATCGCCGAGGTGCTTGCCGCCTTGCGGAATGCCGGCTTCGCTCCGGCCGCCGAAGATTCCACAGGCGCGATCGTCGACGTCCGCCCGCGCGGCGCCCGCGTACCCGCACCGAACCAACGCCGGCCTTACCGCCCGTCTCCGCGGCCCAGCAGCGAGACGTTGCACGCGGTGGTCGCGGTGTTACGTAAGGTGACAGCGGCGCCGTTCGGCAACATCCGCGTCGACCCGGCCGTCGCGATGTCGCTACTGCTGCGCGCGATAAAGGACGAGGCTACGGTGTTGATCGGCTACCTCGACGCCGCCGGCGTGGCGACCCAGCGGGTGGTGTCACCGATCGCCGTCCGCGGTGGGCAGCTGATGGCCTTCGACTCGTCGTCGGGGAAGCTGCGCGACTTCGCCATCCATCGCATCACCTCGGTGATGTCGGTCGACGACCGATAATGGAACCCATGACCCGACCACCCGATTGCCGCGGAGCGCACTTGTGACCGACGGGCCGTTGATCGTGCAGTCCGACAAGACGGTGCTGCTCGAAGTCGACCATGACCTGGCCGGTGCCGCACGCGCCGCCATCGCGCCGTTCGCCGAGCTGGAACGCGCACCCGAGCATGTGCACACCTACCGCATCACCCCGCTCGCGTTGTGGAATGCCCGCGCCGCCGGGCACGATGCCGAGCAGGTCGTCGATGCGCTGGTCAGTTTCTCCCGCTACGCCGTGCCGCAGCCGCTGCTGGTCGACATCGTCGACACCATGGCCCGCTATGGGCGGCTGCAACTGGTCAAGAACCCCGCACACGGCCTGACCCTGCTCAGCCTGGACCGTGCCGTACTCGAGGAAGTGCTGCGCAACAAGAAGATCGCACCGATGCTCGGTGCCCGGATCGATGACGACACCGTCGTCGTCCACCCCAGCGAGCGGGGCAGGGTCAAGCAGCTGCTGCTCAAGATCGGTTGGCCCGCAGAAGATCTCGCCGGATACGTAGACGGCGAGGCGCATCCGATCAGTCTGCACGAGGAGGGCTGGCAGCTGCGCGATTACCAGCAGATGGCCACGGACTCGTTCTGGTCCGGCGGCTCCGGGGTGGTGGTTCTGCCGTGCGGCGCTGGCAAGACCCTGGTCGGCGCGGCCGCAATGGCCAAAGCTCAGGCCACGACGCTGATCCTGGTCACCAACATCGTGGCCGCGCGGCAGTGGAAGCGCGAGCTGGTCGCCCGCACCTCACTGATCGAGGACGAGATCGGCGAATACTCCGGAGAGCGCAAGGAAATTCGGCCGGTCACCATTTCGACGTATCAGATGATCACCCGTCGCACCAAGGGCGAATACCGGCATCTGGAACTCTTCGACAGCCGTGACTGGGGGTTGATCATCTATGACGAGGTGCATCTGCTGCCGGCGCCGGTGTTCCGGATGACCGCCGACCTGCAGTCCAAGCGGCGACTGGGGCTGACCGCCACGTTGATCCGCGAAGACGGCCGCGAGGGCGACGTGTTCTCTCTGATCGGCCCGAAGCGCTACGACGCGCCATGGAAAGACATTGAGGCCCAAGGCTGGATCGCACCGGCGGAGTGCGTCGAAGTTCGCGTGACGATGACCGATAACGAGCGGATGCAGTACGCGACGGCCGAGCTCGAGGAGCGCTACCGGCTGTGCTCGACCGTGCACACCAAAATCGCTGTGGTCAAGTCGATTCTGGACAAACACCCCGGCGAGCAGACCCTGGTGATCGGCGCCTACCTGGATCAGCTCGAGGAGCTGGGCACCGAGCTGAACGCTCCGGTTATCCAGGGATCGACGAAGACCAGCGAACGAGAGGCGTTGTTCGACGCCTTTCGCCGCGGCGAGATCTCGACGCTGGTGGTGTCCAAGGTGGCCAACTTCTCCATCGACTTGCCGGAAGCCTCCGTGGCGGTTCAGGTCTCGGGCACTTTCGGTTCACGTCAGGAAGAGGCGCAGCGGTTGGGCCGGCTGCTGCGGCCCAAGTCCGACGGCGGCGGCGCCATCTTTTACTCGGTGGTGGCCCGCGACAGTCTCGATGCCGAATACGCCGCGCACCGGCAGCGGTTCTTGGCCGAGCAGGGCTACGGCTACATCATCCGCGATGCCGACGACCTGTTGGGCCCGGCGATTTAGGTTGTGGCGAGCAGACGCCAAAGCCCCCGAAAACAGCGGTTTTCGGGGGCTTTGGCGTCTGCTCGCGCTAGGTCGACAGGATGGTCGCCGACGCGGTGCCCGGGGCGCCGTACACCTGCGCCAGGCCGACGCGCGGCCGGCCGGGCACCTGACGTTCGCCCGCCGCACCCCGCAGCTGCCGCACCAGCTCGTGCACCTGCCGTAGCCCCGACGCGCCGATGGGCTCGCCGTTGGCGATCAGCCCGCCGTCGGTGTTGACCGGGATCGAGCCGTGGATCTCGGTGGCGCCGTCGGCGACCAGCTTCTCCTGCTCGCCGTCGGCGCACAGGCCGGTCTCGGCCATGTGGATGACCTCGGCGCCGGCGTCGGTGTCCTGCAGCTGAGCGAGGTCGACGTCGTCGGGCCCGATTCCCGCGGCCTCGTAGGCGGCTTTCGCCGCGTACACCGTCGGTGAGGCGTCCTCGTCCAGCGGAGCCGACGTGGCGTGCACCTCATAGGCTCCGTAGCGACGGGTGCGGATCTCACATGCCCGGATATACACCGGTTTGTCGGTGAAGGTGTGCGCCATGTCGCCGCGGCACATGATGACCGCGGCGGCGCCCTCGTCGGGCGCACAGAACATGTACTGGGTCAGCGGATAGTTGAGCACCGTCGAGTTGAGGATCTCGTCCTCGGGAATCGCCTTGCGCCGGAAGGCATTCGGATTCATGGCGCCGTTGCGGTAGTTCTTGGCCGCGACCTTGGCCAGGGTGGCCCGGGAGATGTTGTGGTCGTGGAGGTACTTGTTGGCTTTCATACCGAAGAATTTGGTGGTGACGAACTGACCGTTCTGTGCATACCACTGGGGCAGCGCGAGTTTGGCGGGGTCGTCGGTGAAGGCGCCACGCGGGTGTTTGTCCATGCCGATGGCGATGCCGATGTCGTATTTCCCCAGCCGGATGGTGTCGGCGGTCTGCTGGACGGCACTGGCCGCCGTGGCGCAGGCGTTGAACACGTCGGTGAACGGAATGCCGGTTAGCCCGACCAGCCGGGTCACGGCATCGGGGTTGGACACCTCATGGCTGCCGCCGAAGCCGAACTGGATATCCTTCCATTCCACGCCGGCGTCGGTCAGCGCGGATTGGATGGCCTCGGCGCCCATCTGCATCGCGGTCTTCTCGAACCTGCCGAACGGATGCAGGCCCACGCCGATGATCGCCACGTCGTTGCTCATCGTCAGAGTCCTTCCTGGTCCTTTGAAACCGGCCGGAACGCGAATGTCATCACCTCGTTGCCGTCGTCATCGGCGAAAAGCGGCACCATGGTGAGTTCGACCTCCTGGCCGAACTGCAGCTTGGCCGGGTCATTCTCGGTCAGCCGCCCCTCGACCCTGACGACCGCCTCCTCTCCCAGGCCGAGCTGGACCAGGCCCACGCCGAACGGCACGAAATCCTTGCCGGCCGGCCCGGCATTGGGCATAGGGAGGTCCGGGCGGGAACCCCTGGGTGGTCCATGTCACGAGGGTGCCGCGGCGCGGCAACAACACCTCGGTCATGTCCGCGCCGCTGCAGCGCGGACACCACTGCTGCACGGGGAAAGTCGTGGCACCACAGTCGCCGCAGCAACTGCCGATCAGCTGCGGGTTGTCGTTCGGCCAGGTCGAGATGTCGGGGGCCAGTGCCTTCTGCATCGCGCAATCCTTGTCGTCGGCCGCAGAATAAGACGCTTTACCAGACAGTACAACAGCATTCAAATAAAGCGGAAATACCATTCTCGCCATCCGTGAGGCGTGGGATCTGCCCCGCCCCCGAAGGCGGACTCCCGCCGTTCGCTATCTTCTCCAGATCACCCCTGCCGGCGAAACTGAACCCCATGTGAGGACCCGACGATGCCTATCACGGTGATACTTGAACTCAGGCTCAAGCCCGAAGCGGTACCGGCGGCACGCGAGGTGATGAGCCGGGCATTGCAAGACACCCGGGCGTTCGACGGCAACCTCGGTACCGACGTGCTGGTCAATCAAGACGACGAAGCCCACTGGCTCATCTACGAACTCTGGGACACCGTCGAGCACGACGAGGCCTACCGCAGATTTCGCGCCGGCGAAGGCCGGCTGACGGAGCTTCCGCCGCTGCTCGCCGCGCCTCCCGTCAAGACCAGGTACGTGACGACCGACATCTGACGGCAGCACCCGGCACATTCAGCAGGCAATCAACTCAGCGCCGGAATCACTTCACGTTCGAAAAGCTCGATGCCCGAACGGTCGTAGGCGGCCTCGGGGAAATAGCAAATGGCGTAGTCACACCCGAGGCCGCGGGTCTTGGCCAGCTGCTCGATCACCTGTTCCGGCGTGCCCGTCGCCGCATCCGAAAGGCCCGCGACCATCGAATCCGCCAGCGTCTCAGGCACATAGCCGACTAGGCGGTCGCGCACCCGCTGCAACCGATCCTTGACATCGGTGTCCGAGGTGCCAACGACGGCGGTGAAGTTGGACGAGCGAACGATGGCGTCGAAGTCGGTGCCCAGTTCTCGGCAGTGTTGCGCAAGCAGTTCCGACTTTCGGGCGAATGCGGTGGGCTCGGGGGTGAAGTTGGTGTACTGGGCATACTTCGCCGCGATGCGTAGCGTCACCTTTTCCCCGCCGCCGGCAATCCACAGCGGAATGCCGCTGGCTTGCAACGGCTTTGGCGCTACTATGGCGCCGTCTACCCGGTAGTGCTCGCCGGTGAAAGTCACCTTGCCGTCGCGCCAGGCGTCATCGCGGTGCTGGGGGCGTACATACTGGCCGGCGAACTGGCCCGGTCGGGTGGAGACTACGCAAGCGGGTTCGCGGCCGACGAGCAGTAGATGGCGGAACCGGTACGTCGCAGCCGCACGTTTGCGCGAGCGATGGCCAAGAGCATCGTGCCGGGTTCCCCCGCGGGTGTGTGGGCGTTGACCCGTGGCGCACAGCTGGTCTCACTACTGCCCGCCGGGCTCGTCCGGGCGGTCGCGAAGCTGAACACCAAGGGCGTGCGACTCTATGACTCGATGCGGTTCAAGGAGTACAGCGAGCTAACCCGCAGTCAGCCGGCTCGCGACACTTAACCTGCTGCGACGACACGCCGAAAACGATAGCGTCGGCTTATGTTTCGGCGCGGATGGGCTCGGCCTGGGTCGGCTCGGCCTGGGTCGGCTTGGCGCGGGTCGGCTTGGCTCGGATGGGCTCGGCCTGGGTCGGCTTGGCGCGGGTCGGCTTGGCGCTCCGGCTGCGACCTGCCAGGCGACCGGTGACGGCGCGGGGCCCCGGCGGCCCAGCGCCACCAGACGTAAAGTCCCCCGGAAACCGGGGTTTTCGGGGGACTTTACGTCTGCTCGCGGCCGAAACTACGTCAGAGACTCGGGCGGCAGGAAACGGTCGCCATACTTGGCGGCCAACTCCTTGGCACGGGCCACAAAGGCTTCCTTGCCGATCCCGGCCGGCCCCTGGTAACCCACGATGAACTGCGCGCTGCCGCCGGTCCACGGCGGGTAGCCGATGCCCATGATCGACCCGATGTTGGCGTCGGCCGTGGACGTCAGCACCCCCTCGTCGAGGCACTTCCGGGTCTCCAGCGCCTCGGCGAACAGCATCCGGTCGATCATGTCCTGCAGCGGCGGCGCCGACGTCCCCGACTTGAACGTCTCCCGCAGCCCCGGCCACAAGCCGGATCGCTTACCGTCGACGTATTCGTAGAAGCCCGCACCCTTGAGCCGGCCGGACCGCCCGAGCTCGATCATCTTCTCGACGACCGCCTCGGCGGGATGCGGCTCGTAGGTGCCGCCCGCATCCTCGACCGCCTTACGGGTGGCGAGGGCGATCTTGTGCATCAGCTCCAGGTTGAGCTCATCGGACAGCTGCAGCGGCGGCGCCGGGTACCCGGCCTGCGAGCCGGCCTGTTCGATCGACGCCGGCTCCACGCCCTCGCCGAGCATCGCCAGCGCCTCGTTGACGAAGGTGCCGATGACCCGTGAGGTGAAGAACCCGCGGCTGTCGTTGACCACGATCGGGGTCTTGCCGATGGCCAGCGTGTAGTCGAACACCCGGGCCAGTGCCTCGTCAGATGTCTTCTCGCCCTTGATGATTTCGACCAGCGGCATCTTGTCGACCGGTGAGAAGAAGTGGATCCCGATGAAGTCCTCCTGCCGCTTGACGCCGGTCGCCAGACCGGTGATCGGCAACGTGGAGGTGTTGGACCCGAGGACCGCATTGGGCTCGACGATGTCTTCGATCTCCTGGAACACCTTGTGCTTGAGTTCCTGGTTCTCGAAGACGGCCTCGACGACAAAGTCAACACCCTTGAGATCCGCGGGGTCGCCCGTCGGGGTGATGCGCGCCAGCAGGGCATCGCTGCGCTCCTGCGTGGTGCGACCCCGCTCCAGCGCCTTGGCCTCCAGCTTTTCGGAGTAGCCCTTGCCCTTCTGCGCGGCTTCCAAACTGACGTCCTTGAGCACCACGTCATAGCCGGCCTTGGCCGAGACGTAGGCGATACCCGCGCCCATCATGCCCGCGCCCAGCACCCCGATCTTCTTGATCGGGGTCTTGGCGATCCCGTCGGGACGCGACCCGCCGGCATTGATGGCCTGCAGGTCGAAGAAGAACGCCTGGATCATGTTCTTGGCGACCTGGCCGGTGACCAGCGAGGCGAAGTACCGGCTCTCGATCCGGCTGGCCGTGTCGAAGTCCACCTGCGCGCCCTCGACCGCGGCGGCCAGGATGGCCTTAGGCGCCGGCATCGGCGCACCCTTGAGCTGCTTGCGCAGCAACGCGGGGAATGACGGCAGGATCGACGCCAACCCGGGGGACGACGGGGTGCCGCCGGGAATCTTGTAGCCCTTCTTGTCCCACGGCTGCTCGTGGGCGTCCGGGTTGGCCTTGATCCAAGCCTTGGCGGCGGGCACCAATTCCTCGACGGTGGGCAGCAATTCGTCGACTAGTCCGATTTCTTTGGCCTTGGCCGGCTTGAACCGGGTGCCTTGCGACAGGATGCTGACGAACGCGTTCTGGATCCCGAACATCCGCACCGTGCGCGTCACGCCGCCGCCGCCGGGCAGCAGGCCCAGCGTCACCTCGGGCAGGCCGAGCTGGCTGCCCTTGACGTCCGCCGCGATGCGGTGGTGGCAGGCCAGCGCGATCTCGAGTCCGCCGCCAAGGGCGGCGCCGTTGATCGCGGCGACCACGGGCTTGCCCAGCGTCTCCAGGGTGCGCAGTTGCTTCTTGACCGTCTCGACAGTGTCGAACGATTGTCCGGCGTCCTCGGGCCCGGCCTTGATCATGGATGTGAGATCACCGCCGGCGAAGAAGGTCTTCTTCGCGCTGGTGATCACCACGCCGGTGATCGAATCCTTTTCGGCGACAAGGCGATCCACGGCCTTGCCCATCGACTCGATGTAGGCCTCGTTCATCACGTTGGCCGACCCCGACGGGTCGTCCATGGTCAGCGTGACAATGCCGTCGGCATCCTTGTCCCACTGGATTGTATTGTCGGGCATAACTTTTAAACCCTCTCGATAACCGTCGCGACGCCCATGCCGCCGCCGATACATAGCGTGACGAGCGCCCGTCGGGCATTGCGGCGCTCCAGTTCGTCGACCATAGTGCCCAGGATCATCGCGCCGGTAGCGCCCAGCGGGTGGCCCATCGCGATGGCGCCGCCGTTGACGTTGAGCTTCTCGTCGGGGATGTTCAGGTCCTTCTGGAATTTCAGCACCACCGACGCGAACGCCTCGTTGAGCTCGAACAGGTCGATGTCGTCGACGGTCAGCCCGGCCCGGTCGAGCACCTTGAGGGTGGCCGGGGTGGGCCCGGTCAGCATGATCACCGGGTCGGCGCCGCTGGTGGCGGTGGCCACGATGCGGGCCCGCGGGGTGAGGCCCTGCGCTTGCCCGGCCTTCTCGCTGCCGATCATCACCAGGGCCGCACCGTCGACGATCCCGGAGCTGTTGCCGCCGGTGTGGACGTGGTTGATCTTCTCCACCCAGTGGTACTTCTGCAGCGCGACGTCGTCGAAGCCGCCCATCGCCGCCAAGCCCTCGAAGGCCGGCTTCAGCTTGGCCAGACCTTCCATGGTGGTGTCGGGCCGCATGTGCTCGTCGTGGTCGAGAATCAGCAGGCCGTTCTGATCGCGGACCGGAACCACCGACTTGGCGAAGTAGCCACCCGACCATGCGGCGGCGGCCCTCTCCTGGCTGCGCAACGCGTAGCGGTCGACGTCTTCGCGGGAGAAGCCCTCGATGGTGGCGATCAGGTCGGCGCCGATGCCCTGCGGAACGAACATGACGTCATAGTTGGTCTCCGGGTCCAGGCCCATGGCGCCGCCGTCGGAACCCATCGGAACGCGGCTCATGGATTCGACGCCGCCGGCCAGCACCAGGTCGTCCCACCCGGAGCGGACCTTCTGCGCGGCGGTGTTGACGGCCTCGAGGCCCGATGCGCAGAACCGGTTGAGCTGCACACCGCCGGAGGTGACCGGCATGCCCGACGCCAGCACCGCGGCCCGGGCAATGTCACCACCCTGGTCACCGACGGGTGAGACGCAGCCCAGGATGACGTCGCTGATCAGGTTCTCGTCCAGGTCGGGGTTGCGCTTGCGCAGCTCCTCGATCAGGCCGACGACCAGGCTCAAGGGCTTGACCTCGTGCAACGATCCGTTCTTCTGCTTGCCACGCGGGGTGCGGATGGCCTCGTAGATAAAGGCTTCTTCGGGCATGTCGATTTCCTGTTCGGGGGAAAGGGGGCTAGATCCGTCTTCAAGACTAGGTCCAGTAGGGGAACACTAACAGGGTCCTCGGCCAACCTGTTGGTTGGCCAAGAGTCTGCAGGTCAGCGCAGTTGTGGAAATTGTGCGCCGCAGCTGTCGCACCGGCCACATGGGTTGCTGGCCCCGGCCAGGTCCCAGGGCCCGGAATTTGTCGCGGAAAGGCGGGCACAGCGAGCGTTCCCCTTCCGCCTGAGGCCAATTGGACCAATGAGGCCAGTGGGGTCAATGGATCTAACAGTGCCTATGCGGCAGATGTGATAAGCGCTGCCCGTCAGTGGTCGCACCGCCGTTCGGCATCATCGCCGCGCCTAAGCTCGTCTGCCATGACGGTGTCGCGGCTGCAGCCCTACGCGACGACGGTGTTCGCCGAGATGTCGGCGCTGGCCGCGCGGGTAGGCGCGGTGAACCTCGGGCAGGGGTTTCCCGACGAGGACGGGCCACCGGCGATGCTCAAGGCCGCACAAGACGCCATCGCCGGCGGCGCCAACCAATATCCGCCGGGGATGGGTATCGCGGCCCTGCGGCAGGCCATCGCCGCCCAGCGCCGCCGGCGTTTCGGTATCGAGTACGACCCGGACACCGAGGTGCTGGTCACGGTCGGGGCGACCGAAGCCATTGCCGCGTCCGTGCTGGGCCTCGTCGAGCCCGGCTCGGAGGTTCTGCTGATCGAGCCGTTCTACGACTCCTACTCGCCGGTCGTGGCGATGGCCGGCGCGCATCGAGTTTCCGTGCCGCTGGTGGCCGACGGCCGCGGCTTTGCCCTGGACGCCGACGCGTTGCGACGCGCCGTGACGCCACGCACCCGGGCGTTGATCGTCAACTCACCGCACAATCCGACCGGCGCGGTGCTTGGCCGGGCCGAGCTGGCGGCCATCGCGGAGATCGCAGTGACCGCAGACCTTTTGGTGATCACCGACGAGGTATACGAACACTTGGTATTTGACGGCCACGATCACCTGCCGCTGGCCGGTTTCGACGGCATGGCCGGACGGACGATCACGATCTCGAGCGCGGCCAAGATGTTCAACTGCACCGGCTGGAAGATCGGATGGGCTTGCGGCCCTGCGCAACTCATCGCCGGGGTGCGCGCGGCCAAACAGTATCTGAGCTATGTGGGCGGCGCACCGTTTCAGCCGGCGGTGGCCCTTGCGCTAAACAGCGAGGACGACTGGGTGGCCGCGCTGCGCAGTTCCCTGCAGACCAGACGCGATCGGCTGGCCTCGGGATTGACCGAGATCGGTTTCGAGGTGCACGACAGCTACGGCACCTACTTCGTGTGCGCCGACCCGCGTCCGCTGGGCTACCACGACAGCGCGGCATTCTGCGCGGCGCTGCCGGTGAAGGCTGGGGTGGCCGCCATCCCGATGTCGGCGTTCTGCGACCCCGCGGCACAGCACGCCGACCTGTGGAATCACCTGGTGCGCTTCGCCTTCTGCAAACGCGAGGACACCCTCGACGAGGCGATCAGGCGACTTGCCACACTACGCGACGGGGCTATCCGGCCTTGCCCATGATGTGATTTCGCAGTCCCTCCAGGGCGGCGTGCAGGACCTTCTTGCGCGCCCGCTTGATCCAGAACTCGGGCAGCGGCGCCGACGGCTCGACCGTGAGGGTGAACCGCACCCGGGTCTTGTCTTCCCCCTCGCGGCGCAGGTTGTACTCGCCGTGCTGCCCGTGCTGCTGAGCGGTCTTGTGGGCGTCCCAGACCATCCAGTCCGGACCCCAGTGGTATTCGAGCAGTTGGGTGTCCACGATGCCGGTCACTTTGACGGTGACCTTCACGTGGTGCGGCCGACCGTCGGGATGGGTGTCGACGACCTCGACCCGCTTGTGCACCGAAGACCACGACGGCACCGCGTCCATGTCGGCGAGCGCCTCCATGATCACCTCAGGGGGCGCATCAATGACGATTTCGCTCGACGCTTGGACAGCCACTGCCACCAAGTTAGCAACCACGGGCCGGCTTGCGGCGCGGCGGAACGGAACTATGTCAGATGATCCCGGTCGCTGCGGCCGCTGATCAGTTCGGTCAGCCCCTTCGCCGCGGCATCCAGCACGTGTTCGCTGGCCCGCTTGACGATGAAGCCGGGAATCGGGCCGGCCGGTTCGACGGTGATGTCGAACCGCACCCGTGACGAGTCGACGCCTTCGGGCTTGACGGTGGTCTCGATGTGCTGGCCATGCTGCTGGAAAGTCTGGTCGGCATCCCAGCACATCCAGTCCGGGCCCCAGTGATATTCCAGGATCTCCTTGTCGACCAGCCCCAGAATTTTGACCACGGCTTTCACATGATGGGGGCGCCCGTCCGGGTAATAGTCGATCACTTCCACCCGTTTGTGCAGCGGTGACCAGGATGTCAGCACGCTCACATCTGCCAGCGCCTCCATGACCACTTCCGGAGGCGCATCGATGATGATCTCCCGCGATGCTTTGACGGCCACCAAGCTCAAGCTAGCAACGCCGCCCTATTCGCGGACGTGTTCGGGACAATAGGTGACTACCAATTTATTTCGTCGATCGGTGTGGTCGCGGCCGGCGGTGCCGCGACCGGTCCGGCCGGGGTGCGCGAGAAGCGCGGCGCGGGCGCGGCCTGGTCCACACCGTGGACGTTGATCACCGTCGACCGGGCTCTCAAGTGGGCGTTGCCGGCCGCTTCGCTCCAGGTCAGTACCGGAGTCACACACGCGTCGGTGCCGGCGAAGACCTCGGTCCACTCGTCGCGGGTCCGGCCGGCGAACCGCTCGGCGAAGATGTCGCGCATCCGCGGGTACGAGCCGACGTCGAGCTGGTTGGGCACGTCGTCGGCCGTCAGGTCGAGCCCGGCCAGCAGCGCCGCGAAGAACTGCGGCTCGATGGCACCCACCGCCAGGAATTTGCCGTCGGCGGTTTCATAGCAACGGTAGAACGGGGCGCCGCCGTCGAGCAGGAACGATTCGCGTTCGTCGCGCAAACTTCCGATTGCCTTCATGGTCCACATCATCTGGGCCAGCACGCTGACCCCGTCGACCATCGCGGCGTCGATCACCTGCCCCTTGCCCGACCGCTCCCGCTCATACAGCGCGGCCACGACGCCCAGCAGCACCAGCATGGAGCCGCCGCCGAAGTCGGCGACCAGGTTCAGCGGCGGCATCGGCGGCCGGTCGGCGTAGCCGAGCGCCGACAAGGCACCGGTCTGCGACAGGTAGTTGATGTCGTGGCCGGCGGTCGAAGCCAGCGGCCCGTCCTGTCCCCAGCCGGTGATGCGCGCGAAGATCAGTCGCGGATTGACCGCCGCGCAGTCGTCGGGACCGATGCCGAGCCGCTCGCAGGTGCCGGGCCGAAAGCAGTCCAGCAGCACATCGGCCTTGGCGGCCAACGCCAGCAATGCACCGGGCTGCGCCTTGACATCCAGGTCCACGATCCGCTTCCCGCGATGCAGCAGATCCCGGTCCTCGGACGGCATGGTCAACCCGCCGGGACGGCGCACCCGCACCACGTCGGCGCCGAGGTCGGCCAGCACCATCCCGGCATGCGGACCGGGTCCGATGCCGCCGAGTTCGATGACCTTCACCCCGGCCAAGGGCCCCCCGCCGGTCACGGTGGCTAGCCGCCCTTCTTGACCTTGAGTACCCGCTTGCGCAGCCCGTCGGTATTCAGCTCCATGATCCCTTTCATGACCCGTTTGATCATGAAGCCGGGCAGCGGCACCAGCGGGTCCAGGCCCAGGTCGAACCTCGTTCGCGTCTTGTCGCCTTCCGAGGTCAGCGTGTAGCTCCCTTCCTGGTTGCGGGACGCCTTCCCGCTTTCCTGCGTCCAGGTGACGCCGTCGTCGCGCCAGGTGTAAGCGAGCACGATCTCGTCCGTGACCCCGGCGGTCTTGACTTTCATCCGGGCGCGCCGCGGCCGGCCATCCTCGTCGCGGTCGAGCACTTCTGCGCTCTGATGGATGTCGGACCACTCGGGCATTGCCTCGACGTCGGCGACCACGTCGAGGATCTCCTTGGGACTTGCTTCGATGACTACTTCGCGGGATTCCTTGACTGCCATGGCGCCGACGATAGCGCGACCGCGTCATTGCCGGAATGATTTCGGCCGGGCGTACCGTCGTCTTCGTGACCGATCGTGCGGCTGGCCTCAACGAACCCGTGTACACCGTCGGCGACTACCTGCTCGACCGCCTCGCCGAACTCGGCGTTTCCGAAATCTTCGGCGTGCCCGGGGACTACAACCTGGAGTTCCTCGACCATATCGTGGCCCATCCGGCCATCCGGTGGGTGGGCAACGCCAACGAGCTCAACGCCGGCTACGCCGCCGACGGCTACGGGCGGTTGCGCGGAATGTCAGCTGTGGTAACGACATTCGGTGTCGGAGAACTGTCGGCGGCCAATGCGATCGCAGGCAGCTACGCCGAGCATGTGCCGGTGGTCCACATCGTCGGCGGCCCCTCCAAAGACGCCCAGGGCACCCGGCGAGCGCTGCACCATTCGCTCGGCGACGGCGACTTCGAACACTTCCTTCGGATCAGCCGCGAAATCACCTGCGCGCAAGCCAATCTCATGCCGGCAACGGCATGCCGGGAGATCGACCGGGTGCTGTGTGAGGTGCGGGAGCAGAAGCGGCCCGGATACCTACTGCTGTCCACCGACGTGGCCCGCTTCCCCACCGAAGCGCCCGGCGCCCCGCTGCCCCGCTACGGTGGCGGCACCAGCCCGCGCGCGCTGTCGCTGTTCACCGAAGCTGCCGCCGCACTGATCGGCGAGCACCAACTCACCGTGCTCGCCGACCTGCTGGTCCATCGATTGCGGGCGGTCGGCGAGCTGGAGGCGTTGCTGTCCACCGACGTGGTGCCGCATGCCACGCTGATGTGGGGAAAGAGTCTGCTCGACGAGAGCTCTCCCAACTTTCTGGGCATCTATGCCGGAGCCGCCAGCGCGGAGCGGGTACGTAAGGCGATCGAGCAGGCGCCGGTGCTGGTAACGGCCGGGGTGGTGTTCACCGACATGGTCAGCGGGTTCTTCAGCCAGCGGATCGACCCGGCGCGCACCATCGACATCGGCCAGTACCAAAGCACCGTGGCCGGCCGGGTGTTCGCCCCGCTCGAGATGAGCGCCGCCCTGCGCGCGCTGGCCGAGATCCTGACCCGCCGCGGGATAAGCTCACCCCCCGTGCCGGCGCCGGATGACCACCGGCCGGCGCCGGCACCGAGGCGCGAGGACCCGCTGACCCAACGGATGCTGTGGGACCGGGTCAACGACGCGCTCACCCCCGGCAACGTGGTGCTGGCCGAGCAGGGCACCTCGTTCTACGGCATGGCGGACCACCGGTTGCCGCACGGCGTCACCTTCATCGGCCAACCCCTTTGGGGCTCAATCGGTTACACACTACCGGCGGCGCTCGGGGCCGCGGTGGCCCACCGTGACCGCAGGACGGTGCTGTTGATCGGCGACGGGGCCGCTCAACTGACCGTCCAGGAGATCGGCAACTTTTCCCGCGAGGGCTTGGCCCCGGTCATCGTGGTGGTCAACAACGACGGCTACACCATCGAGCGGGCGATACACGGCGAGACGGCCCCCTACAACGACATCGTCGACTGGAGTTGGACCGCCATCCCCAGCGCGCTGGGAGTGACCGATCACCTGGCGTTCCGGGCGCAGACGTACGGCGAACTCGACGACGCGCTCACCGCGGCCGCGGCGCACCGGGACCGCTTGGTGCTCGTCGAGGCGGTGCTGCCGCGGCTCGAAATCCCGCACCTGCTCGGCGATCTCGTCGCACCCACGTCGGCGGACGGCACCGCGCGCCGCTGACTCAGGACCGGTGCGGTGTCCGCTCCGCCGCCAAGGAACCAAGGATCGCGCGAATGGTGTGCCGGCAACGTCCGCAGTCGGCGCCCGCTCCGCAGGCTTGGGCGACATCCTTGGTGGTCGAGGCGCCGGCAGCAACGGTCTCGGCCACCATCTGGCTGGTGACGCCGTTACACAGGCAGACGTACATCGAGCGATCCGCTCAATCCGTCTCGATCCGCATCATCTCCGAAAGCCGGCCGACGAACAGCGGTGGGTAGGCGCCCACTCCAGCGCGGCTCATCCATTGGGCCGCGGCATCGGGATGGTCGATCCACACCAGGGCGCGCTCTTCGTCCGGGAATTCCTGCAGAATCAGGACCTCGCGCTCGTCGTCGAAGGCCTGGAAAACCCATGTCTTTCGGATGCCGGCGGCGGTGAACCGCGCCATCGCAAGGCCTACCTCGGCAGTCAGTGTCGACACGTCGTCCACCGACGCGATTCCCGCAACCACGACCCCCGGTGCCCGGCCGGCGGCCCCTGCGGCCGGAGCCTCGGCAATGAACCTGTCCACGATCTCGCCGGCGAAGACCGCCGGGATGTCCGCGACGCCCGCCGCGTCGAACCATTCGAAGAAGACCCGGGAGCGCAGCAGCTCCACGATCGGTTCGCGGCTGTGCACGCCGATCATCACCAGGACGCGGCCGTAGTCGCGGGTCGAGGTATAGACCAGAACGTGGTGGGCTCCGATAGCGGCCAGCGCCGACTTCTTGCGCTGCAACAACGGCCACACTCGGCTCGGATCCGGGACCCGGTAGTCGGACGCGATCACCATCGAATGGATGTCGTTGGTCATGGTCGTATTCCCGTCACCAGCGGAGGCTCCCGCACCGGACCTGCCCCCGATCTACACCGGATCGAACGATGAGATGAGCCACTTCCCGTCGGCTTTGGTCAGCTTGACCATGACGCTGCTGGACGTCAACGTCGGCTCCGGGCGGTCGGCACTCTGGGTGCTTTGGTTGACGAACACCAGCACGACGGCCGAGTCCGGATGCAATTCGGATACGGCGGCGCGAAGCACCACCGCGCTCGTCTTGACCGACTTCTGCCTGGCGGCCGGTGCGACGATCTGTTGGGTGAACTGGTCGTAATACGACAAGAAGTCGCCGGTCAAATGTGACCTCGCGGAAGAGAAGTCGCGCTCCAGGGTATCCGGAGAGTACGACAGGATGGCGATGGTGCCATCGGTAGCCGCCGCGACCGCCGACTTGGCGGCCTGGTCATCGACTTCCCGATCCGGTCGGTAGGAGAAGAAATACAGTCCTGCCAGCAGCGCCAGCGAGGCCGCCACCAGTAACGCCATCAGGGCAGCGATCACCTTGCCCGACGACAGCTTGCTCACCCAGCCGGCGCGGCGCTTCGGCCGTGCGGGCCGGTCGTCGTCGCTTGGCAAGGCCGCGTCGGCCTCCGCAGTCTCCTCGAGAGACGTTTTCTCTGCGGTCATGGCACGAACTCGACTTTCGACATCTTGAGCTGATCACCGTCGCGGGTGATGGTCACGATCAACCGGAACTTGCGCGGATCCTGCTTGGCTCCGGCGGCATTGGTGACTTCGGACGTCGAGGCGACCAGCACCACCGCCGAGTCGTCGGTCATGGTGTCCACGTCGACGGCGACCGCCTGGACGGTGCCCTGCTCGACCACCTTCGACTGTTCGACCACCTTGATGAAATCGTCTGCCACCTTTGCCATATCGTCGCGGAACGTCCCGGTGGAGTTGTCGAGGATGCGCTGCACGCCCTGCTTGGCGTTGGTGAAGTCCAGCGATGTCAACGTCACGACGCCCTGTCGCGCGGCTGCGGCGAACTCAGCCACTCGCTCACGGTGGCGGGTGGCATCGCGATGCTGCACAACCATGTACAGGCTGCCCGACAGCGCGGCCAGAATGACAATGACGGCCAGCGCAGCGGCAACCGCGGACCGGGTGAGCCGCAGCCTGTGCCGGCGCCGCGCCGGCCCCTCATCGGCATCGGCGGACACCGCGACGTCGCTGTCCTCTCCCCCGACGTCCAAACCACGCTCGGCCTCGACGGTTTCGGATACCACGGTGGGCTCGGAATCGTCCGGCTCACCCTTGGACACCTCCGCGTCGACTTCTTCGGTGACCGGATCCTCTTCGGTGACCGGGGTGTCTTCCGGGCCTTCGGCGATTTCGGCCCGACGGCGCAACTGAATTGCGCGGGCGCGGGCGCGGGCGGCGGCGGCCAGCGCTTCGGCTTCGGCGGCCTCAGCCTCGGCCTGTTCGGCCAATGCCCGCAATTCAGCTGCGGTGCTTGCGTTTTCGTCGTCGCTCACCAGAACCGATCTCGTGTCAGCGGCGTTGTGGTTGCTGCCGGCGCTCATGATTCACCGGCCCGACGGGGCGACTGCTCGGGTAACTCAACGCGGATCTCCTCTACCCCTGGTCCGCCAGTGGCCAGATGTCGCTGTTGCGCAACCCTACTAGGCAAAGCCGACATCACGCGAGCACCCGGGCCGACGTTGCGGTCACCGGCCAGGTGCTGGCGCCGGCTCCTCGGCATCGCCGGTTCTTGGAGAGCCAAGTCATCACCTTCCACCCCGAGGTCACGCCGCAGCCACGGCCAAACAATCCTACATTCAGCGGAAATAGCATTCTCATATTGAGCACATTGCCCGGGCTCGCAGCCTCGCCGAAACCCGGCGACGCGGCTCGCCGTCGATGCCGGGCTCAACGCAGCCGGTCTTTGACCACCTTGCCGGTGGCATTGAGCGGAAGCGCGTCGACAAACTGCACCGAGCGCGGCACCTTGAACCCCGCCATGCGCTCCCGGCACCAGCTGATCAATTCGTCAGCGCTGACAACACCTTTGCGAACGACGAACGCCTTGCCCACCTGCCCGAGCCGGTCGTCGCAAACACCGATCACGGCGGCCTGAGCGACCGCCTCGTGCTCGATCAGGAAGCCTTCGATCTCAGCGGGATAGGCGTTGAATCCGCCCACGATGAACATGTCCTTCTTGCGGCCGACGACGCGCAGCCGGCCGGTCTCGTCCAGGCTGCCAAGATCCCCGGTGTGCAGCCAGCCCTGGTCGTCGATGGCCTCAGCGGTGGCGACCGGGTCGTCGAGATAGCCCTTCATCACGTTGTACCCGCGCACCAGGATCTCGCCGTCGTCGGCGATGCCGACCTCGATCCCGTCGCAGGGAACACCGGCGGTGGTCGCGATGTCCTCGAACGAATCCTCGGGCCGGGACAGCGTCACGGTGCCCGCCTCGGTCAGGCCGTAACCGGTCATGAGGGTCTGGAAAGGCAGCTCGGTGCGCACCCGCCGGATCAGCTCCACCGGAATGTCGGCAGCGCCCGTCACCCCCGCGCGCAGCGACGACAAATCCCGCTCACCCTGGGCGCCGAGTAGCGAATAATACAGTGTCGGCGGTCCCGGAAGCATCGTAATCCGTTCTCGCTCAATCAATTCCAGCACCCGGCCGAGGTCGAATACCGGTACCGCAACGATCGTGGCGCCCCGGATCAGCGACGCGATGCAACCGGCCTTGTACCCGAAAATATGAAAGAACGGGTTGACGATCAGATAGCGGTCGCCCTGGCGCAGGTCGGCGCGATCGCACCATTCGGCGTAGTGCCGCAACGTTTGCGCATGGTCCATCATCACGCCCTTGGGCCGCCCGGTGGTTCCCGAGGTGTAGATGATGTCGGCGACGTCTGAGCCACTGACCGCGCGCTCGAAGGGCTTGCCGCTGTCGAGGAAGCCCGATTTGACGTCGATCACCGGGACGGGGTTCGGGACAGCGAAATCCATTCCCAGAAAGCCCTTCTCGACGAGCACGGCCTTGGCACCGCTGCGTCCGATGATGTCGGCCGCCTCGGCTGCCTTGAAGCGCGTGTTGACCGGAACCAGCACGCCGCCAGCGGTCAGCAGCCCGAACGCGGCGATGATCCATTCCGCCGAATTGGGCGCCCAGATCGCAACCCGATCACCTTTGTCGACTCCGGTCGCGGCGAAGGCACCTGCGGCCCGGCGCACCCGATCGGTCAGCTCGGTGAACGTGAGCCGCAGCGGTCCGTCGACGACGGCTTCGGCGTCGCCGAACCGGTCCGCTGCGCTGCCGACCATCTCGGGGATGGTTTCCCATGGTGGTTCGCCCCGGCGCCGCGGCGCCGATTGCGTCATACCGACACGAGCCGAGACAGGTTGCCGCCCATGATCTTTGCCTGATCGTCGACGCTGAGGTACTGCAGCGCATCGGCGTAATGCCGCGGTGCCGCGAGCCCTTCCGGATGCGGGTAGTCCGAGCCGTACAGGACATGGTCCACGCCGATCAGGTCGACGAGGTCCCGGATCCCGTCCTCGTAGAACGGACTGATGTGGATGCGGTTCTTGATCTCTTCGACCGGGTCGCCGCCGGGGAAGCTTTCCGGTGTCTTCTTGTAGACGTCGGCCAGCTGTTCCAGCAGCGGGAACAACCACTTCGACCCGGCTTCGATGACCGCGACCTTGAGTTGCGGGAAGCGGTACAACGCACCGTGAATCACCCACGACGCCACCGCATCCTGCACCGGGCGCCACTCGTTGAGCATCGCGAATGCATTGGTCTGGAAGGGCAGCATCTCTTTGTCGCCGCCGTCCCACTCCGCGGTATAGCGGGCGTAGCCGCTGTCCGAGGAGTGCATGGCCACCAGCACGTCGTGCTCGACGCAGCGCTGCCAGAACGGGTCGAACTCCGGCAGCGCGAACGACCTTGGGCCGCGGTACCCAGGAACCGGGGCCGGCCGTACCAAAACCACCCGGGCGCCGCGTCGCACCACCCAGTCCAGCTCGTCGATCGCCTTCTCCACGATCGGCAGGCTGATCACCGGCACGGTGAAGATGCGGTTCTGGTAGTTGAAGCCCCACACTTCGTCCAGCCACTGGTTCAGCGCGTGCACGACCACATGGATGAGCAGCGGGTCGTCGCGCATGCGTTCTTCGACCAGGCTGGCCAATGTCGGGAACATCAAACTGCGGTCGACGCCCAACTCGTTCATCAGCTCCAGCCGCGGGCCGGGTTCGCGAAAGGCCGGAATCGACCGCATCGGCTCGCCGAAGATCTCCCGGCGGCTCTTGCCCTCCGGGTTACCCACCCTGAAATACTCCTCCATCGCCCCCGGCCTGGCGACCACCTCGAAGGTGGGATTGGGGATGTAGTCGCTGATCTGGCCGCGTATCGCGATCTTGGTCCGCCCCTTCACCTCGACGTACTGGATCGCGCCTTGGTACTGCTTGGGCAGGAATTTGGTGAGCGATTCCTCGGTCTCGTAGAGATGATTGTCCGCATCGAACAACGGATACGACAGCGCGCCCGACGACATGAAATCCTCCTTCGCGATTTGCGAGAATAGTATTCTCTTCATCGGGTTCGCCGCAACGGGCTGCGGTGGCGGTGCGTCGCCAGTGGGCTTCGGCAGTGGGCTTACAGTGCCGCTACGGCCGCTGTGCTCACTGCCCCGATTCGGTGCTGCACGTGGCCACCCCGGATGCTGTGCGACGGAAGTCCCGAGCCCTGGCGATGATGCTATTCTCCGAGCAAGAGAATGCCAATTTCGCCGCTCGTCCCGGAAGCACTGACGCATGGTGGACCTCGAGTTCGACAAGTCGGGTACCGGGTTGGCGGTGCTCACCATCGATCGCCCGCACGCGCGCAATGCCATCGCGCCGGGCACCATGGACCAGCTGGAGACGGCACTCGAGGCGGTGGCGGGCGCGCGAGCGCTGGTCATCAGGGGTGCCGGGGACCGGGCCTTCGTGTCCGGCGGAGACCTCAAGGAGCTGAGCTCGCTGCGAACCGAGGAGGACGCCTCGGCGATGGCGAAGCGGATGCGCTCCATCTGCGACCAGCTCGCGGCTTTTCCGGCTCCGGTGATCGCCGTGCTGAATGGCCACGCCTTCGGCGGTGGCGCCGAGGTGGCTGTCGCCGCAGACATCCGGATTGCCGCCGACGACATCAAGATCGCGTTCAATCAGGTGGAGCTGGAGATCATGCCGGCCTGGGGCGGCGCCGAGCGACTGGCCGCGCTGGTCGGAAAGAGCAAGGCGCTGCTGCTGGCGGGCACGGGAACGGCGCTCGACGCCGTCGAGGCCGAACGCATCGGCCTGGTGGATCTGGTGCTGCCCCGCGCCTCGTTCGACTCACCGGATCGTGGGTGGCGATCGGTTGCCGCAGCCCTGGCGCGCCACCCGGCGACCGAGATCAAGCGGGTAATCAGCGGTGTTTCGGCTGATGAAGCGATAGCATCCTTTGCACGACTGTGGGTGGCGGAGGCTCATTGGCAGGCCGCAGCGCGGGTGCGCAACCGCACGTCCGGTCCCCGGGGGCCAGCTGGAGGCGCGACATGACCACGACAAGGCGGCAGCTGGGTTTCGGCTTGGCGGTTTTGGTGGCGGGCCCGGTTCTGATGGCCAGCACCGGCCGGTCACACGCCGACGACACACCCATGCATCAGGTCCGGTACACCATCTCGGCGAAGAACCCGATCTACGCCGACATCTATTACCAGGACCAGGATCCTGCCGTCTTTTCCGACTACAGCCACAACCCCTATCAGTTCACGCCGAACATCCAGGCCGATATCGCTGCGGGCAGGCCGTGGACCATGCAGGTCATGCTCGCCAACCCCGACCAGTGGGCAATGGTCACCGCCAGCACCGGCCCGGAACCCGGCACGCCGATGTTTCATTGCGATTTGGCCGTGGACGGGGTCGTCGTCGTCGCCAAGGACGGCCCCCGCGGCGTGCTCTGTTCGCTGCGCAACTGGTGACTCGGCGCGGCTGCCCTACTCGACTGGCTGTGGCTCACCCTCCAGACGACGCAGGTAGCGCTCGACCACTTCCACCGTTTCGGCATGTCCGCCCGACATGCCTAGCCCCTGCTCGATCACCAGAAATCGCGAAATACTGGTCATCAGGACCGTCCACACCACCGGCGGCACGTCCTGGGTGTCGACGTGGTAGCGCTGCAGCGCGGCCGTCAACGCCACCCGCTGCCGTTCGCGGAAACGTTCAGCGTAGTAAGCGATTTCGGACCGCATCGCCTTACGATGGTTCGCCAGCGCCATGAATTCCATTGTCATCTTTGCGAATCCGGGCTCGGTGCCGAACCGCCACAGCGCCCACAGCGGTTGCGGCGACTCGAGCGCTCGGTCCTGCACCCGCAGACCGGCTTCGGCGCGGCGGCGAAACACTTCCAGGAACAAGTCATCCATGGTGCGGAAGTAGTAGTGCACCAATTGCGGCTTCAACCCGGCCTTACCCGCCAGACGGCGCGAAGTCACTGCCGCATAGCCCTCTTCGAGCATCAGTTGCTCGGCCGCGTCGAGCAGCAGGCCGCGATTCTTCGCGTCCGGCGCCCCGATCCGGCGAGCCGATGTCATGCCCTCACTCCCTATTTTCGATGCCTCGACGTCGACCACGCCGATCACGCCGATCGTAGCGACGTCGCCGTGGTGGCCGGGTGGCCCACCTTGACCATGACATTACCGCCATGCTAAGCAGGTGCTCAGCACATCGTCGGATTCGGGCGGCGGAAGCTATCGCCGCCGACGGCCCATTCGGCAAACGCCAGCTGCGGGAGGCACGCGCGACATGAGCGACTACCATTCGATCGACTTTTTCACCGACCCGTCGCTGGTCCCCGACCCTTATCCGTATTTCGATTACTTGCGCAGCAAGAACCCGGTGCTGCGACTGCCACACTACGGCGTCGTCGCCGTCACCGGGTATGACGAGGCCACCGCGGTCTACAAGGACACCGACTCCTTCTCCAACTGCGTCGCACTGGGCGGACCGTTCCCGCCGCTGCCGTTCGTGCCCGAGGGCGACGACATCAACGCCCAGATCGACCAGAACCGCGAGAAGTTCCCGATGTACGAGCACATGGTCACCATGGACCCGCCGGATCACACCCGTGCCCGGTCATTGCTGAGCCGGCTGCTGACGCCGAGCCGCCTCAAGCAGAACGAGGAGTTCATGTGGCGCCTGGCCGATCGCCAGCTCGACGAGTTCCTCGGCAACGGCCGGTGCGAGTTCATCTCCGAATACTCCAAACCCTTTGCCACCCTGGTGATTGCCGATCTGCTCGGTGTTCCGGAGGACGACCACAAGGAGTTTCGCGTCATGTTGGGCGCCGAGCGTCCCGGCGCGCGGGTGGGTGGACTCGACCACGAGTCGGTGGGCACCAACCCGCTGCAGTGGCTCGACGAGAAGTTCAGCAGCTACATCGAAGACCGGCGCCGCGAACCGCGTGAAGACGTGCTGACCGCGCTCGCGACGGCGAAGTATCCGGACGGATCCACACCCGAGGTCATTGACGTAGTCCGTTCGGCCACATTTCTTTTCGCCGCCGGGCAGGAAACGACGGCCAAACTGCTCAGCGCCGCGCTGCAGGTGCTCGTCGACCGGCCGGTCCTACAGCAGCGGCTGCGCGAGGACCGCAGCGTGATTCCGGCGTTCATCGAGGAGTCACTGCGGCTGGAGAGCCCGGTCAAGAGCGACTCGCGACTCGCCCGCCGGGCCACCACCGTCGCGGGGGTCGACATCCCGGCCGGCACCGTGGTGATGGTGTTGCCCGGTGCTGTCAACCGCGACCCGCGAAGGTTCGACAATCCGCACGAGTTCCGCCTCGACCGAAAGAATGTCCGCGAACACATGGCTTTTGCCCGCGGAGTCCACTCCTGTCCCGGCGCACCCCTTGCCCGCGTGGAGGGCCGCGTCTCGATCGAGCGCATCCTGGACCGGATGGCCGACATAGCCGCTGACGAATCCAAGCACGGGCCGGCTGGCGATCGCCGCTACCGATATGAACCGACGTATATTCTGCGCGGGCTCACCGAACTACATCTCACCTTCACCCCGACGGCGTAGGCACTTCGATGTGACGCTGCTGCCGGGACGAGTACCGAAGAACCTGCTGCACAACGACTCACGGAGTTTCCGATGTTGTCGGAGCCGCCCGCTCGGCGACCGGCGTCACAGTGTGGAACCGGTCTCGATCTGCTCGAAGATCTTGGAGAACTCGAACGGGGTTTGCGCCACTCCGCTGCCGTCGACGGCGTCTACTGCGCCCAAGGTGCCTGTGGTGTTCCCGCGGGCGCTCCCACATGGACAATTCGCCGATATGGTTTCGAACCGCGAACGTGGTCAGCTGTTGCGCGCCGGCGAGGGTGAAGATCTCGCGCGGGTCGTCGTTGATTCCTACCAGCGGCGTCACCCCGAGCATCGACCATGCCCGCTCGCTGGACAGCGACGGATACAACGTCATCAGCTGACCGAGGGTCGCCGTCGCCGCGTCGATCGCGTACGTGCCCATGCCAGGGTTGCCGGGCTGAGCGAAACCAGGGCCGTAATCCATGGCCATGACGTTCACCCGGGAGATGTTGACACCGTTGGCCGTAGCGATTTGGAGGACGTTCAGTCCGCCGCCCTGACCCGTCACCAGCCCGGTCGACAGCACCGGAAGGGCGGAGGAGACGGTCACTGGCGTGCCGTTGTCCGCCTCCTGCTGTTGCAGCAGGGCAATGGATTTCGTTTGTGTCGTCAGCGCCTGAGTATTGCCCTGCAACGCGCCTTCGACGTCGAAGTCGAGGTGACAAATCTTGTAGGTATTCACCACCGACAGGTGCCCCGAGTTGTACGACTCAACTGCGAATTTCACATCAGCCACATCAATCTCCAACGGGTTCGCGATGTCTCACTCAGCCCGCCTGTCCGTGACAACCCCAACAGCGCGACGGCTGGAAATCGCGTGCTGGTGCGGTTGGGTCGGCGGCTAACGGCGGCGAGCGTGCCCTGGCGGCGCCGAGTGTGCGCTGGCGGCGCCGAGCGTGCCGTCAGGGCGGCCGATTGCGGCGGTTCCCGCCCCTGCATACACGGTCAAAGCCGTCGCCTCACACTCGATGCGGCATCACTGCCGACTCGGTGAGCACGTGAGACATCCCCCGAACGCCGGCCATCAGAAGAGGTTTGAGCGAAGGTGCGGTATCGGCGTGCCGACAACAGAGCCAAGGCGTGCCCGGGCACCCGAGGCTGCGCACGAGGACATCGTTGACCAGCCACATCCGTGGACACCAGGAATTTCCGAGCGAGGGCGAGCGAATTACCTACCGTTGGGCCAGAAACCAATGTGCATGATGCGATCGCCGGGCCCTCGCCTAAGTCCGCAACTGTCCTAGTGGAGCATCATGCCGACCAGATAGCTGCCGAACAAGGCAGCGCCGACAAGCAGCACGCACGCGTCCGTCAGGCGGCGCAGCAAGGCAGGCGACTGCCCGACTTCCATGAACTCGCGAAAGATGATGCGTACCTTGATGAGTGCGATCACGATCACGCTCGACGTAACCACCGCGCTGGCCTTCGGAGATCCGTCGACAGCGTAATCAAGCCACAGGTACGACAGCGTCAATGACGCCAGCACCACCCAGACGACCGACAGCCGCTTGTTGAATCTGATTTCGGATCACCTCACCACGTACAGCAGTGCGAAAATCAGCACCCAGAGGAAGTCGACGGTGTGCCAGTACGTGGCGCAGGTCTCGACAAGCTGCTGAGACCCCTGAGACCACTGGCATTTTCGTGCCAGACCCCAAAGCTGGTAGACCACAACGCCGATGACGACGAATCCGATCAGCAGGTGCACGAAGTGGATACCGGTGAGAAAGAAGTAATAGGTGAAGAAGTCGTTAGCGGTCAAGGAATTGCCCATCCGGATCTGCTTGGCCCACTCCAACACCTTGGCGACCAGGAACACCAGGCCGCAGAACGCGGTGAGAAAGGCGTCGGTGAGCGCCGCTCGGTATGCGTGGACGCGGGCCGACTGGACACATCGTGCCACCGACCAGGAACTCAGCAGCAGAATAAGTGTGTTGAAGGCCCCGATACGCAGGTCCAGCTGCGCCTGGGAGCGCAGGAAGAGCTCGGTGCTCTGGGTGCGGTAGAACAGGTAGAAGCTGAAATAAGCAGTGAATACCAGTGTTTCGAACAGCACGAAGGCCCACATGTCCGGTTGGCCGGGGACGACCCTGGGCGGCTTGTTCGCACCGGCGGTCATAGCGCGGTCACCTTTCCGGGCGCAAGCTCGGGCAGTGTCCCGGTACCGAAGTCCTCACGCTGGATCATCCGCCGCAGCAAGGCGATGAAAACGCCAGTATAGATACCGAATACGGCCATGTTGAGCCACCAGGCGATCTGCCCGTTCCAGGCCAAGACGCCGCGACGGAAAATCCAGGCAGGCGAGACCACGATCTCGGTGAGCGCGTTGCAGAGGTTGAGATAGCCGAACCACTTTGGGAAGACCCGGTTCTTGTCGATCAGGATGGCGAGCATCCACACCAGCGAGCCGATCAGGAACACCCCCATGGTCCCGATGAACGACAGGAAGCCGAAGTCGTAGAGCCAACCGATCAGTTCTGGATCGCGGTCGGGGCGCATCGCCCCCGCGGTGAGCACGATGCACATCAGCATCATTCCGGGAATCGCGCTGAGCGAGTACAACACCAGGTACGAGTATGCGAATGCCGGGCTGACCGACATGCGGCGCATGGAATAGGCGATGAGCGCGTTGCTCATCGTTGTCATGCCGGTGATGACGAACATGATGGCAAAACCGATGAGTATCCCAAAGTGGTTGTCCTGGAACCACCGAACGATTCTCGGTGTGTCCCACGAGGGGTCTGGCGGGGGCTGGGCGCGGGTCAGCACGAAGAACACCAGGACGAACAAGTTGTAGAAGACCACGAGCGTCCACCAGGCCAGCCACAACTCGCGCTTGGGGTTTGTCGCCACTGCGCTCATGCGCCGGCCGATTCGTCGGCGCGCTGCCGGTGAACGGCCCGGCCGAGGACGACGGCGCACACCACAATCCACACCGCGATGGCGATGTTCTTCAGCCAGAACGACAACGCTCCGTCCCACGCCAGTGGGCCGGACAGGGTCAGGCCGGCGAACGCCGCCGGCACCAGCGCGGCGGCGATGAGCAGATTGAAATGGGCCACCCACCGGCTGAATACCGGATGCGACGGATCGTCGAAGTAGATCGCCAGGGCCAGAATCACGCTCTGCCCGATGAGGAAGGGCACCTGCGTGGTGAAGGTGAGCCAGGCCAGATCGTTGAACATCTGGGTCAGCTCGGGGTTGCGTTCCGGGCGGAACGCGGCCAGCAACCAGCAGACGTTGGCGATGAGAAAAAGGGTGGGACCGCCGGCCACGCACCCGAGCATGCAATAGGAAAAGATCGGTGTGCGGTGAGCCATCCGGCGAATCTGCATCACCAGCAGGATCAGGACCGGGATCAGGCCCACGCAGAACCAGTTGAACAGGATCATGCTGTAGCGGACCCCGGACTGATTTTCCCGATAGAAGGCGGCCACCTGTTCGGCCGGCATTCTGGGCGACATCGGTGGCGTAAAGCCGGGAAACAAGACGAACGCCGAGACCCAGATGATCGCCACGACGGGCAACGTCCACAACAGGATCAGCTCGCCATCGGTGCGCCGTAACGCCGATGGCGGGGCTGTTGGGTGCTCACCGATGCCGGACATCGGGGACTCCTTCCGGTCCGCGGGTCGTTGGGCGATCGCGGGGTGCGGCTTCTCAGCGAAGCTAGCCGATCGGCTATCTGCGGTCAATAGCCGATCGGCTAGGCTCTCGATGTGGTGTCCACACCGCCGCCCGGCCAGTTTCGCTTCATCAACCGCACCCCCGCGCAGACCCGCATTCTGGATGCGGCACTGCAGCTGATCGCCGAGCACGGCGTCGGCGGCACGTCGCTGCAGATGATCGCCGACGCCATCGGGGTTACCAAAGCGGCGGTGTACCACCAGTTCAAGACCAAAGAGCAGATCGTCATCGCCCTCACCGAACGTGAGCTCGGCGGTCTGGAAGAGGCACTGGAGTCCGCCGAAACCCAGGCTCACCAGCCGCGAGCGCGTGAGCTGCTGCTGCAGCGGGTGATCGACGTGGCGGTCGAGCGCCGGGGCGCGGCCAGCACGCTGCAGTTCGATCCGGTCATCGTTCGGCTGCTGGCCGAACACCAACCGTTTCAGCAATTCATTGCGCGGCTCTACGGTGTGCTGGTCGGCGATGCCGCCGAGGACGCCCGGGTCACGGCGGCGATGCTGTCGGGCGCGATTGCCGTCGGCGTGATGCACCCCTTGGTCGCGGATGTCGACGACGAGTCACTGCGTTCGCAGTTGCGTCGCATCACCCGTCGGCTCATTGACGCGGAGTGAACCCACTACGTGTCGCCCCGCACCCATCTGGCGTGACCGTTCTGCGCCACGCACACTAGGAACAGGCCGTCGGGCGCCTGCGCGACGTAATACTCCGGATATCTGGTGCAGTCGGAGTTCTCGTCCTTGATCCCGGCCATCGGGGGTGATCGGAACCATCGGGGTTCATATCGCCGCGGCGAACCGCAGAACATCAACCGTCCCGGCTCGGTGGCGAACGAGACGTAGTAGTCGGCGGTTCCGAAGACGTAGTAGGTGGTGTTGTCGCAGGGTGCCCCGAGGACGACGTTCGGGGTGATTCCCGGCGTGCAGGCCGGATAGTCGCAAACCGTCGGACCCGCGTCGGCGGGCGGTGCCGTCAATACCGTCATGCCGAGCAACGCGGCAATCGCTGCCACGAGTAAGCGCACGCTATTACTCTTGCACAATTGAGAAGAAAACTCTCCTGCTCGCCAGAAGACTGAAATCAACCTATTCGGGGCGGGGCCAGGACCTTCTGATGAGTGATAGATAATGTTGCTCTCCCTCAGCGCGTGACCAGGAGGTGACAATGCCGTCGCGAGAGCGTCTGTCTGAGGCCCACGAAGCCGATGGCCGCGACGGCGAATCGCTAACCCAGGCAGCAGAAGCCGTCGCCCTGGCCGAAGCGAGGGCGCGCGCGGCCCGTGAACGCGCGAGACAGCTCAGCGAAAAGGCCGGCGCGATAACTGGCGGCCAGCAGCCAACGGCTGGCGCCGAGGCTGAGGACGCAGCCGTCGACCACGGAGCCGGTAACGCACGGCGCCGATTCCGGGTGCGGCGGCTGCGGCTTCGGCGTCCGGGACGCAAGGGCCTGGCCGCGATGGCCGCGGCGGTCATCAGCTGCGGGTCACTCGGCGCGAGCGGCTATCTGGTGTGGCACCACCGCACTGTCGTGCGCCAACAGCAGCGCGCCACCGAGTTCGCGTCCGCGGCCCGGCAGGGCGCCATCACCCTGATGTCGATCGATGCCACCAAGGCCAGAGAGGACGTACAACGCATCATCGACAGCACCACCGGCGCGTTCAAAGGCGGGATGCTGATCGCTGCCGACGACTTGGTCCAGTCGGTCGAGCAGTCCAGGGTCAGCACCAAGGTGACCGTGCAAGGCGTCGCCGTCCAGTCGATGACCGACGATTCCGCAGTGGTCCTGGTGGCGGCCAAAGCCGAGGTCGCCAATCCCGAGGCCAATCCGGACAAGGCCAAACTGCCGCCGCGGTCCTGGCGGATTGTCATGACGGTGCAACGAGACGGCGGACAGCTCAAAGTGGCGAAGGTCGAGGCGCTGCCGTGACCCTCGACGAGGGTTCACAGCTCGACGACCCGACCGCTTTGCCGGATGACACTGCGGCGCCGCGCCGCCGATTCAGGTTGGCACGCCGCCGGATCCGCCGGTGCCTGACGCGGTGGCGTCCAATTCTGTTAGGGCTGTTGGTCATTGCCACGACGGGCTTCGCCGCCGGATTCTTCTACTTCGGTTACCGTCCGGATCAACAGACCGACGACGCGGCGGCACGCGACGCGATCAGAGCGGCGTCCGAGGGCACGGTGGCGCTCCTGTCGTACTCGCCCGACAGCCTGAGCCGGGATTTCGACAACGCGAGATCGCGGCTCACCGGCGACTATCAGACCTACTACGAACGGTTCACCGAGCAGATCGTGGCGCCGGCGGCCCAGCGCGGCCAAATCACCACCAACGCCCGCGTCATTCGAGCCGCCGCGGCAGAATTGCATCCGGATTCAGCTGTCGTACTTGTGTTTATCAGTCTGAAGACCACCAGCAAGGACAAACCCGACCCGGTGAAAACGACCAGCAGCGTTCGGGTAACGCTGACGAAGGTCAACGGATTCTGGCTGATCGCCAAGCTCGACTCGCTGTGACGGCCGCGCGCTCCGCGGCAAAGCCCTCGCCCACTTGGCGGTCCCGGTGTTACTGTCTCAAGTGGGAAGTGGCGCTAGCGCGTCGAGGAGCACGTGATGCGGGCAATGGGCATTGTCGCAAGCGCAATACTGGTGGCTGCCACGATGATTGGCGGCTCGAGCACCGCACCGCCGGCCCGGGCCTCCACCGACGGTCTCGCCATCAACGGAACCTACCGCGCCACGTCCGTCGGTGAATGGGCCAAGACGAATCAATCTTTTCATGATGAACCGACCGTCAGTAGCACGTGGACCCTGACGTCCAGCTGTACCACGGCTCAGGACTGCACCGGCCACGTCACCAGCGACCAGGGTTGGAGCGCACCGCTCTACATGCATGACGGGGTGATGTGGACCGTCAAACACGAGGTGCCCAACTGGGAAACATGCCCCGACGGCACCTCCTTCACCGGGGTGCAAACGTTCACCTTCTATCCGGCAGGGCCGGACGGCACCGTGCAGGCCGGCTCGTCGACATATGCCGGCAAGGACCAGACCGTCGGGCCCAGCGGCGCATGCGGTGTCAACAAGTGGCTCGTCGTCATGATGCCGTTCCGGCTCGACAAGATCTGACCGGGCGCCGGCCGCCACCGGGATCACGCCGCCAAGAGCATGTCCATCCAGGTCTTGGGCGCCTTGACCAGATCTGACTGCCGATACAGCTGGCCATCGGGAGCGACGTAGCGACCAGTGCGGGGGTCGTACTGCGCCACGGCCAAACCCGGGCTCACTCGAGAACCGTTGTGGCCGAACGCACTTGGTGCAGCCTGCGGCCCGCCAACCGGGGCCGGGGGGGCGCCGTCCGGAACGTCCATCGGCGCGATTGGCGTCAGTTCCACCGGCACCGGCGGTTGCAAGTTGGCCGGCGGCGGTACCGACGATCCCGGCGGTATCGGTGGTTGCCCCAGGGGCACCGGCGAATTCGGCGGTCCCGGCGGCGTTCCCCGCGGCCCGGGCGATCCCGGTGGCAGCGGGGTGCCCTCCACCGGTCCGAAAATCCGGTCCCGGTAGAAGTTGACCCGGTCATCGGGCGGGATGCCCTGTGCGAGCAGGTTCGGATCCAGCGGATAGGTGCCGAAGACGTGCTGGCGCATCGCCAGTGGCTCGAAAGGCCGGTCGCTGTCACAGATTTCGACCGTCGGCGCGCGCTTGCCCGGGTGCTCGAGGCAGGGATAGTTCCGGGCACCGCGAACCGAAATCGGTGAGTCCTGCGGCAGCTTGCAGTACAGCCCGTCCGGGGTATCGATCGTCGTGGTGTCGGCCGGCGAGCGCCATTGGCTTGGCGGTAGGAACCCGACCGTGCAGCCGGGCGGATCGTCGACCAGAGCCGCGAAGTCGCCCTGGGCGTAGCCCGTCGGGTTTTTGGTGCCGACGAACGATTGAATCGCGGCAATGAACGGCGGCAGCAACACCAGTACCTGCTCGAGTGACGCGTGGTAGGTCACCGCGATCTGGCCGACCGTGGTCAGGTTGGCCAGTAGCACCGGCAGCGTCGGCTTGATCTGCCCGAGCAGTCGAGACGCCTCGTCGAATGCGCCGGGGCCTTGCTCCAGCAGGGTGCGGACCTGCGGGTCGTTGGTCACCAGTTGGCCGGAGACGCCGGCAAGGCTGCGCGCCCACAGCCGGATCGCGTCGGTGGTTTGCGCTTGGGAGTCCAGAACCGGCCCGGTGTCCTCGGTGAGGGTTCGGGTCCGGTCGGCGACACCGTTGAGGTCACCGGAAACCTTTGCCGCCGAGTCGAACAACGATCCGAAATCGTAGCCCGCCCCGTTGAATCCCTTGAATGCCTCGTCGAGCAACGCGACGAGCTTGTCCTTGGGGATGCTGTCGATCAACGCACTGGTCTGATCGAGCACCGGCCCGATCGGCTGCGGAATGGTGGCCTGGCTCATCGGGATCACCGATCCGTTGTGCAGATAGGGCGGCGAGTTGGTGCGCGGCCGCAGATCCACGTACTGTTCGCCGACCGCTGAGATGCTGCGCACATCGGCTTCCAGGTCCGCCGGGATCTTCGGCGAAGAACCAAGCGACAGCGTCGCATTCGTGCACGGACTGCGTGTGGGGTCGCTGCAGTGCGACGTCAGCCCCACCGCGGTCACCTTGCCGACCTGCACGCCGCGGTAGGTCACGTTGCTGAAGCGGTAGAGGCCGCCGGCCGCGGGCACCTCCAGGGTGACCGTTATCCGCCCGATTCCGAGCAGCGTCGGCGCCTGGATGTACATCAACACCATGACGAACACACCGACGATGCCCACGATCGTGAAAATCGCCAGCTGGATACGAACGAACCGGGTCAGCATTTACGAGCCCCCATCCGGTGGCTGCGTGGCGGTCGGCGGCGTGCCCGGCACCTGCGGACCGAATTCGGGTGTCGCCGGGCCCAGCTGTGGCCGCGGTGGTGGCGGCACCGGCGGCGGCGCGCCCGGCGGCGGCAACGGCAGCGGCACAAACGTTGCGGGGCCCGGCGCCGCCGTCGGCGTCAACGGCGCACCGACCGGCGGCGCCACCGGCCCAGGAGCGGATGGATTCCGCGGGTCGGGCGTGTACTGGTACTGCAGGTACTGCGGGTCCCCGGGCGCCGGCACCAGCTCCGCGCCCAACCGTCCCCAGTGGGTGCCCAGCAACAGCCCCTTGCGCAGCCGGGCGTTCGTCAGGTCGAGAACGAAAAACCCGTTGACGAAGTCACCTCGGATGGCTCGGTCGATGAGGTTCTGGGTGAACGGGTAGGTCGGCGCGTAGGCAAGGGCGGCGTCGAGCTCCGGCCCGACGTCGGCGAGCGCACCGATGGTCGGCTCAAGGTTTTTCAGATTCGTGACCAGATCGCTGCCCGCGTCGTTGACCAGCCTGGTGGCGGTGTCGCTGAACACCCTGAGTCTGTCCAACGCGGCCGTGATGCGCGGCCGCTCGCGGATCAGAACGTCCAGGGCGGGCGGCACCTTGTAGAGCGCCTGGGTGATGATGTCGCGCTGGCTGGCGAACGTGCCGGCAAGCCGGTTCAGTGCCTGGATCGACGCGACGATGTTGCCACGCTGTTGGTCGAGTGTTCCCACGAACCGGTCGAGGCGATCGATCAGGTCGCGAACATCGGCTGCCCGGCCGGACAAGGCCGCGTTGAAATTGTGCACGATGTCGCCGATTTGGGTGAAGCCGCCCGAGTTGATGACAACCGACAACGACGACAACGTCTGTTCCGTCGACGGGTACGTCGACGACTTGTCCAGCGGGACGGTGGCGCAGGGCGGCTGGGCGAGGTGAAGCCGGGCGCATTCGGCCGCCGGTTGCAACTTCCCTTCGCCCTGTTTTCCGGGCGGCGGATTGAGCTCGAGGTGCATGGACCCCAGCAGACTCGTCTGACCGACACTGGCAATCACGTTGGCGGGTATCACCACACCGTGCTTCACCGAGATCTCGACGTCGGCGTGCCAGCCGGTCACCCGCATCCTGCCGATGCTGCCGACCACGACGTCGTTGACCATCACCGGCGAATTCGACTCCATGGTGCCGACATTGGCGATCTCGACGTGATAGATGTCGGCACCCGAGCCACGTCCCACCGCGCCGGGCAGCGGCAGCGAGTTGAGGCCGTTGAATGCGCATCCGGTCACACTCAGCATGACGGCCGCGCCGAGGACCAGCACCCGGCGGGCCAACACCCGGGCGGTCACGGCTGCGTTCCTTCGGCTGGGAGCAGGCCGGGTATCGGCGCCGGCGACGGCGGCGGTGACTCGCCCGGGCGGGTGGGCGCCGGCGGCTCGGGCATTGCCGCGCCCGGTATCCGTGCCGGCGGCCCCGGCGGCGGCGGATAGTCCGGCGTATCGCCGGGCAGCCCGGTATAGGCCGACACCGCCGGTGGCAGCTCGGGCGGTCCGGGCTTGGGGCCCTCACCTCCGGGCGCCAGCCGCGGCTCGGTGTAGACGATGTTTTGCGGGTCCGCCGACGACGCCAGGATCAGGTTGATCGGAATAGGGAGATAGTTCCAGTTGAAGAGCAACAGCGGGTTGAACACTCGCAGTGCCGGACTGAGATACAGGCCGCACAGCTTGCCGGATTCGACGGCGGTGACGTTTTCGATGGCCCCGAGTTGCGAGCAGTAGAGGTTCACCGAATTGGCCGTGTTGTTGACCGTGAACGCGCCACGGATTGCCCCCATGTCGGGTTCGTAGTCGTTGTAGGCGTTGGCGAGTGCGTTCGGCGTGACGTGCAGGATGTTCTTGAGAGCCATCTTGTTGTCGACCAGGATCTGGGTCAGGTCGGCCAATCGCGCGATCTGCTCCGAGGTCGGATCACGGGTTTGCGCGATGAACCGTTGCACCTCACCGACGGCGCCCGCCAAGTCGGTGAGCGCGGCGTCCAAGTCGGATTTATTGTCGTCGAGCACATTGGTCAGCGTGGCCAGCTGGTTGTTGAACACCACCAGTTGTTGGTTGCTGTCGCGAAGCACCTTGACGAAAGTCTGCAGATTCTTGATGATGTCGACGATGTTGCCGCTGCCGTCGGCCAAGATCCGCCCCACCCCGGACAGTTCGGCCAGGGTCTGTCTCAGCTTCGCGCCATTGCCGCCCAGCGCGTTGGCGGCGCTGTCGATGAAGCGCGCCACCGAGGGCGTCGAGACTTTGCTGTTGGGCCCCAATTCCGTTGCCAGCCGCATTAGTTGGTCTTTGACCTCGTCCCACTCGACGGGTATCGCGGTCCGCTCGCGCGGTATCACGGCGCCGTCGGGCATGGTGGGACCGCTGGACCGGTAGGCCGGGGTGAGTTGGACATAGCGGGCCGCGACCAGATTCTGCGCGACGATCACCGCCTTGGCATCCGCCGGAATGGGGACGTCGTGATCGACGTGCATGACCATCTTGGCCGTGGTCCCCTCCGGATGGATGGCGGTGATCGTGCCGACCTTGATACCCGAGACCCGCACGTCGTCGCCCGGGTAGATCGCGGTGGTCTTGGTGAAGTAGGCGGTGATCGTCTTCGGGCGGAAGAACGTATTGCGAACGGCCACTGCGGCGCCCACGACGACCAGCGCTACCAACATGATCGCCAGCCCGGCCCGAAGCGTGGTGCGGGTGATCATCACGACCCTCCGGCGAAGGGCGGAAGGCCGGGCACCCGGCAGTCGGGGCACGGTGGAATGGCGTTGGAGGGGAAGGGGATCAGTGCTCGCGGACCGGCGGTGTCCGGTGGCTGACCGGGCGCTCCGTAAGCTCGGAAGCCGAAGAAATAGTCGAAGAACGGCTGAAAGAGCTCCATTACCAAGAAGTTCGGGACGAACGCGGTGTAGTAGAACCCGTTGGAGATGGCCTCGCCCTGGGTGAGCTGATACTTGGCCAGGCCCGGTAGCGCCTGCGAGAGATTGTCGCGGTTCTTCTCCAGCATCGCGATCACCGAATTCAGCCTGGTCAACGTCGGCGCCAACTTGCTTTCGTTGTCGTGCACCAATCCGGTCAGCTGTTTGGCCACCGCGGAGGTGTTGGCCAGCAGTTGCACAATCTCTTGTCGGCGGGCCACCAGGACGGACAGCAGGCTGTTGGCGTCGAGGATCAGCGTGTTCACCTGCGCGCTGCGTTGCGAAAGGATCTTGGTGACATCGGCGGCGCCTTGTAAGAGGTCGCGCAGTGATTTGTTGCGGCTGTTGAGGGTTTGCGACAGCCGGGTCACCCCGTCGAAGGCCGGGCCCAATTGCGGGGCGATCTGGTCAAGCGTTGTCGCGAGCGTGTCCAGCGACTGGTTGAGCGTATCGGTATTGGTGCCGGCGACATCGGTCGTGAGATCGCTGAGGGCGTCGCTCAACGAGTACGGCGAGGATGTGCGTGAAATCGGTATCACATCCATGGGATGCAGCTTGCCGCCGCCCGCCGATTCCAGGGTGAGCACCCGCTGGCCCAGCAGCGAACCGGTCCGGATGTGTGCGGTGGTGTCCGACCCGAGGAGCACCGTCCCTTTGATGGTGAACGTCACCAGTGCATCGCCGTTGTGCAGGGCCACATCCGAGACCGAGCCGACCTTCATTCCCGATATCGTCACGTCGTTGCCCTGGGCCAGGCCACCGGCTTCGGAGAACACCGCCTGGTATCTGACGGCGGTGGCCCGCTGGATCAGTTGCTCGGGCGACAGGCCGACGGCGATGACCATGATCACCAGCACGGTGCCGATGAATCCGGCCCGAACGAGACCGGTGCCGCGGTACTTGTTCATCGGTCTCCCTCATCGGGCTCCGCGCACCGCCCGCCTTCTTGGCGGTAGATGGGCGATACCACGGTCCGGTACTGCAGGTCGGAGACGCGAAGGCTCAGCTCGCAGAGGTAGTACGGAATCCAGGCACCGTAGGAGCCCAGCCGCACCAGCTTGCGGTAGTTGTTGGGCAGCTTCGCCAACGACACGTCGATCTTGTCCTTGTCCTGGTCAAGCAGCGGCGCCAGCCGGTTGAGCTGATCCACCGTGCCGGCCAGCGGCGGCCGGGCCCGGGTGAGCAGATCCGCGATCGACGCGGTTCCCTGGTCCAGGGCGTCGATAGCGGTGCCGATCGTATTGCGGTCGTCGGAAAACGCGCTGACGAGTCGCTGCAGGCGATCCAGCGCGGTGGAGAATTTGTCGCCGTCCTTGTCCAGCGTGGCAACCACCGCGTTGAGGTTGTCGATCAATTGCTGGACGGTTTCGTTGTTGTCGGCCAACGTAGTTGAGAACGACGACGTTTTCGACAGCAACGACTGCAGGGTGCCGCCCTCGCCCTGGAACACCTGTACCAGCGACGCGGTGAGCGCGTTGACGTCTTGCGGATTCAGGCCCTGGATAACCGGTTTCAGGCCACCCAGCAGCAGATCGAGGTCGAGCGCGGGCGCCGTCCGGTCGAGCGGAATCTCGCCGCCGGCAGGCAGTACCTTGGTGGATCCGGGACCGTCGACGAGTTCGAGATAGCGGTCACCGACCAGGTTGAGGTAGCGGACGACGGCCCGGGTGCCGGTGGTGAGCACGACGCTGCGATCGGTGTCGAACTTCACCCGCACCCTTTTGTCGGGCAGCAGCGTGACGCTGTTGACGGTGCCCACCCGGATGCCCGCCACGCGTACCGTCTGTCCGGACTTGAGTCGCGAGACATCGTTGAAGACAGCGGAATAACCATTCGTCGAACCCGTGCGGTACTGACCGAAAATGAAGAACAAGAACACCGTCAGCACCGTCATGATCACGGCGAAGATGCCGAACTTGACGATCATCGGGCGTGAGCTGCTCATCCGGGCTGCCCGATCTGCATCGTGTTGCGCGGCGGCCCGTCGAGTGGCCCGTACAGCAGCTGTTTGAGGGCATCCGAATTCAGCAGCAGGTGCGGGTTTCCGTACTGCCAGGGGTTGGCGCCGACGTCGGCGACCACGAACGGCGGAGCCACGTCAAAGGGCACCACCGGAAGCTCCCAGCACTGCGGGCCACCGGTCGCGGCCACCTTGGGCAAGTTGACCGGGTAACGATATCGTTCGGCCCCCCACTCGAAACCGACCAACACCAACACGCCGGGGGTGGGCAGCGGCGGCGCGTGCAGATTCACCAACGACCCGGCCAGACCGCAATACAGCGCTTGGTGGTATTCGTTGGTCAGATTGGTGGTCGGCACCAGCAGATGCAGGACATCGGTGAGCGCTTGCCGGTTGCCGCCTATCACGTCGTTGCCCATGTCGGCCAGACCGATCGAGCTGATCAAGAAGGCGTCCAGGTTGCGTTGCTCGTCGAGAATCGTCTTGCTGATCCGGATGGCATTGTCGGCCGTGGTGACCAGGTCTTGCGCGGCGTCGGCATAGGCGTTGCTGACCGTGGGCAGGACCTCGAGGTCGTGGCGAAGCGCCGGAAGACTCGGATCCTGGGTGGCCAGGAAGTGATCGAGATCGGACAGCATCTGGCCGATCTCGTGGCCGCGGCCGTTCACCGCCGACGCGATGGCGCCGAGGGTCTCGTTCAGTTTGGCGGGATCGATGGAGTTCAGCACCGAGGTGAGTTGCTGGAAAACCGTGTTGATTTCGACGGTGACGTGCTGGCCCTCGAGCACCGCACCGGCGCGCAGCGGCCGCGGCGACGGATTATCGGGCGGCACCAGCTCGACGAACTTCGCGCCGAAGACGGTCGTCGACGCGATGTCGACGAGCACGTTGGACGGGATGAGATGCATCTGCGACGGTTGCATGGCCAGGTGCAGCACCGCTTTGCCGTCCGGCCGGGATTCGATCGAGGCGACCTTACCCACCTCAACCCCGCGCATCTTGACCTTGGAGTCGGGGTTCATCACCAGGCCGGCTCGCGGCGAAACCACGGTCACCGGCACGCTCTCGGTGAACGAACCCCGGAACAGACCCACCGCGACGGCGGCGATGCCGGCCACCACGACGACGGTTGCCAAACCCGCCAAGGGGCGAACATAGGACCGCACGCCGAAGTGCCGGCCGGGTGACGCCGCGACAGGCCTTGCGGCGCTGGCGGTTTCCGAACGGTGAAGGGGACCCGGCCCGAGGTTCTTCGTCACTGTCGTTTCCCCTAGCCCGACAAGTGGAAGTTGCCGTTGGAGCCGTAGATGGATAGCGACACCAGCAGTGTCACCGAGACGACCACGACCAGCGAGGTGCGTACCGCGTTACCGGTCGCAACCCCGACACCGGCCGGTCCGCCCGAGGCGAAATAGCCGAAATAGGTATGGATCAACAAGATGGTCAGTGCCATCAGCACCGCCTGCAGGAACGACCACAACAGGTCGATCGGATTCAGGAACGTCGTGAAGTAGTGCTGATAGAGGCCACCCGATTGGCCGAACAGCACCACGGTGACAAATTGGCTGGCGAGGAAGGACAGGATGACGGCGATGGAATACAGCGGGGTGATCGCGAGCATCCCGGCGACGATCCTGGTGCTGACCAGATATGAAATCGGGCGGATCGCCATCGATTCCAGCGCATCGATCTCTTCGTTGATCCGCATCGCGCCCAGCTGTGCGGTCACGCCGGCGCCGAAGGTGGCGGCCAGCCCGATTCCCGCCACCACCGGCGCTGAAATGCGAACGTTGATGAAAGCGGCCAGGAATCCGGTCAACGCTTCGATGCCGATATTGCCCAGCGAGCTGTAGCCCTGGACCGCCAGCGTGCCTCCCGCGGCCAACGTCAAGAAGCCGACGATCACCAGGGTACCGCCGATCATCGCCAAAGTCCCTGCACCCATGCTGATTTCGGCGACAAGACGAATGATTTCCCGCCGGTAGTGGGTGGCCGCGAACGGAGCGCCGGCCAGCGCCTTGCCGTAGAACAACGTGTGATCGCCGATGCGGCTCAACGTGCCGACCGGCTTTTGGAGTTGTCGCGTCAGTCGCGGATAGGCTGCTCGCAGTGTCACAGCGTGTCCCTAGGCCTCCCGTTGCGGTTATTTGGCTGACATGCGGATGCCGATAGCGGTGACAACCACGTTCACGACGAACAACGACATGAACGCGTACACCACGGTCTCGTTGACGGCGTTTCCGACGGCCTTGGCGCCCCCGCCGGATACCGTCAGCCCCCGGTAGCACGCAACCAGACCGGCGATCAGGCCGAAAAGCGCTGCCTTGACACAGGAAATGATCACCTCGGGCACCCCGGTCAACAAGGTGATGCCCGCGGCGAACGCACCGGGGTTGACGTCTTGGACGAACACCGAAAAGACATAGCCGCCCAGAATGCCGATGATGACGACCAGACTGTTCAACAACAGCGCGACCAATCCCGAAGCCAGCATGCGCGGGGTCACCAAGCGCTGCACGGGGTTGATGCCCAGTACCTCCATCGCGTCGATTTCCTCACGGATCGTTCGCGAACCAAGGTCTGCACACATCGCCGTCGCGCCCGCGCCGGCGACGATCAACACGGTCACCAGCGGACCGACTTGGGTGACCGCACCGAAAGCGGCCCCCGCACCGGACAAGTCCGCCGCACCCAGTTCGCGCAGCAGAATGTTGAGCGTGAAGCTGACCAGGACGGTGAATGGGATGGCCACCAACAACGTCGGCGCCATCGAGACGCGCGCGACGAACCACGACTGCTCCAGGAACTCCCGCCACTGGAAGGGCCGCCGGAACACGAACTTGATGGCGTCCGCCGACATCGCGAATAGCCCCCCGACCGCCTGCATGGGTTTGGACCCGCGCCCAAACGTGACGCCCGGTGACCAGCGGTCCGCCCCCCTACCGGTCATCGGTCCCCGGCCCTTCTCGCGTTGTGTGGCCAGTTGTGTAGCCAATGAGGCGCCATGCCAAGCTGACCCGGGCGGCGACGATCATCGGTTGCCCCAGAGGGCATGGGCTCGCCTGAAGAACGGCTACCGCCCTCACGCCAGTCCTCCATTCCGCTGCGTGAGTTGGTGCTTGCGAACAATGCCGGCCCAGCCCCCACGTCTTGCAAGCCTGTGGCGATTATGGCTCATGCCGCGCCCAGGTGTAACCGGAAACCCGTAACCGTTATCCGACAAGGCGGATCGGCTGCGACGGCTTCGAACAACGGGGGCATTCGGCATCGCGGGCTCGGGTCTCATGCGGGTCTCAGGTGACGGCGCCGGCCGTTTTGAGTTCGATGATGCGATCCCAGTCCAGACCGAGTTCCAGCAAGATCTCGTCGGTCTGCTCGGCGAATCCGGGTGCCGGCCCGGTATGGGGCGCGGTGACGTCGAATTGCACCGGATTGGCGACCAGCTCGAGTTGGCCGGCGCGCACCAGATATTCGTTCGCCCGGATCTGCGCATCGTCGGCCGCTTGCAGGGTGTCCTGCACCGGCGCCCATGGTCCCGCGAGCGTCGCAAAGCGTTCGCTCCACTCGGCAAGCGTGCGGGTTGCGATCACTTTGGTCAAGATCTCGACGGCATCGGCGGTATTGGCGGCGATGGTCTCGACGGTCGCGAAGCGCGGATCGTCGGCCAATTCGGGCCGGTCGATGTGCCGGCACACGTCGGCCCAGAACTTGGTGGGCTGCATCATCACGAACGAGATGTAGCGGCCATCGGATGTCGTATACAGCCCCACCAAAGGGTTGTTGGGCGCGCCGTGCACACCGGGCGGCGGCGCCTGCAATCGCTGGCCCAAATGCCTTGTCAACGCCACGGTGTGGCCCAGCGACCAGAATCCGCTGCCCAGTAACGACACGTCGACGACGGACGGTTCTCCGCTGCGCTGGCGCTTGAGCAACGCCGCCGCAATGCCGCCGGCGAGGTTGGTGCCGGAGATGGTGTCGCCATAGGCCGGCCCAGGCGGATTGATCATCCCGGCATAACCCATCGGAGTGATGGTGGCGGCGGTTCCGGCCCGGCACCAGAAGGCGGTCATGTCGTAGCCGCCTTTGGTCGCTTCCTCGCCGCGCGGGCCGAGCGCGCTGCCGCGGGCGTAGATGATCGACGGGTTCACCGCCCGGATGTCGTCGACGTCGATGCCGAACTTCTGTCGTGCGTCGGGCAGGAAGCTGGTCAGGAATACGTCGGAGCGGCGGGCCAATTCGTAGAGCACGTCTTTGCCCTCGGGCACCGACATGTCCAGGCCGATGCTGCGTTTGCCGCGGTTGGCGTGCTCGATGTTGGGGTTGGGGTCGCCCTCCACCCGCAGCATGCCGGTCTGCCGCAGGCCGCGCTGCGGGTCGCCGGTCACCGCATGCTCGACTTTGACGACGTCGGCTCCCCATTCGGCGAGCACCGCGCCGGCCGACGGGACGAACCCGTACATGGCGACTTCCAGGACCCGGATGCCTTCGAGGGGGTTCATCCGGGGCTCCCCTCAGCCGGCGACGCCGGCCCCGCCGGAACGGCAAAAGTCTTGCGTTCCAAGAACTCTTCCAGGCCGGCGACCCCCATCTCGCGGCCGACCCCGGACTGCTTGAAGCCGCCGAACGGGCTGTCCGCGCCGAAGTAGTTGCCGCCGTTGATGGAAAAGGATCCGGTGCGGATCCGGCGGGCCACCGCCAGGGCGCGACCCTGGTCGCGGCTGAAGACCGCACCGGCCAAGCCGTAGATCGAGTTGTTGGCGATCCGCACGGCGTGATCATCGTCGTCGAACCCGATCACGACGAGCACCGGACCGAACACCTCCTCCTGGGCGATCTCGCTGTCCGGGTCCACGTTGGTGAGCAGGGTAGGCGCATAGAAGTAGCCGGGATCGAGTCGCTTGCCGCCGGTGACCAGGGTCGCGCCGGCGGCGATGGCGCGCTGCACCATGCCGTCGACCTTGTCCCGCTGGCGTTCGTTGATCAGCGGACCCAGGTATGTTTTCGGGTCGGCCGGGTCGCCGTGCCGCACCTTGGCGAAGTTCTGCGCGATGAGTTCGACGATCTCGTCGTGGTGCTGTCGGGGCACTAATAGCCGCGACGTGAGTGCGCAGCCCTGGCCGGCGTGGGTGACCATGCTGAACGCCGCGAACATGGCCGCGCCGGCGAAGTCGGCGTCGTCGAGCATGATCACCGCGGACTTGCCGCCCAATTCCAGGAACACCCGTTTGACCGTCCCACTGGCCGCCGCCATGATTCGCCGGCCGACCGCCGTTGACCCGGTGAAGGTGACCACGTCGACATCGGGACTGGTGGTCAACACCTCTCCGACGGCGGCATCCGAGGAACTCAGCACGTTCACCACGCCGGCCGGGATGTCGGTGCACTCGGCAATCAACTCGCCCAGCGCCAACGTGACCAGCGGGGTGTCCGGCGCGCCCTTGAGCACGACGGTGCAGCCGGCGGCCAGCGCCGGGGCCAGCTTGGCCAGTGCGAGCTGGTTGGGGTAGTTGTAGGCGATGATCGCCGCGACCACCCCGGCGGCTTCCTTCTCCACCCAGCGGTGATGGCGCATCCCCCGCGATTGGATGTCGCCGAGGTCTTCGGAGAACTGATAGCTGCGCAGCAGGCCGGCGTAATAGCGCACGATGCCGATCGGCTCGTCGAGTTGCGCTCCATGGGTCAGGGCGCGAGTGGCGCCGACCTCGGCGATCGTGAGTTCCCGCAACTCCTCGGCATGGTCGAGCAATGCCTGATGGAGTTGGTCGAGACAGCGCGTCCGCAACTCGACGTCGGTCGACCAGGTGGTGGTGTCGAAGGCACGGCGGGCCGCCGCGACCGCTGCCTGGGCTTCCGTCGCCCCGGCGGCGGGCGCATACCCCACAACCGCGCCCGTGGCGGGATTGATGGAGGCAAAGGTCGTGTCGGTGGTGAGCAGCCGGCCGTCGATCAATAGCCGCCGGCCGGCCCGTGACTGACTCGGGGCGCCGGCCAGCCCGCCGGCCGTTCGCCCCTCCGCGATGGTTCCCGCCGTCTGCTGCGTTGGCATTGCGGCCCCCTCGGTGTGCTGACGGTCACGGTAATTTCATTCTCATCCTTTGCGAATCTTACATTCGCCATTTGAGAGTTCAAGAATGCCCCGTCATCGGACCGACCTGCCGTGGTGCTAAGCAATCGCTCAGCGGCATCCCAGTTACGGCGTTCGGCGCAGGCAGGACCCGGTTTCGTGGCCGGCTTGCGGGCCGCTCGACGGCGAGAGTAGGGTTCTCATAATTGTAAGGGAGATTCTTTATGATTGAGAGGTTGCGGGCATGAAGACCGCCGTCGTCACCGGCGGCGCGTCGGGCATCGGGCTGGCGGTCGCCCGTCGGCTGCGATCCGACGGTATCGATGTGGCCACCGTCGACCTCAAGCCCAGTGACGCCGAGTTCGCCTACACCGCCGACGTGACGGACCGCCCGCAGGTCGATGCCGCACTGTCGGCGATCCGCGACCGACTGGGACCGGTCACGATTCTGGTCAACGCCGCGGGCCTGGACGGGTTCAAGCGGTTCGCCAACATCACCTTCGAGGACTGGCAGCGGGTGATCGACGTCAACCTCAACGGCGTCTTTCACACCATTCAGGCGGTGCTGCCCGACATGGTCGAGGCCGGGTGGGGACGGATCGTCAACATCTCGTCGTCGAGCACACATTCCGGCACGCCCTACATGGCGCACTACGTCGCGGCCAAATCCGCGGTCAACGGGCTCACCAAAACGCTGGCGCTCGAGTACGGGCCCAGCGGCATCACCGTCAACGCCATACCGCCCGGGTTCATCGATACCCCGATGCTGCGCAAGGCCGCGGAGCAAGGGTTTCTCGGTGACATCGAAGAGAGCATCGCCCGCACTCCGGTGCGGCGGATGGGTAGACCCGAAGACATCGCGGCGGCCTGCGCCTTTCTGGTGTCCGAGGAAGCCGGCTACATCACCGGCCAGATTCTGGGCGTCAACGGTGGCCGCAACACCTGAGCCGGGAAGGAAGGCGTCGTGAAGGTCTGGGTTGACCCCGAACGCTGCCAGGGCCACACCCTGTGCTCCATAATCGCCCCGGACTCCTTCCGGCTCAGCGACATCGACGGCACCTCGTCGGCGGTCAGCGAAGTGGTGCCGGCCTTGCCGGCCGACCAGCAGGACCAGGTGCGTGAAGCCGCGCGATCGTGTCCGGAGCAGGCCATCGTCATCACCGACGGGTAGAACGGGTAAAGGGAGACAGCGGGTTGAGCGTCAGTGACCGCAGCACGCATCGGTACCACTTCGACCGGCACTCCGCAGAGTACCGGTCACGGTTCAAGGCGATCACCGAGGAGATGCACGCCAGCTGCCCGATGGCGTGGAGCGACACCTACGGCGGGCACTGGGTCGCCGCCGGCAGCCACGAAGTGTTCGAGCTCGCCCGCTGTCCCGCCGTCTCCAACGATCACGATGTCAACAACGAACGCCGTGGCTACAAGGGCATTTCGATTCCGACGGCCAGCCGGATCAACGGCGTGCGCGGCGGCATCCTGGAGATGGACGACCCCGAGCACCGCAGCTACCGCAACGTGCTCAACCCGTATTTGTCGCCGGCTGCCGTCAAGCGCTGGGTGCCGTTCGTCGACGACGTGACGCGCGCCTGCCTCGACGAGAGGATCGAGCACGGCAGCATCGACTTCGTCGACGATCTGGCCAACGTCGTGCCCGCCGTTCTGACCTTGGCGCTCATGGGTATTCCGCTGCAGAACTGGAAGATGTACAGCGAGCCGACCCACGCCGCGGTGTATACGCCGGAGCACTCGCCGGACATTCAGCGGGTTACCGAGATGCACCGGCAGATGGGGCTCGACCTGGTCAACAACATGGTCGAGATTCGCAACAATCCGCGGCCCGGGGTGGTCAACGCCCTGCTCGAGATGCGCATCGACGGCAAGCCCGCTCCCGATCTGGAAATACTGGGCAATCTGGGATTGCTCATCGGCGGCGGCTTCGACACCACGACGGCGCTGACCGCCCATGCGCTGGAATGGCTTTCGGAAAACCCCGAACAGCGCGAGCTGCTCAGCAGGCAGCGCGAAAGCCTGCTCGACTCGGCGACCGAGGAATTTCTGCGCTACTTCACCCCCGCCCCCGGCGACGGCCGGACATTCGCCGACGACGTCGAACTGGACGGGCTGCATTTCACAGAGGGTGAGCGGCTGTGGATTTCGTGGGCGATGGCCAACCGCGACCCCGCGGTGTTCCCCGACCCGGACAAGGTAATTCTTGACCGTAAAGGTAACCGGCACTTCAGCTTCGGGATCGGTGTGCACCGTTGCATCGGATCCAACGTGGCGCGCACCGTGTTCAAGTCCATGCTGACCGTGGTTCTCGACCGGATGCCGGACTACCGTTGCGACCCTGCGGGCACCGTCCACTACGAGACCATCGGGGTCATCCAGGGGATGCGCAAGCTACCGGCCACCTTCACGCCCGGCAGCAGGATAGGTGCGGGTCTTGACGAAACTCTCGACAAGCTGCAACGCATTTGTGAGGAGCAGGAACTCGCCAGACCGGTCACCGAACGCAAAGAGGCTGCGGTCATTTGGTGAGCAGCGGCCCTGGCGAGCAGTCGCAAAAGCCCCAAAATCCTCGGCGTGTCGGGCGCTTTTACGTCTGCTCGGCGAAAGAGCTTAGCCGCGCGGCAGCCCCAGCACTCGCTGGGCGATGATGTTGCGCTGGATTTCCGACGTGCCTCCGGCGATGGTGCCGGAAAAGCTGCGGGCGTAACGCTCGAACCAGCTGGCGAAATAGTGATCCAGGTTCATCGGCGCATACGGGCCGGTCAGCGCGGGGTGAACGAGCCCGTCGGAACCGGCGGCTGCCAGGGCATGCTCGCACGCTTGCAGTTCGGCCTCCGAACCCAGCAGCTTGAGCACCGAGACGGCGGCGGTGTCATCCTCGCCGCGGGCGGCGCGGGCCAGCGCCACCGAACCCAGCAGGCGCAGCGCCTGTTTGTCCATCACCATGGTGGCGTACCGGTCGCGTTCGAGTTCCGTGCCGGGACGAAAGTCGGCCAGCAGGTTGTCCAGCCGATCCGCGAAACCCAGCCACATCATGGTGCGCTCGTGCCCGAGGGAGCCATTGGCCACGCGCCAGCCCCGGTTGAGCGGACCCACCAGGTTTTCCGCCGGCACCAGCACATCGGTGAAGAACACCTCGTTGAAATCCAGGTCGTCGGCCGAGCAGATAGACGGAAACGGGCGGCGCACCACACCCGCGGTGCCGGTCGGGATGAGTAATGCGCTGATGCCCTGGTGTTTTGGCGCATCCGGGTCGGTGCGCACGAACGTCAGCAACACGTCGGCGTCATGGGCCCCGGAGGTCCACACCTTCTGCCCGTTGACGACGAAGTGGTCACCGTCCAGCACCGCCCGGGTGCGCAGCGACGCCAGGTCGGACCCGGCGCTGGGCTCGCTCATCCCCAGTGACGCGGTGATCTCGGCGCGCAGGATCGGCACCGCCCAGCGGTGTTTCTGCTCCTCGGTGCCGAACGACAGCAGCGACGCGGCAACGATATTCACGCCTTGGGGGTTGAAACTGTGATAGATCCGCCGGCGGCACAGTTCCTCGAGGTGGACGAACTGCTGAACCACCGTCGCGTTGCGACCGCCGAACTCCGGCGGCTGGCCGGGCAGCAGCCAGCCGTTGTCGAACAGCAACCGCTGCCAGCGGCGCGCCCAAGCCGGCAGATGCGAGACCGAGCGCGGCCGCTCGCCCGTTTCGCTTGCCGGAGGCAGGTTTTCGTCGAGGAAGGCCGCGAACTCCGCCCGGAACGCCTCGACGTCGGGATCAAAAGTCAGCTGCACGGTACTCCTGCGCGATCTGGTCCCGATGCTCGGCCGCACCGCCGAGCATCAGTTCACCGGCCTTGGCCCGCTTGAGCGCGAATTGCAGATCGTTCTCCCAGGTGAATCCCATTGCGCCGTGCAGCTGTAAGCCATGCCGGAACACCAGCGACTGGCACTCGCCCGCGCTGGCCTTGGCCATGGCGGCGGCCAGCCGCCGCCGCGGGTCGTCGGCGGCGATGGTCAGCGCCGCGAAGTAGGCCAGCGCCCGGGCCCGTTGCACCGCGACGTGCATGTCGGCGGCCTTGTGCTGCACCGCCTGGAACGATCCGATCGGTACCCCGAATTGGTGACGGCTGCGCACATGCTCGAGCACGAGATCCAGGATGCGCTGGCAGGCGCCGACCATCGTGACGGCCATGCCGGTCAGCGCAACGTGGCGCGCGCCTTCCCGATCGGCGGTTACCCGGACAGCGTCGGGTACCCGAACCCGATCGAAGGACAGGTCGGCGACGTGCAGCACTGGGTCGAACACGGACTCGCGACGGGCCGAGACCTGATGGGCGTCCACGATGAACACCCCGGCGTCGGTGACCACCGCCAATCGGTCGGCGCGATCGCCGTCGAGAACGTGGCGTGCGGTACCATCGAGCACCCATCCGTCGGCGTCCCGGCGCGCCGTCACCCCGCTGTACACGGCGGTACCCGACTGGTGCGGGTCGAAGTGGTCCATGGCCAGTGGCGCGAACTGGCTCATCGTCGCCAGGAAGGGGGTCGGGTCGGTTGCATGCCCCAACTCCTCCAACACGATCGCCAGCTCCACCGCGCCGGCCGGATCGTTGAGTTCCGTCCAGCCGAGGTCGACATACACCTTCCATAGCGGGCTCGTGTCGACGCCGTCTTCGGCCACGGCGCGCACCAGCGACGGCGGGCACTGCTTGGCGACGACATCGCGCACGGTGTCCTGCCACAAGCGCTGATCGGCATCGAACTCCAACAGCATTCGGGCCGCCTCCTGTCGTCGCTATCATGCGAGAATAGCATTCTCTGATACGGAAGCAGTAATCTCGAAATCGGGCTATGAGGTGCATGAGGAGCTAGGATGTCCGCCACCGCAACGACACTGTGGGAGATCGAGGCGATCAAGCAACTCAAGGCCCGATACTGCCGATACCTGGACACCAAGCGCTGGGATGACTGGCGGCAGCTGTTCACCGACGACTTCGTCAGCGACACCTCGCAGTCGGGCGGGATGGTGATCCGCGGCGCCGACGAGTTCGTGTCCTACGTGCGCCACGCGCTGGGCAAGCCGTCGCAACCCACGGTGCATCAGGTGCACGCCCCGGAAATCACGCTGACGTCGCCGACGACCGCGACCGGGATCTGGGCGCTCGAGGACGTGGTGCGGCTGGGCCCGGGCGTCAATCTCAACGGGCGCGGTCACTACCACGAAACCTACGAGAAGCTCGACGGCGGTTGGCTGATCAAGTCCTCGACGCTGACCCGGCTGCGTGAGGATATCTTCAATCCCATTTTCTCCGTGCGTATTTCGCCTCGGCTGCGGGACACGGCGGCCGCGCTGGCGCGGCGGCTCGGCCGGTGAACCGCCAGACCGTTCTGGTCACCGGCGCGTTCGGCCAGATGGCAAGCGCTGCACCGAAATCCTGCTGCGCCGCGGCCACACCGTGGTCGCGACCCACCACCTTCTGAGGCGGCGATGACCGGAACCACCAAACTAGTCATCGGGGCCAGTGGTTTCCTGGGCTCACACGTCACCCGCCAACTCGTCGCAGCAGGGCAGGACGTGCGGGTCATGGTGCGGCGCACCAGTGTCACCAAGGGCATCGACGACTTATTGCAGACTCGCCAAGTCGAACGCTGTTACGGCGACATCTTCGATGACGCCGCGCTGCGGCGGGCCATGGCCGGCTGCGACGTCGTGTACTACTGCGTGGTGGACGCCCGGATGTGGCTGCGCGACCCCACTCCGTTGTTCCGCACCAATGTCGAAGGCCTGCGGCAGGTGCTCGACGCGGCTCTCGAGGCACAGTTGCGCAAGTTCGTATTCACCAGCAGCACCGGCACATTGGCAATCAACGGCCAGCGGCCCGTCACCGAGGACGACCCGCACAACTGGAACGACGGCGGCGCCTACATCGAGTCCCGGGTGGCCGCGGAGAACCTGGTCCTGCGGTACGTGCGCGAGAAAGGGTTACCGGCGGTCGCGATGTGTATCTCGACCACTTACGGGCCCGGCGACTGGGCCCCGACCCCGCATGGTTCGCTCATCGCGCGCGTCGCCACCGGGCGGTTCCCGTTTTACCTCGGCTTCTCCGCCGAGGTGGTCGGTATCGAAGACGCCGCCCGCGCCATGCTTCTGGCGGCCGACCGGGGCCGCGTCGGCGAGCGCTACATCATTTCCGATCGTTACCTGAGCACCCGGGAAATCCACGAGATCGCGGCCCGCGCGGTCGGCATACGCCCGCCGCGCATTCCGATCCCGATGCCGGTCCTGCGGGCCGCGGCGCGCCTCAACGATCTGGCCGCCCGCCTGCTGCGTCGCGACCTGCTCTTCGCCTACGTCGGAGCGCGCATGGCGGAACTGATGTCGCCGCTGGATCACAGCAAAGCCGAACGCGAACTGGGCTGGAAACCGGAACCGGTGGAAGATTCCATCCGCAAGGCCGCCCGGTTTTTCGTCGCGCACCCAGCCGATTAGGCAATAATCCAGTTGGCGGCATGCCGGCATTTCGCACCCCGGCGAATTTGCGTCTCAGCGCCCCGGCGCATTCGCCACGACACACCCTTTGACGTGTCACGGCAGATCGCCGCCGCAAAGATACAGTTCGCCTAACTGTGCGGAAGGAACCATGGTGATGGGCAAAAACCCGGATGACACAATGTCGCGCCGCGAGTTTTTGGCTAAAGCCGCCGCTGCTACCACTGCCGCCTCTCTCATGTCGTTAGTCGGGCCGGTGATCGAAAAGGCTTACGGCGCCGGGCCGTGCTCGGGTAAGTTGACCGACATCGAGCACATCGTGCTGTTAATGCAAGAAAACAGATCCTTCGATCACTACTTCGGAACACTTTCCGATACCGACGGATTCAATACCGCCTCGCCGCTGTTCCAGCAAAAGGGCTGGGACCCGCGGACCCAGTCGCTGGACCCCTCCGGCATCACCCTCCCGTTCCGTTTCGACAGCACCAGAGCGCCCTTTCTCAACGGCGCGTGCATCAACGATCCCGACCATGATTGGATCGCGATCCATCAGTCGTGGAACGGCGGCGCGAACGACAACTGGTTGCCGGCGCAGGCGAGGACCCGTTCGGCCGCCAACACCCCGGGGACAATGGGCTACCACACTCGTCGAGACATCCCGATTCATTACCTGCTGGCCGACACCTTCACCGTCTGCGATCACTACTTCTGCTCGGTATTGGGTCCGAACTCTCCCAACCGGCTGTATTGGCTCAGTGCCTGGATCGACCCCGCCGGTACCAATGGGGGGCCATTGGTGGAGACCTCCTCCACCGCGCCGATCGGGGCGTTCAACTGGCGCATCATGCCGCAGAACCTCAGCGATGCCGGCGTCAGTTGGAAGATGTACAGCGACAAGTCATTAGGGCCCGCGGTCAACACTTACGTGGGTTACGGCGAGATCGTGCGATGGTTCAAACAGGCCGCAGACCCGCGGTCGGATTTGGCTCGCTTCGGCGTCGCCCCCCGCTATCCCTGGGACTTCGCCGCCGATGTCAGAGCCAACAGGCTGCCGCAGGTCTCCTGGCTGGTTCCGAATATTCTCGTGTCCGAACACCCGGCGATGCCGGACGCGGGCGGCGCCGTCGCGATGGCGGACACGCTGCGGATTCTGCTGTCCAATCCGGCGGTCTGGGAAAAGACCGCGCTGATCGTCAGCTACGACGAAAACGGCGGCTTCTTCGACCACGTCGTGCCGCCGACGGCGCCGCCGGGCACCGCGGGCGAATACCTGACGGTGCCCGACATCGACGGCGTGGCCGGTTCCGGCGGCATCCGCGGACCGATCGGCTTGAGCTTTCGCGTTCCCTGCCTGGTTATTTCACCGTTCAGCCGCGGCGGGCCGATGGCCCACGACGTGTTCGATCACACCTCCCAACTTCGATTGATCGAGAAACGGTTCGGCGTGCCGGTGCCCAACCTCACCGCATGGCGCCGAAGCGTGATCGGCGACATGACGTCGGCCTTCAACTTCGCCGTCGCACCCAACCCGTCGCCACCCAAGCTGAACCAACCCCGACGGGTGCTGCCGGAACTGGCGCAGTGCGGCCTCGGCATCGGAGCGTTGACGGGCACCTATCGCTTGAACCCGCCCTACCGGGTGCCCTACCCGCAGGCGATGCCCAGCCAGGAAACACTCCCGCCAGGGGCATTCCCAGCGGTCTGTGCTGAATCTGCCGGCATCATCGATACAGCTGCGGCCGAAGCGATTTCGACGCATGGAACGCCTGAGGGGTATGACGTCGCGATGTTCGAGATTGCCGGCCGACGAGACGGCCAACCCACATCATGAATTGCCTATGAAGCCCGATTCACACAACCCACGTAGCGGCCAACGCGCCGGTATTGTAGATGGTAAATATTTCTCCCAAGTAAATATCGCATTTCATACAGCGTCAGCGCCCTCATCCATCGGGGCATCGGGAACGGTGAGGCTGTGGTGGAGGTGAGCCCAGGTGAGTAGAGCTGAGAAAAGCACCGGAAAGCTTCGCCGCCGAATCGTACTGGCAGTGTCGGGCCTGGCGGTTGCGGCCGCAATGACCGTCACGCAGATCCATCCGGCAGGCGCCCATACCCACCGGGGTGAGATGACCCATGTGTCCAATATGCCGCCCTCCCCTGTTTACTACGGCGCCATCGCCTACGGACACGACGGGTCAAATGGCAAGGCATGGCGGCACCTCTCCAAGGCGCAGGCCAAGCAGCGTGCCTTGGAGCTGTGTGGGATCCACACGTGCACAGTGGTCAGCGTCTTCACCCGATGCGGCGCGGTCGCCCACGACGGCGCGAAGTACCACGGCGGTTACGGGTACAACCGCGGCGCGGCCGAAGCACACGCCATGGCCAACCTCGGTGGCGGGCGGATCGTTGACTGGGCGTGCAACTAGCCGTTGCCGATCGCGTCGGCTGCCCCGGGTTCGCGCGCCGAAGTCATCCTTGTCTTCGGATCCCGCTCGGAGCGCCCCTCATCGAATGAGAGAATGATATTATCCGTATTGAAGAACAATACTGGCAATATGGCCGGCAACAACACCGCGTAGCAGGGCAGATGATTAATCGAAATGCTTACCGGAAAGGCGTTGATCGGCGACCGACGGAAATGTTAGGTTGTCTATCAGATGCCCTGACCGGGCTCGTCGTCGCCGGAGCCGGAGGGTGGGTTTCGTGATCGAGGATGCCGAGGGAACGCGCACACCGGTCATCGATGCCAGTGTGCACATCTTCTTTCCGTCCAACAAAGACCTGCGCGGCTTCCTGCGCGAGCCGTTCAAGAGCCGCGGCTTTCCCGACTACGAGATGGACTGGTACGGAGCGCCCGGCGGCGAGTACGCCCCGAACGCCGAGGGGCCGAACCGCGAATACCCGGGTTCGAACGTGGAACTCGTTGCCGGCGAACTCTTTTCCAAACGCGGTGTCGACGTGGCGATCCTGCATCCGATGGGCCGCGGCATCATGCCCGACCGGCACCTCGGCAGCGCGCTGCACGCCGCCCACAACGAGATGATGGTGTCGCGCTGGCTCGAGCACGACCAGTTCGGCGAGAAGTTCCGCGGCACCATCCGGGTCAACCCCGACGACATCGCCGGCGCGCTCCGTGAAATCGAAAAGTGGCGCGCCCACCCGCGTGTCGTTCAGATCGGCGTTCCGCTGCAGTCCCGCGAGGTCTACGGCAAGCCACAGTTCTGGCCGTTGTGGGAAGCCGCGGCCGACGCGAACCTGCCGGTGGCGGTCCACATCGAATCCGGCGAAGGTATCGGATTTCCGCCCACTCCCTCTGGGCATACGCGCACCTACGAGCAATACGTCGGCTTCATGGCGCTGAACTACCTCTACCACCTGATGAACATGATCGCCGAGGGTGTGTTCGAGCGCTTCGGCAACCTGAAGTTCGTCTGGGCCGACGGCGCCGCGGACTTCGTGACACCGTTCATCTGGCGGATGGACGTGTTCGGCCGGCCGCACCTGGAACAGACGCCGTGGGCGCCGCGGATACCGAGCGACTATCTGCCCGGTCACGTGTACTTCGTGCAGGGCTGCCTCGACGGTCCCGGCGATGCCGACTTCGCCGGTGAGTGGTTGTCCTTCAGCGGCAAGGAGAACATGGTGATGTTCGGCTCCAGCTATCCGCACTGGCAGTGCTGGGACATCCGGGAGCTTCCCACGGCGTTGTCCGCCGAACAGCGCGAGAAGTTGTGCTGGCGCAACGCCGCCAACCTCTACGGGATCGAGATTTCCGTCGACTCGCTAGAGGTTAGCCGGGGGTAGTCGCACAATGGTGACACGGGACTGAGGAGATCACGATGACGCTGACCCATCTGCACGAACGCGTTCCCGCCGCCGAGCGCATCGCCGTCCGGTGCGTCGACTCCGACGTTCACCCGATGCCCAGACGCGGTGAAATCTCGCAGTACATCCCGGAGCCGTGGCGCAGCAAATACTTCCTCGAACACCGGGTTGGCGAGCTGATCTACTACGACGCCCCGGACTACGCCCACAGCTTCGCGATGCGCGTCGACACCTTCCCTCCCGACGGCGAGTTTCCCGGCAGCGACCCGGATATGGCCTTTCGCCAGCTGATCATGGAGGCCGGCTCCGACATCGCGATCCTGGAGCCCGGCGGCCGGACACCGCGCCTACCCGAAGCGCACCAGGCATATTCAACCGCACTCAATCACTGGCAGGCCAATCACTGGCTCGACGGCCACAACAACTGGCATCAGCGCTGGCGCGGTTCGATCTGCGCGGCCGTCGAGGACCCCGAAGGGGCGGCCCGCGAAATCGAGGAATGGGCCGGACACCCGTACATGGCGCAGGTGCTGATCAAGGCCGAGCCGCGCCCCTCATGGGGTCACCCGATGTACAACCCCGTCTGGGCGGCCGCAACCAAGCACGACATCACCGTGAGTTGTCACCTATCGCGCAGCAACTACGAGATGCTGCCGACGCCGCCGGTGGGGTTCCCCAGCTACAACCACGACTTCATGGTGACCTACTCGCTGCTGGCCGCAAACCAGGTGATGAGCCTGATCTTCGACGGCGTCTTCGACCGGTTCCCCACACTGCGGATCGTCTTCGTCGAGCATGCGTTCACCTGGATCCTGCCGCTGATGTGGCGCATGGATGCGATCTACGCGGCGCGCAAATCCCGGGTGGACATCAAGCGCAAGCCGTCGGAATACGTCAAGGAACACATCAAGTTCACCACCCAGCCGCTGGACTACCCGGAGGACAAGACCGAACTGACCCGAGCACTGGAATGGATGGAATGCGAGAAGATCCTGCTCTTCTCCTCCGACTACCCGCACTGGACTTTCGATAACCCGCGGTGGTTGGTCAAGCACTTGCCCAAAGCGGCCCGGGATGCGGTGATGTACAAGAACGGCATCGAGACCTATCACCTGCCGGAGACGGTGCCGGTGCTTGAAGGTCAAACCCGGGTGCTCTGAATGCCGAAGGAGACCACGCGACCCCGCCTCGCCCAGGGCCGCGAGCATGTCGTCGCGACGGTGGACGAAATTCCTTCGGGCACACACAAGTTGGTGCCGATCGGGCGGCACGGCGTGGGCGTCTACAACGTCAACGGCACCTTCTACGCCATCGCGAATTACTGCCCGCACCAGGGCGGTCCGCTGTGCTCGGGACGCGCCCGGGGCCGCACCATCGTCGACGAAAGCGCCCCCGGCGACGCGGTCATGGTCCGCGATCTGGAATACATCTACTGCCCGTGGCATCAATGGGGTTTCGAGCTGGCGACCGGGACGACGGCGGTCAAACCGGAATGGAGCATTCGCACCTACCCGGTCCGCGTGGTGGGCAACGACGTGCTGGTGATGGCATGACGCAGCCGAAGCAGTCTGCCATCGAAGTGAACGGCGGCACCGTGGTGTACGAAATCCTCGGTGTGTCAGGCGATCTGATTGTTCTGACACCAGGCGGCCGATTCGGCAAGGACATTCCCGGCCTGCGTCCGCTGGCCGAGACACTGGTCGGCGGCGACTACCGGGTTTTGTTGTGGGACCGGCCGAATTGCGGCGCCTCCGATGTGCAGTTCTACGGTCAAAGCGAATCGCACATGCGTGCCGAGACCCTGCGCGGCATGTTGAGCGCGCTCGGGGTCGATCGGTGCATCATCGCCGGAGGTTCCGGCGGGGCGCGGGATTCCATGTTGACCACGATGCTCTATCCCGAGCTGGTGGAAAAGCTGGTGGTGTGGAACATCGTCGGCGGCGTGTACGGCATGTATCAGCTGGGCGCCTACTACGTGCTGCCCAGCATCCAGGCGGTGCGCTGGTCCGGTATCGAGGGGCTGCTCAAGGTACCCGAGTGGCGCGACCGCATCGATCAGAATCCGGCCAACAAGCAGCGGTTCCTCGATCTGGACCCCGATGAGTTCCTCACGGTGATGTTGCGCTGGCTCAACGCGTTCGTACCCAAGCCGGGACAGACGATTCCCGGCGTCGACGACGAAATGTTTGGCCGCATCAAGGTTCCCACGCTGATCATCCGCGGCGGCGAGAACGACTGGGATCATCCCAAGCGCACCTCGCTGGAGGTCAGCTGCCTGATCAAGGGATCGACGCTCATCGACCCGCCCTGGCCCGAGGACGCGTGGGAGCGTGCGGCCGAGGAGCGCGCGGCGGGTAAAGTAAAGCACTTCAACATGTTTGACACCTGGGTGCAGGCGGCACCGGCGATCCTCGAATTCTTGAGGTCCTGATGCGGCTACCTGATGTGAATGTGGACCTCACAGTTCAGCGATGCTTCCAGCGCCGTATGGATCCGGCTTTCCGGGACGCGCTCGAGGTCGGCTTCGCGCAGCGTCACGTGGATGACGTCGTAGCCGTCGTCGCCGGGCTCGCGGGTGATCTCGCCGGCGAGCCCGAATGCGGACAGCACACCGTGGGCGTCGTCGTCGGTTCCCCTGCTGATGAAGGTGACCGCGCCCGCTGCCGGCTCGGTGCCGAAGGCACCAAAAGCTCTGCTGCACAACTCAATTGCGGTCCGCTTGGCCGCATGGACGTCGTCACTGGCGATGAGCAGTTGCACGTCACGGCCATGATCGTTTTCGACGACGTCGGCGCCAATTTCTGCGGTGAGCCCGAGGAGCGCAGCCATGCCCTCGCGTAATTGTGCCGGCGTGAGCACACCGGTCGGGTCGACGTTGACGCGCACCACCGCAGTCCGCATGCGGGCTAGCCTAACCGCAGAGTCGGTGGGCTGAGCGATGGAAGCCACCGACACCGCATTCAGGACCGTCGCCTGGTCCGGCTGTCAGTCCCGGCTGCTGAGGGACAGCCGCGACCGGGAGGACCTTGCGGCGTACCGGGGGCAAGGCGGGTACCGCCCGCTTGCCGACGCCGATGAATTGCTGCGCGAGGTCGAATCCAGCGGACTGGTGGGCCGTGGCGGTGCAGCGTTTCCGCTCGGGGTGAAGTTGCGGGCGGTACGCGACAACGGCCGTGGCGCCGTGGTCATCGCGAACGGGGAAGAGGGCGAGCCGGCTTCGATCAAGGACCGCTGGCTGCTGCGGAATCGGCCACATCTGGTGCTGGACGGCTTGCGATTGGCAGCGGCGATCGTGGGCGCCGAGCGTGCGTATGTCTATGTCTCCGACGTTGATTCGGCGCGCAGTGTCGAAGCTGCGCTCAGCGAGCTGGACTCGCTCGGCATGCGCGTCGACTTGTGGACCGTCGAGCCGGGATATGTCGCCGGCGAGGAGACCGCCGCCGTTCGTGCGATCAACGGTGGCCCGGCCAAGCCGTCGGACAAGCCGCCGCGCCCCTTCGAAGCGGGTGTCAGCGAGCGCCCGACGCTGGTCAGCAATGTCGAAACGCTGGCCAATCTGCCGTTCCTGCAGCGGCACGGCTCAGCGCCATTCCGCGCGGAAGGCACCGCGCTGTCGCCGGGGACCTTCCTGGCCACCATTACCGGAGCCAACCGGCCACCCGTTCTGTACGAACTGCCGCACGGCTTGCCGTTCGCCGAACTGCTCGCGCTGCATGGTGTTTCGTCCGAACGAGTGCGCGGAGCGCTGATGGGCGGCTACTTCGCCGGCTTACTAAACCGAGCCGTGCTCGATACCACGTTGGACCATGAGACGATGCGGCGGTTCGGCAGCGGACTGGGTTGCGGTGCCGTCTCGTTGATCACCGACGACTGCCCGGTCGCTGTTGCGGCGTCGGTGCTGGCCTACTTCGACCGCGAAAATGCCGGGCAGTGCGGGTCATGTTTCAACGGCACGGCGGCGATGGCGGCGGTCGGCGGGGCGTTGCGGGATTCGGTTGCGACGAAAGAGGATCTGGGCCGACTGCGCCGCTGGTCGGTGGTACTACGCGGACGCGGCGCCTGCGCGACACTGGATGCCGCCACCAACGTCGCCGCCAGCCTGCTCGACCAATTTCCCGACGAAGTGGCTGACCATCTCGCCGGAACCTGTCACGACTGCAGCCATGGCGCATTCCGCGCCGACCGTCCCTACCAGGTTGAGGCGGTGAGCTAGCCATGAAAATCCGTCTCGACCGCACAGTGTGCGATGGCTTCGGCGTGTGCGCCAAGCACGCGCCCGGGTACTTCTCGCTCGACGACTGGGGATACGCATGCCTGGTCGGGGACGGCACCGTGCCGGACGACGACCACGACTCGGTCCTGCGGGCACTGCTGGACTGCCCGGTGCACGCGATCACCGAGATGGGCGACCGCATACCCGAAGCCGCCCACCCATTCTCCAGCAGTGCGGAAGATCCCGCCGAGAACGTCAAAACCGAGTCGAACGAAGCGCAGTGGGGGTTCACGCGTTGACGGGCCTCTTACTATTTCGCGCCGAGTCTGCGCTCAGATCACACTTCGCCCCCCACTTGATCGCGCGCTGAGCGCAGTTTCGACGGAAAGAAGGTGACGTGTCAGCAACACCCGGACGCCCGTTGCCCCTGGTCACGGACGAGAACGAATTCTTTTGGACCTCGGGCGCCGACGGCAAGCTTCGGTTCCAGGAATGCCAGACGTGCGAAGCGCTGATCCATCCGCCCGCACCGGTATGCCGCTACTGCCGGTCACGCGAAATCGGAGTTCGGGCCGTTTCGGGCAAAGCGACCCTGGCGGGGTTCACCGTGAACCATCGATTCAGCGTGCCCGGGATGCCGGCGCCCCATGTCATCGCGCAGGTGGCGATCGTCGAGGATCCCCGAGTCCGGCTGACCACCAACATCGTGGATAGCGATCCCGACCAGCTCGAACTCGGTCAGCCGGTGGAGGTCGCCTTCGAGCAGATCGAGGACGTGTGGCTGCCCTTGTTCCGGCCGATTCCCGATGCCCAGCCCGCTCCCCTGCCCGACGACGAGATCGCACCCGAGCGCTTTGGCGAATACGTCCGGCCCATGCTGACCACCGAGAAATTCGAGGACAAGGTCGCGCTCACCGGGATCGGAATGTCGCCGAACGGTCGCCGGTTGATGGTTCCGCCGCTGTCGCTAACGGTGCAAGCATGCGAGGCTGCGATCGCTGATGCCGGGCTGACGTTCGCCGACATCGACGGGCTATCGACCTACCCCGGCGGAGGCAACCTCGGCGGGTTCGGCGAGGGCGGCGTGACCGCACTGGAGGCGGCGCTCGGCATCCGTCCGGTCTGGCACAACGGCGGCATCGAGACCTTCGGCCCGGGCGGATCGGTGATCGCGGCGATGCTCGCGATCGCCGGCGGCCTGGCGCGGCACGTGCTGTGCTTCCGGACGTTGTGGGAAGCCACCTTCAACGAGCTGATGAAGCAGGGCAAGATCACACCCCCGTTCTCGTCGGGGGGGCGCACGCCTGGTTGGCACTATCCGTTCGGCGCCACGTCGGCGGCGCACACGCTGGCGATCAACGCGCAGCGCCACTTTCACCGTTACGGCACGACGATAGAGACGCTGGGCTGGATCGCGTTGAACCAGCGCGCCAACGCCGAGCTCAACCCGACCGCGGTCTATCGATCACCGATGACCATGGACGACTATCTGAACGCACGGCCCATCACAACACCTTTCGGTCTCTACGACTGCGACGTGCCGTGCGACGGCGCCATAGCCGTCGTCGTCTCCGCGGTCGACGCGGCCCGCGACCTGGCCAAGCCACCCGTGTTGGTAGAGGCGGTGGGAACGCAGATCATCGAGCGAATCGACTGGGACCAAAGCACTCTCACGCACGAGCCGCAGGTGCTGGGCCAGGCCGCGCACATGTGGACCCGCACCTCACTGCGGCCCCAAGACGTCGACGTCGCCGAACTGTACGACGGCTTCACGATGAATTGCCTGTCCTGGATTGAGGCGCTCGGATTCTGCGGGATCGGCGAGGCCAAGAATTTCCTCGATGGCGGCAAGAACATCGCCCGCGACGGCCAGCTGCCACTCAACACCCATGGCGGCCAGCTTTCGCACGGCCGCACTCACGGCATGGGTCTGCTGCATGAAGCGATAACCCAATTGCGCGGGGAGGCCGGCGCACGCCAGGTCGCCGACGCCCGCGTCGGCGTGGTCAGCAGTGGCGGCCTGACACCCAGCGGCGTACTCCTGTTGCGGACTGACACATGACCACGCCGCGCCCTAGGGTGGTGATCGTCGACGGCGTGCCCATGTCGGGCCTCGTCGCGGAGGCCGAAGACCCCAAGGCCGTCGTCGTGGCCATCCATGGCGGCGGCACGTCCGCGGTCTATTTCGACTGTCCTGGGCATCCGCATTTGTCGTTGCTGCGGTTGGGCGCGGCACTCGGATTCTCCGTTGTCGCGCTCGACCGGCCCGGCTACGGCAGTTCGGCACCGTACCCCGAGGCGATGCAACGGCCGGAGCAACGCGTCGACCTCGCCTTCGGCGCCGTCGACCGCATCCTCGGCCAGCGGCCGCAGGGGGCCGGGTTGTTTGTGATGGGTCATTCGGGCGGCTGCGAGCTGTCGGTACGCATGGCGGCCAGCCCACGCGGCGTCGACCTACTCGGCCTCGAACTGGGTGGTACCGGTCGGCGGTATCAACCCGCCGCCAAGGAAGTCATGAAGGCGGCCGCGCAACAGGATCGCCCACCGGGTGTGCGGGAGCTGTTGTGGGAACCGATTCGGCTGTATCCGGCCGACATCCCGCGGGGGATCACGAATAGCTCGACAGCGCCGCACTACGAGCGGGCCATGGCCTTGAACTGGCCGCACCAGGACTTCCCGGCGTTGGCGCCCGGGGTGCGCGTCCCGGTTCGCTTCACCGTGGGCGAGCACGACAACGTGTATCGCACCGACCCGACCGCCCTGGCAGAAATCACCGAATTATTCCCCGCAACACCACGTTTCGTCAGCAACCTGGAACCAGACACCGGGCACAATCTCAGCCTCGGGCACACGGCCGCCGACTACCACCGCAACCTCTTTGCCTTCGTCGAGGAATGTGCGGCGGCGCGCTCAGCGACCGAAGACTTGGAGGCCGGTTGATGCGGGTCGGATTCATCGGGTTGGGCAGCCAGGGCGGCCCCATGGCGCGGCGGATCATCGAGGCCGGCTACCCGACGACGCTATGGGCGCGCAGGCCCGCGACCCTCGAGCCCTTCGCCGATACCCCGGCGAAGACCGCGCCGTCCCCGACCGAGCTCGCCGCCGCAAGCGATCTGGTCTGCCTCTGCGTGGTTGGCGACAAGGACGTCGAAGAACTCACCGACGGGCTGCTGGCCGGCCTGGCGCCGGGCGGCGTGATCGCGGTGCATAGCACGGTGCATCCCGACACCTGCCGGAAGCTTGCAAATAGGGCTGGTGCACAAGGTGTTTCGGTAGTAGATGCACCGGTGAGCGGCGGCGGCCCGGCTGCGGTAAAGGGCCGCCTGCTGGTGATGGCCGGTGGTGACGCCGACGTCGTGGAAGGCTGCCGCCCGGTCTTTGAAACGTACGCGGATGCCGTGGTGCACGTCGGTGATCTGGGCTCCGGACAAACCACCAAGCTGCTCAACAACTTGCTGTTCACCGCCAACCTGGGCACCGCGGCGACCGCCCTGTCGCTGGCGACAGCCCTCGGCGTCTCGCCGCAGCGCCTCACCGAAGTCGTCGCCCGCAGCAGCGGTAACAGCTTCGCGCTCAATGCCATTGGCGATACCGGCAGCTTGGACCGGCTTGCCGGCCTGGCCGGAGCACTGCTGCAGAAGGACGTGCGACTGGTCGTCGACCTCGCCGAGGGGGCCGCGGCTCGCGGTGGGGCCGTTCTGGCTGCCGCCGACGCCGCCCTGACCCTGATGGAACACCCCCGATGACCGAGTCCTTTTCCGCTCGCCACGAAAGCGCTACCGTTAGTACTACAGTCTGGCATTCCGTTACTGCCGCTCCCAGCCCTCAGCTCACCGTCGAGGAGGATGTTCAATGACCAAATCTAAGGTCGTCTTCGATCCGTTTTCCTTGGATTTCTTCAACGGCGCGTGGGATACCTATCGGCGGATGCAGGAGGAGACCCCGGTCTACTACAGCGAGGAGTACGACTTCTACGCGTTGACCCGCCACGAGGATGTGGCCGCGGGGCTGAAGAACTTCGAAGAGTATTCGTCGGCCTACGGCATCGACCTGTCGATGGTGCGGACCGGAAAGCCGCCGCAACAACGGTCGATCATCTTTATGGACCCTCCTGATCACCGGCACATGCGCAGCTTGCTCAACAGAGTCTTCACGCCGCGCGCCATCCAATCCCAACAGCAGATGGTCGCCGAGAAGATCGACAAGTACCTCGGCAAGGTCGATCCCGACCGGTTCGATGTGGTGCAGGACTTCTCCGCTCCGTTCCCCGTGGAGGTGATCACCACCATGCTGGGGGTACCGGAGGAGCACGCCCAGCGGGTGCGACACTTGATCGACGAGTCGCTGCATCGCGAACCCGGACAGGTCGAGGTCGGCGAGCGGGGTATGCAAGCCAACATCGAAACCTGGATGTTGTATTACGAACTCCTACAGCAGCGCCGCGCCGAGCCGCGCGACGACCTGTTCACCAAGCTGATCAACGCCGAGATCGAACGTGAGGACGGCCAGAAAACCAAGCTGGATGACGTCGAAATAGCCGGATTTGCAACGTTATTGGGCGGTGCCGGCGCGGAGACCGTGACAAAGCTGGTCGGCAATGCGCCGGTGGTGTTCGCGCGGTTCCCCGAGCAGTGGCAGAAGCTGCTCGACGATCGCAGCAAGATCCCCGCGGCCGTCGAAGAGCTACTGCGCTACGAGGCGCCGTCCCAATATCAGGTTCGTTGTTCGACGAAAGAAGTCGAGCTGCACGGCGTCACGATTCCGCCAATGAAGCCGGTGTTCCTGATCAACGCCGCGGCCAACCGCGACCCCGAAGCATGGACGGATCCTGACAACTTCGACATCGACCGCGACCGGCACGAGGCCTTGAACCTGAGCTTTGGCTACGGGATTCACAGCTGCCTGGGCGCTGCGCTAGCCCGCATGGAAAGCACGATCGCGCTGGAGAAGCTGCTCGACTTCATGCCCCGCTATGAGGTGGACTGGGACGGCTGCAATCGCGTGCACATGCAGAACGTCGCGGGCTGGAAGAACGTACCGGTCAAGGTGCTGCGATGAAGGTCGACGTCGATTGGGATCTGTGTGAGAGCAACGGGGTGTGCATGGGCATCGTCCCCGAGGTTTTCGAGCTCGGCGACGACGACATGCTGACCGTCTTGCAACCAGATGTCGCGCCGGAGAACGAGGAGCTGGTGCGCGACGCCGTGCGTCAATGCCCGCGGCAGGCGATCTCGATCACCGAGTAAATCGCTTTCGGCTCGAGCCGAAACACCGACGCGCTGATCCGAAGTTACGATCGGCTTGTTCCCAAACCAAGCGCGGGACGCGCTCACCGACCGCTATCGGAGGACAGACCCGTGTCGTTCGTCATCGCCTCTCCGGAGACGTTCACCACGGCCGCAATGGATTTGGAGCGCATCGGCGCGGCGATCAGCGCCGGGAGCGCGGCCGCGGCTGCCCGGACGACGCGAATAGCGGCCGCGGCCGCTGACGAGGTTTCGGCGGCGATTGCCGCCGTGTTTCGGCGAGCACGCCCAGAGCTATCAAGCGCTGAGCGCACAGGCAGCGGCGTTTCATCGGCGGTTCGTCGACGCCTTGAGTGCCCCGGTGGGATTTCGTACGCGGCCGCGGAAGCCGCTAACGCCTCGCACTTACAGGCTCTTGAGCAGCAGGCGCTCGGCGTGGTGAACGCGCCCACCCAGGCGCTGCTGGGGCGTCCGTTGATCGGCAACGGCGCCGACGGAGCGGCCGGAACCGGGCAAAACGGCGGGGCCGGCGGCCTGCTCTACGGCAACGGCGGCAATGGTGGATCCGGCGGCGCCGCCCACCCTGCCGGCGGCAAAGGTGGCGATGCCGGGTTGTTCGGCCGCGGCGGCAACGGGGGGCAAGGCGCTCCCGGCGCGGCTGGCGGCGCCGGCGGCAATGGCGGGCTGTTCACCGGTGCCGGTGGAGCCGGCGGGGCCGGCGGCAACGCCCTCATTCCCGGCGGGAACGGCGGGATGGGCGGTAACGGCGGATCGACCGGGTTGTTCGGCCAGGGCGGGGTCGGCGGGCAAGGCGGCCTGGGCGCGCCCGGTGCCACCGGTGTCAACCCCACTCAACTGATGGACCAGGGCCCCCCGGCGGCCAGCGGCACCAACGGCGCCAATGCGCCGGGCGGCGTCGGTGGGCCCGGCGAGCCCGGCTTCAATGGAGTCAGCAGCGCCACCCAGGGTCAGCCCGGTGGTACCGGCGGCGCCGGCGGCTTCGGCGGCGGCGGGGCGGGAGGTATCGGTGG
>NZ_UPHQ01000156.1 GCF_900566055.1 Mycobacterium innocens
ACTCGAACAAGCCCACAAACGCCGCCTTGCCTGGCACCGCCAGCAAAGGCACACTGAACCCATCCAGGACCCCGACGATGTTGTCTGATCAAACGCGAATCTCTATCGCAAAGTCAGAAACACCTCAATCACTATCGCGTCGCTGATCGGTTGGATCCGGCGGTGGTGGCCACGATGTGATTTCGTAAGCGCTGCAGCGGTTTGAGCGGACAGGACGGCCTGGGCTACCGCACCCGGACCAGTACGCTGCCCATGCAGACCCACCCACCATCCACTGACCTGCGTAGTCAACCAAATCCGTAACACCCACGGACTTGGCATCGCTGGAGAGGTTCAACATGGCATCCGAAACGGTAGACGCAGCCGCACGTCCCAACATCCTGATCATCTGGGGCGACGACGTCGGGATGTGGAACATCTCCGCCTACCACCGCGGGATGATGGGCGGCTCGACACCCAACATCGACCGGATCGCCGACGAGGGCATGATCTTCATGGACCACTATGCCGAGGCGTCCTGCACGGCGGGACGGGCCGCCTTCATCACCGGGCAGTACCCGATCCGGGTGGGTTTGTCCACGGTCGGTCTGCCAGGCTCGGATCTCGGTCTGCAGAAGGAAGATCCGACACTGGCCGAGATGCTGAAGCCATTGGGCTACGCGACCGGACAGTTCGGCAAGAACCACCTCGGCGATCGCGACGAGCACCTGCCGACCATGCACGGTTTCGACGAGTTCTACGGGATCCTGTATCACCTCAACGCCGGCGAGTACGCCGAACAGTACGACTTCCCGACCAATCCGGAGATCGTGGAGAAGTTCGGCTTCGGTCAGCGCGGTGCGTTGCACTGTTGGGCCAATCCCGACGGGACCCAGCGTATCGAGGACACCGGACCGTACGGCCGCGAGCGACAACGCACCCTCGATCGTGAATTCCTCACCGAGACAAAGCGGTTCATCCGTGATGCGACGGCCGCCGAAACGCCGTTCTTCGTGTGGCACAACTCGACGCGGATGCACTACCGCACCAACCTGGCACCGGAGTACGACGGCAAGAGCGGCTACGGCGTCTATGCCGACGGGATGATGGAACTCGACGATCACGTGGGCGAACTGCTCGATCTGCTCGACGAACTCGGCATCGCCGACAACACCCTGGTGATGTGGTCGACCGACAACGGAGCGGCCTGCAACAGCTGGCCCGACGGCGGCAATCACCCCTTCGCCCGGGAGAAGGGCGTCGGCGGCTACGAGGGCGCGTTCCGGGTGCCCGCGTTGGTGCGCTGGCCCGGGGTGATCCCGGCCGGCGTTGCCACCGGAGGGTTCATGGCGATGGAGGACTGGGTTCCCACCATCATGTCGATGCTGGGCCAGCCGGATCTCGTGGACTCGCTCAAGAAGGGCACCACCATCGGCGGACGCGAGTACCGCGTGCACCTTGACGGAGTCGACCAGTCCGACCTGCTCACCGGCCGCGGCAAGTCCAAACGCATGGAGTTCTACTACTTCACCGAGACGACACTGCACGGTTTACGTTACGGCGACTGGAAAGTGCTGTTGAAGACCCAGGATCGGTGGTTTAACGGCATTCAGCAAAAGCTGACCACCCCACTGATCACCAACCTCAAGCTCGACCCGTTCGAACGGTTCCATAAGGCGCGGGGATTCGATGAGTGGCAGGAAAACCATGCCTGGCTCTACGGTCCCGCCGCGATGCAAATGATGCGGTTCCTGGCGACGCTGCACGAATTCCCGCCGCGGATGCGCAGCTTCGGCATCGACGTCGACGAGTTGTTGAACCAACTCAACCCGGCCCGGCACCGATAGCCGAAGCGAGGACTAAGTCATGGCAATCACCGAATATCAGCCCGGCACAACGTTTCCCGGTGTGATCGGCCGCACCGCCGACGAGTCGACGCCGGCCTGGCCGGCTCTGAAGCGACCTCCCGAGGGCGCGCCGAACGTGGTGTTCATCGTGCTCGACGACACCGGATACGGGCACCTGGGCTGCTACGGCAGTCCGATCTCGACACCGAACATCGACGCCCTGGCCGCCGACGGCCTGCGGTATTCCAACATGCACACCACCGCGCTGTGCTCTCCGTCGCGGTCCTGCATCCTCAACGGCCGTAACCACCACTCCAACCACCTGGCATGTCTGACCAACGGGTCGACCGGATTCCCCGGCTCCGACGGCTACATACCTTTCGAGAACGGATTTCTCTCCGAAATTCTGCGGGCCCAGGGCTACAACACCTACTGCGTCGGTAAGTGGCACCTGGCGCCGGAGGAAACGATGACCGCGGCCGGGCCCTATGACCGCTGGCCGCTGGGTCGGGGGTTCGAGCGCTACTACGGCTTCCTGGGCGGCGACACCCACCAGTACTACCCGGATCTGGTGCGCGACAACGCCCAAACCGAACCCGAAGCCACCCCGGAGCAGGGCTATCACCTCACCCCCGACCTGGTGAACAAGGCCAAGGCAATGATTGCCGACGCCAAGCAGGTCGCCCCGGACAAGCCCTTCTTCCTCTACTTCGCCACCGGCGCGACGCACTCGCCCCACCATGTGCCCAAACAGTGGGCCGACCGCTACGCCGGGAAGTTCGACACCGGCTGGGAGGTCTACCGCCAGCAGGTGTTCCAACGACAAAAGGAACTCGGGCTTTTGCCGGCAACGGCCGAGTTGTCTGCACCCGATCCCGATGTCGCGGACTGGGAGACGCTGCCGGCCGACGAACGCCGGCTCTACGCCCGGATGATGGAGGTGTTCGCCGGTTTCCTCGAGCACACCGACCACTACATCGGCGAACTCGTGCAGTTCCTCAAAGACCTGCACGAATACGACAACACGGTGATCATGCTGGTCTCCGACAACGGGGCCAGCGCCGAAGGTGGCCCCACCGGCTCGGTCACCGAGGTCCGCTTCTTCAACAACGTCTCCGACACCGTCGAGGAGGGACTGGCCCGCATCGACGAGATCGGCGGCCCCACGGTGTTCAACCACTTCCCCTGGGGCTGGACCCACGCCGGCAACACCCCGTTCCGGCGGTGGAAACGCGAGACCTACCGCGGCGGCTCCAGCGACCCGTTGATCGTCACCTGGCCACGTGGTATTGCCGCGCGGGGCGAGGTGCGATCCCAGTACGTCCACCTCATCGACATGGTTTCGACGGTGCTCGCGGCGCTGCGCGTTGACCCCCCGACGTCGATCGGCGGTGTCACCCAGTCGCCGATCGAGGGGGTCAGCTTCGCGCACACCTTCGACGACGCCGCCGCCCCCACCCGGCACCTCACCCAGTACTTCGAGATGCTGGGCCACCGCTCGATCTACCACGACGGATGGCGCGCGGTATGCCCCTGGCCGGGAACGTCATTCGCCGAATCCGAGCACAAATTCGGCGACGTGATCACCGCGGCGATGCTCAGTCAGCTCGATGCCACCGGATGGGAGCTTTACCACGTCGCGCAGGATCCCGCCGAGACCACCAACCTGGCCGGGCAGGAGCGGGCGCGGCTGACCGCGATGATCACGCTCTGGTACAGCGAAGCCGGAAAATACAACGTGTTGCCGATCGACAGCCGCGGCTTGGCCCGCGCTTTCGTGGAACGCCCCCAGATTGCCGCCGCGAACCGCACTCGATACGTGCTCTATCCGGGCACCCAGGCCATTCCCGCGGCCGCCGCACCGAAGATCCTCAACCGGCCCTACTCGATCAACGCCGAGGTCGAGCTCACCGACGAGTCGTCGGGCGTCCTGCTGTCCATGGGCGGCAACGACGGGGGAATCACCTTGTACGTCAAGGACGGTCAGCTCTGCTATGCGCACAACTACGTCGCCAAGGAGATCTTCACGATTCGCTCGGAGCAACGGATCCCGCCGGGGCGGCACTTCCTCAGTGTGGAATTCACCCCGACAGGTCCGGTGGACCTCAGGAACGGCAGAGGAACTCCCGGCGACGTGACGCTGTTCGTCGATGGCTCCGCGGTCGGCCGCGGCGATTTCCCGGTGACCACCCCCCTCCGGTTGGCCCAAGGCGGAGCGATGCTGGTCGGCGCGAACACCGGGTCGCCGGTAACTCCTGACTATGATCCGCCGTTTGCGTTCGACGGCCGAATCCACCGCGTGATCGTCGACGTCAGCGGCGAGCACGTCGAGGACTACCAAGCGCAGATGAAGATCGCGCTCACCAAGCAATAGGTCCGTGGGCGGCTGTCGTCCACCACGGGTTCGTATGCCACGGTCAAGCGCACGCTAGAAGCCAAAACCCGCACCCTTGGACCGGGCAAGAGCAACTTTCAGCGCACCCAACTGGTGGAGTCATCGCACACATGCTGCACCCAACCGCTTGGGCAACATAGGCACCTGCACAACGTCACAATGTGTACCGTCACCCAGCGTGGTCAGCCCCCGGGTTGTGGGAAGGCCCCGTTGGTCGCCGTTCCGGCAAAGCCCACCGCCCCACCCAACTGAGCGGGCGAAACCACGCCACCAGCGGTTCCAAGCGACCCCTCGGCACCAACAGCCATAGCCGAAAACGGCGCAGGCGCCAACTCCAGCGCCACAGCCGTGCCGTTCGACACGCCACCTCCCAGAGCAGCACCGCTGGGCAGCGCCATCGTCGTCGCCAGATGAGTTACCAGGCCCGGACCGCCGACAAATCCTAAATTCCCAAAACCCACGTGATCACCAATTTGCAAATATCCACCAGACCTATGACGGCAACCCATTCGGCCATCAGGAAGAACTCGAGAGGAATACTCGCCAGATTCACTATAAAGCCGAGAAATTGTTCGGTCAGAGCAACATGTCCCCTTAATAACCCAATCACCGCGAGCAGCACACATAACGGTATGAACAGCCACGCGATAATAGCAGCCACCAACGATTCATTGATGTAATGCAATGCCCCCATGATAGTCTCCGTCAATATTTCGACAATCTGTCAAATTGGAATTGGTGTGACGGTTACTTGAGTGGCGTCCGCGGCATTGGCGCCAGGTTTGATGATGACGGGCGCCGGCCGGGCGTGCGGTGCCGAAGCGAGTGCCGGCGAAGAAATGGCTTCATAGACATTCATGGTGGTCGCGGCGTGTATCCACGTTCGCGCATAGTCGGCCTCATTGAACGCAATCGGTTTCGCGTTGACACCAAAGAAGTTCGTTGCCAACAACACCGCATGGGTGGCGTGGTTGGCAGCCAACTAGCCCAGTGTCGGCATCGCAGCCAACGCTGTCTCGTACGCCGACGCCGCGATCTCATGGACAGCAGCGAGCTGAGCGCAATCGGCACCCACCTGCATCACCCATGCCAGATAGGGCACATAGGCAGCGACACAACATTCCACGGCAGTACCCAGCCACGCCTCGGCCCGCAGTGAAGTGATCACCGCGGTCAGTTCCGCTGCCACCGCGCCGTACTCGACACTTAACGATGACCACGCCTGAGCTGCGTCAATCAAGGACGCAGGTCCGGGTCCGGTGCTCAGCAGTGCCGAATGCACCTCCGAGCGGCAACGCCATCCATACTGACGCGCTCACTGGCACAACTTCTTTGTGTCTGCGCTCATTGATGGGCGATTCCGGCCGCCGTCGCCGCGGCCAATCCACCGTGCCGAAACCAACGCCACTTCGAGCCCCCTCAGACACCTGCACGGCAGCTACGGCGATTGACGAACCGGCCGGTTTCGATTTCGCGTCGATTTCACGCCGGAAAATCCTGGTGAATTTAAGGGATTGTTTCGGTTAATCAGGATGGGTGGTATCCACCGGTATACGGATTCCGCTGTCCCCCGATCGGCGGACAGACAGCGTGTCATCGAGCTTGATAGCAGTTGATCGCGACCAGCCTGCGGCGAAGAAATCCGTGATAGCCGGTCCACCGTTACCGATGGCCGAGTCAGACGTTGAAGTACTTGGCCTCGGGATGGTGCAGGACGAACGCGTCGGTCGACTGCTCGGGATGCAGCTGCAATTCCTCGGATAACGTCACTCCGATGCGGTCGGGCTCCAGCAGCTCCATCATTTTGGCGCGGTCCTCGAGGTCCGGGCATGCCCCGTACCCGAAGGCAAACCGGGCACCCCGGTAACCCAGCTTGAAATAGTCCTCGACGGCGTCGGGGTCCTCGGCGGCCATAGTGCGGTCGGCCGAATACCTGAGCTCCTCTCGGATGCGCCGGTGCCAGTATTCGGCCAGCGCTTCGGTGAGCTGCACGCCGATACCGTGCACTTCGAGATAGTCGCGGTAGGAGTTGGCTGCGAACAACTCGTTGGCGAAGTCGGCGATCGGCTTACCCATGGTCACCAGCTGGAACGGCAGCACATCCACCTCACCTCGCTCCCGAGCCAACTCCCGCGACCGAACGAAATCGGCGATGCACAAGAACCGTCCGCGCTGCTGGCGCGGGAACCGGAAGCGGTACCGTTCCCCGGCGCCGGGCGCGGGCTCGGTGAGCACCACGACGTCGTCGCCCTCGGACACGGCCGGGAAGTAGCCGTACACCACGGCCGCGTGCGCCAGGATGCCGTCGGTGGACAGCCGATCCAGCCAGTAGCGCAGCCGCGGCCGCCCTTCGGTCTCGACGAGGTCTTCGTACGATGGGCCGTCACCGCCGCGCTGGCCGCGTAATCCCCACTGGCCCAGGAACAATGCGCGCTCGTCGAGCATACCGGTGTAGTCGGCGACAGCCAGGCCCTTGACGATCCGCGAACCCCAGAATGGCGGGGCGGGCACTTCGACATCAGCCGCGACATCGGAGCGTTCCGGGATTTCGACCGGCTCTTCGGCAGCTTTGCGTTGCGCCGCAATGCGTTTGGACCGCTCGTGACGGGCCTTGCGCTCGGCTTCCATCTCGCGGGCCTTGACGGCATCGGGGCTGTCGTCGTCCGGCGCCTCGCCCCGCTTGGCGCTCATGATGGTGTCCATGAGCTTGAGTCCCTCGAAAGCGTCACGCGCATAGTGCACTTCGCCTTCGTAGATCTCGGCGAGGTCGTTTTCGACATAGCTGCGGGTCAATGCCGCACCGCCGAGCAGCACCGGGAACTTTTCGGCGACCCCCCGGGTGTTCATCTCCTCAAGGTTTTCCTTCATCACCACAGTGGATTTCACCAGCAGGCCCGACATTCCCACCACGTCGGCGCTCTTGTCCTCGGCGACTTCGAGAATGGTGGCGATGGGCTGCTTGATGCCGATGTTGACCACCTCGTAGCCGTTGTTGCTCAAGATGATGTCGACCAGGTTCTTGCCGATGTCGTGGACGTCGCCCTTGACGGTGGCCAGCACGATCCGGCCCTTGCCCGCGTCGTCCTCGGATTTCTCCATATGCGGTTCCAAATGCGCCACAGCGGTTTTCATCACCTCGGCGGATTGCAACACGAACGGCAACTGCATCTGGCCCGAGCCGAACAGCTCACCAACCGTCTTCATGCCGGCCAGCAGGTTCTCGTTGATGATCTCCAGCGGCGGCTTCTGCGTCATCGCCTCGTCGAGATCGGCTTCCAGGCCGTTGCGTTCGCCGTCAACGATGCGTTGGGCCAGCCGCTCGAACAGCGGCAGCTTGGCGAGTTCGGCGGCACGCGATTCCTTCGACGATGCCGCCGACACACCCTCGAAGAGGCGCATCAGCTCCTGCAGCGGGTCGTAGCCGTCGCGGCGGCGGTCATAGACCAGATCCAGCGCCACGTTGCGTTGCTCGTCTGGGATCCGGTTCATCGGCAGGATCTTCGAGGCGTGCACGATCGCCGAATCCAGCCCGGCTTCCTGGCATTCGTGCAGGAACACCGAGTTGAGCACTTGGCGCGCAGCGGGATTGAGACCGAAGGAGATGTTGGACAGCCCGAGCGTGGTCTGTACGTTCGGGTGGCGCCTCTTCAATTCCCGGATGGCCTCGATGGTTTCGACGCCGTCTTTGCGTGATTCCTCCTGGCCGGTGGCGATGGTGAAGGTCAGCGTGTCGATGAGAATCGACGACTCGTCGACACCCCAGTTGCCGGTGATGTCGTCGATCAGCCGCTCGGCGATCTCGACCTTCTTCTCGGCGGTGCGGGCCTGGCCCTCTTCGTCGATGGTCAGTGCGACGACGGCCGCGCCGTGTTCGGCCACCAGCTCCATGGTCTTGGCAAAGCGCGATTCCGGGCCGTCGCCGTCCTCGTAGTTCACCGAGTTGATCGCGCAGCGGCCGCCGAGATGCTCCAAACCGGCTCGCAGCACCGCGGTTTCGGTGGAGTCCAGCATGATCGGCAGGGTCGACGACGTGGCCAGCCGGCTCGCCAGGGCCTTCATGTCGGCCACACCGTCGCGGCCGACGTAGTCGACGCACAGGTCCAGCAGGTGTGCGCCATCGCGGGTCTGGTCCTTGGCGATGTCCAGGCACTTCTGGTAGTCCTCGGCGATCATCGCCTCGCGGAAACCCTTGGAGCCGTTGGCATTGGTGCGTTCGCCGATCACCAGCACCGAGGCGTCCTGAGCGAACGGAACGGCGCTGTACAGCGACGACACCGACGGCTCGAAACTCACCCGGCGTTCGGGGCGCGTGACGTCGGCGACCACGGCGGCGACCTCGCGGATGTGGGCCGGCGTGGTGCCGCAGCAACCACCGACCAGCGACAACCCGAATTCCGCGATGAATCCGGACAGCGCGTCGGCCAGCTCGTCGGGCCGCAGCGGGTATTCCGCGCCCTTGGCGCCCAGCACCGGCAGGCCGGCGTTGGGCATCACCGACACCGGGATGCGGGCGTGCCGGGACAGGTAGCGCAGGTGCTCGCTCATCTCCGCGGGGCCCGTCGCGCAGTTCAAGCCGATCATGTCCACACCCAGCGGCTCGACCGCGGTCAGCGCCGCGCCGATCTCACTGCCCAGCAGCATGGTGCCGGTGGTTTCCACGGTGACGTGGGCGATCACCGGAACCTGCCGGCCGGCCTGCTTCATAGCGCGCCGCGACCCCAGCACCGCCGCTTTCAGCTGCAGCAGGTCCTGACAGGTCTCCACCAGGATTGCGTCGGCCCCGCCGTCAAGCATGCCGAGGGCGGCCTCGGTGTAGGCGTCGCGAATGACCGCGTACTCGATGTGACCCAGGGTCGGCAGCTTGGTGCCCGGTCCCATCGAACCCAGCACGTAACGCTTGCGGTCCGCAGTGGCCAGCTCGTCGGCGACCCGGCGGGCGATCGCGGTGCCCTTCTCCGACAGGTCGCGGATCTTGTCGGCGATGTCGTAGTCGCCCAGGTTGGACAGGTTGCAGCCGAAGGTGTTGGTCTCCACCGCGTCCGCGCCCGCTTCGAAATAGTTGCGGTGGATGGTTTCCAGCACGTCAGGACGGGTTTCGTTGAGGATCTCGTTGCAGCCCTCCAGGCCGCGGAAGTCGTCGAGGGTGAGATCGGCGGCCTGCAGCTGGGTGCCCATCGCGCCGTCGCCCACCACCACACGCTGCGCCAAAACGTCAAGGAGATCAGTGTCATAGCGGTGTTCGTTCGCGGCGGTCACATCGCAAGGATAGTCGGCCTATGGATTCGCCTCAGTCGTTGACAGCGCTCTGACAGGTCAGATGCAGGCCGTACGCTGATCGTGTGACTCTGCCGGATGCCGAGCCCGAGGGCGGCCAACTGCTGCCCGAACTACACAACACCGTCGTCGTGGCGGCGTTCGAGGGCTGGAACGACGCCGGGGACGCGGCCAGCGATGCGGTGGCGCACTTGGCGGACATCTGGGATGTGCGTCCGATCGTGGAGATCGACGACGAGGCGTACTACGACTACCAGGTGAATCGCCCGGTCATCCGTCAGGTCGACGGAGTCACCAGGGAACTGGAGTGGCCGGCCATGCGCATTTCACACTGCCGCCCGCCCGGTAGCGACCGTGACGTGGTCTTGATGCACGGGGTGGAGCCGAACATGCGCTGGCGCACATTTTGCGCCGAGCTGCTGGACATCGTCGACAAGCTCAATGTGGACACCGTCGTCATTCTCGGAGCGCTGCTGGCCGATACCCCGCACACTCGCCCGGTGCCGGTGTCGGGTGCGGCGTACTCCTCCGAATCGGCACGGGTCTTCGGATTGCAGGAAACCCGCTACGAGGGGCCGACCGGCATTGCCGGGGTGTTCCAATATGCGTGCGTGGCTGCGGGCATCCCGGCGGTGACGTTCTGGGCCGCGGTGCCGCACTACGTCTCGCACCCGCCGAACCCGAAAGCCACGGTGGCGCTGCTGCGTCGCGTCGAAGACGTGCTCGATGTCGAGGTGCCGCTGGGCGACCTGCCGACACAGGCCGAAGCCTGGGAGCGCGAGATCACCGAGATGGCCGCCGAAGACGACGAGCTGACCGAGTACGTGCAGTCGCTGGAACAGCACGGCGACGCCGCGGTCGACGTCAACGACGTGCTCGGCACGATCGACGGTGACGCGCTGGCCGCCGAGTTCGAGCGCTATCTGCGGCGCCGACGCCCAGGATTTGGGCGCTAAGCCGATCGCGGATCGGCCGGATCGGCCGGCGACCCGTTGCGCAGCATCGCGATCACGGCGGGTGGCTCGCCGACCAACCGGACGTTGATGCGCCGGCTGACCATGGGAAGCCATGCCAACCGCAGCGCCATGCGGCGGATCCACAGCTTCGACGGTGATCCCGGCAGGAGCCAGTCGACCGTATCGCGGCCGGCTTCCTGTTTTGCCTCGATCACAGGACGCCACAGCCGCTCATAGAAAGCGAACGCCCGCTGCACCGACGATGTTCGGCGCAGCTGGTCGGCCAGCACATAGGCGCCGGCGACGGCCATCGACGGACCCTGTCCGGTGAGCTGTGAAACCGCCGAGCAGGCATCACCGAGCAGGACTACCCGGTCCTTATGCCAGCACGTCATCTCGACCTGCGCCACCGGTTCGAAATGGATGTCCGCTGCCGGCGGGCATCGGTCGAGTACGTCTGGAACCGACCAGCCGATGCCCCCGAAGACGTCCCGCAGGACGGCGCGACTATCACCTGGCATCTCGGGGTCGGCCGCGCGGAACACCGCAAGTACCGCCGTTCGACCGTCCCGCAGGGCGTGCAAGCTCACCTGACGGTCCACGGCGTCGGTCAGCACGTAATGCTGGCCGCTCGCATCGGTGAGGTCGTGGGCGTCGCACACGAAGGCGGCGAAATGGAATCCGAGGTAGCGCAGAAACTGCGACTCGGCGCCGAATACCAGGGACCGCACGATCGAGTGAATCCCGTCAGCGCCGACCAGGAAATCGGCTTCCAGCTGCTCGCCGTCATCAAGGGTCACCAGCACGCGGTCGTCACCGGATGACACCTGCGACACCTGGGTGCCGAAGCGCAGCTGCACATCCCGAGGCAGGTTGTCGCGCAACACTTTTTCCAGGTCTGTCCGCGTTACCCGGCATAGCCGACCATCGAGTGCCGTGACCATGCGCTCGTAGGGCAGCGGGGCTTGCCGGCGACCGTCCTGGTCGAACAGGCTTGCCGTGCCGACGTGATAGGAGATTTCTTGGATCGCTGGCAGGACGCCGATCGCTTCGGCGGCCTCATAACCGGGACCGAAAAAGTCGATCATGCAGTCCTGCGACCGGGGAGTGGGTGACCGTTCCAGCAGCACCACCTCGGCACCGAGCGCCGACAACCGCTGCGCCAGGGTGAGCCCTGCGATTCCGGCGCCGCAGATGGCGACTTTCACTGCGTCACCAGCGTCACCAGCGTCACCAGCGCCGAGTCGGCTATTTCTGCTCTAAGGCTTGGTTGTAGGCGCTGGTGGACCGACCGAGCGCGGCCACTTCGGCATCCATGCGGGGCAACAGCTCGGCGGCGGTCTTGCGGATCGGACGTTCCCCGACCGACGTCGACAGCACCGGCTTGAGCCAGCGGAACAGGCCGACCCATCCCGGGCAGAAGACACGCGTCTTGCGGGCCTCGATGCCCTCGACGAACGCCACCGCGCACTTTTCGACCGACGTCGTCTTGTTCAGCGGCCAGGGCAGTCTGGCAATGAGTTCGGTGAAAGACGGCAGGTCGGACCTGGTGTCGCGGACCAGGGGCGTGTCGATCCAGGACATGTGCGCCGAGCCGACCTCGACGCCGTGGTGGGCGACCTCCAATCGAAGCGCGTTGGCGAATATCTCTACGGCGGCCTTGGACGCGTTGTAGGGCGCCAGCCCGGGAGACGCCGCGTAGGCCGCCAGCGACGACACGATCAACACGTAGCCGCGGCGCTCGATCACCGCCGGCAAGGTGGCACGCACGGTGTGAAAGACGCCGAGCACGTCGACGTCCAGCACCCGCTTGAACGCCTCCGGATCGACCTGGAGCACGGAGCCGTAGCTGGCGATGCCGGCATTGGCGATGACGACGTCGATGCCACCGAACTTTTCGACCGCCTGGTCGGCTGCGGCCTGCATCGCGGGCAGATCGCGCACGTCGGCCGCCACCGTGAGCACCCGGTCGTCGCCGCCCAGTTCGGCGGCAATGGAGGTGAGCTCCGCTGTGCCCACATCGGTGAGCACCAGCTTGGCGCCCTTGTTGTGCAGCCGACGAGCGACCTCGGCTCCGATTCCGCGAGCACCGCCTGTGATGAAGACGACCTTGTCCTGCACCGATGTCATGGCCGAAAACGTACCACTGCGGGCCTACAAGCCTACCCCCAGCAGCGCATCGATCGTGGTTGCAACCGACGCCGGCGCGCTCTCGTCGTGGCCACCGTATTCGAGCGCGTCGGTAGTCCAACCATCCAGCGCCGCAATGGCTTTCGGTGTGTCGAGGTCGTCGGCCAGGTAGCGGCGCACCCGGGCGATAGCGTCGGCGGCATCCGGGCCCGCGGGGAGTGCGGTCGCGGTGCGCCAGCGTTGCAGCCGGCCCGCGGCCTCGTCGAGCACCTCCTGGGTCCAGAAGCGGTCTTCCCGGTAATGGCCGGCCAGCAGACCGAGCCGGATCGCCGACGGTTCGACGCCCTGGGCGCGCAGCGTCGACACCAGCACCAGATTGCCGCGGCTCTTGGACATCTTGTGTCCGTGCCAGCCGATCATTCCGGCGTGCACATAGTGCCTGGCGAATCGCCGCTCACCGGTGACGCATTCGGCGTGGGCGGCGGTGAATTCGTGGTGCGGAAAAATCAGGTCGCTGCCACCGCCCTGGATGTCGAGTCCGCTGCCGATCCGGCTCAGCGCGATGGCGGCGCATTCGACGTGCCAGCCTGGTCGGCCGGGCCCGAACGGCGACGGCCAACTGGGTTCGCCGGCCCGCGCGGCGCGCCACAGTAGGGCGTCGAGTTCGTCGCTCTTGCCGGGCCTGGCCGGGTCGCCGCCGCGTTGCCCGAACAGTCGCAGCATGGTGTCGCGATCACAACCCGATTCGTAGCCGAACTGCACGGTGGCGTCGGCCCGGTAGTAGATGTCGGGATATTCCCCTATTTCCGGGTCGAGGGTGTAGGCGGCGCCGGACGCCAACATCTTTTCGATGAGCTCGACCATTTCCGCGACCGCCTCGGTGGCTGCGACGTAGTCGTGGGGCTGCAGCACCCTCAACGCCTCCATGTCGGCGCGGTGCACGTTGACCTCGCGCTCGGCGAGTTCGCGCCAGTCAATCCCGTCGCGGTCGGCACGCTCGAATAACGGATCGTCGACGTCGGTGACGTTCTGTACATAATGCACGTCGTGGCCCAGATCCAGCCACAGCCGATGGATCAGGTCGAACGCAAGATAGGTGGCGGCGTGTCCCAGATGTGTGGCGTCGTAGGGGGTGATGCCGCAGACGTACATGGTCGCCCTGGTTCCGGGGGTCACCGGGCGCACCTGCCGGTCGGCGGTGTCGTATAGCCGCAGCTCCGGCCCGCGTCCCGGCAGGTTGGGAACCGGGGCAGAAGACCACGACCGCATGCCCTCGACTCTAGGCCCGGCGACGATGCGCCCCGCGCAGCGGGGCGAGCAGGAGCCGGGCGATCAGGCCCAGCCCGGCGACGATGCGGCCCGCGCAGCGGGGCGAGCAGGAGCCGGGCGATCAGGCCCAGCCCGGCGACGATGCGCCCCGCGCAGCGACGCGAGCAGGAGCCGGGCGAGGTGCATCGAGTGTGAACGTCGGGTTTTGATTGTGCAGCTATGGCGACTGAATTGCCTGTCGGCGCCCCGCACGCACACTCGACGCCCCGCACGCACACTCGGCGCCCTCAGAACCGAATGACTTTCCGGCGGCTTACCACCACGCCCGCCGGATAGCACGAAGCAGGACGGGTGCCAGCTCTTTGCGGCACATCAATAAGTCGGGTAAGTAGGGGTCGAGTTGGTTGTACTGCAACGGCGAGCCGTCCAGGCGTGATGCATGCATGCCCGCGGCAAGCACCACTCCGGCCGGCGCCGCCGAATCCCATTCCCATTGACCACCGGCGTGCAAGTAGGCGTCGGCGTAGCCGTCAATCACGGCCATTGCCTTTGCGCCCGCCGAGCCGATCCGCACCAATTCGATATCCACCGTCTGCCGCATGTAATGCAGGATCGCCGGTGGCCGGGTGGCGCTGACGGCGACTCTGATGACGTCTGGAATGCCGGCGGGCGCCGCGTCGCCGGTTACGGCGTCGCTGCGGTACACGACGTTCCCGCGGGCCGGCAATGAAACCGCCGCGTCGGTGACCTGCGGTCTGCCATTGGTGGTGCGTTGCCACAATGCGACATGAACCGCCCAGTCGTCGCGACCGCGGGTGGAGAACTCACGGGTGCCATCCAGCGGGTCGATGATCCACACCCGGTCAGACCGCAGCCGCATCAAGTCGTCGTGGGCTTCCTCGCTGAGCACTGCGTCACCTGGCCGCTCCTCTCGCAAGCGGCGCAGCAGTAGCGAGTTCGCCCGGGCGTCACCGGCCTCACCAAGAGCCCACGGGTAATCGAAACCGACCTCCTCGCGCACGGCAAGCAACAGCTCACCGGCCTCCGCGGCGAGGTCAGCGGCCAGTGCGGCGTCGCTCAGGTCGGCACGCTGGTTATCGGCGGCCGGAGTCATCGGATCAGTATCGCCGAATACGTGGTGGCCAATCGCATGTCCTAGAACGCCGGCCACGGAATCGGACGATGACGGTTAGGACCGGGCATCACCGGACTGTCCAGCAGCGCGCACACCCGCCGGCGCAGCGCCGCGATCTCGGCGCTGGTGACGTGGTCACCCAGCGTATCGGCGAGCGGTCCGGCAAGGGCGTCGGCGAGCCCGGCCACCGCCTCGAGCGTCTGCTCGTCGATCGGCTTGCCCGCCCACCCCCACAGCACGGTGCGCAATTTGTCCTGGACATGCATGCACACGCCATGGTCGACGCCATACACCCGGCCGTCGACGCCGCACAAGATATGGCCGCCCTTACGATCGGCGTTGTTGACCAGGACATCGAACACCGCCATCCGCCGCAACCGGTCGTCGTCGGCGTGCATCAGGACGACCTCGTCGCCGGCGTAGTCGTAGGCGCGCAGCACCGGCAGATAACCCGGCTGCGGCTTGCCCGTGGGAAACAGGTCCACCAAATCCGGCCCTGGACGCGCATCGGCGGCTAACGAGTCACCGGGTTGCCGCACCCACAGCTGCAACATGCCCGGCCCCGCCGGTCCGTCACGAATGACGGTGTAGGGCACGATGTTCCAGCCCAACCAAGTCGACACCAGATAGGCGCTGAGTTCGCGGCCGGCTAACGTCCCGTCGGGAAAGTCCCACAGCGGCTGCTCACCCGCTACCGGCTTGTAGACGCAATGGACGGTCGTGTCGCCCAACGTCGACTCACACAGAAATGTCGCGTTGCTCGCCGAGCGGATGCGTCCCAGGACCGTCAGCTCACCGTCGCGCAACACCTCACAGTCGTCATTGCTCGGGTTCATCGTCAGGCCCGAACAACAGGTCGTGCCGGTACCCGTTGGTCCGTGCGCAGATATGTCCCTGCGGATCCAACGGTTCCTGACACAAAGGGCACGGCGGACGGCCCGCCGAGATGACGCGGTTGGACCTGGTAGCGAACTGCCGTGCCGACTCCGGCGTCAGGAACACCCGTACGGCGTCGGGGCCCTCGTCGGTGTCGTCGAGCACCACCGAGGCGTCGAACTCCGCGTCGGTGACGGCCAACAGCTCCACGACCACCGTTTGGGCCTCGGAATCCCAGCCCAGTCCCATCGTCCCGACCCGAAACTCGGCGTCCACCGGCATGATCAACGGATTCAGGTCCTCGACCTCGGCAGGCTCCGGGGGCACCGGCGTGCCGAAGCGGCGGTTCACCTCCAGCAGCAGCGCACCGATACGTTCGGCCAGCACCGCGACTTGCTGCTTCTCCAGCACCACCGAGACCACCCGGTCGTCATGAGCCGCCTGGATGTAGAACGTGCGGTTACCGGGCTGGCCAACGGTCCCGGCGACGAAGCGGTCGGGTGTGCGGAATACGTGAATAGCGCGGGCCATGGCATCTCCAAAATACCGTGCAGACGCCGCTGGATCGACCGAGCCGGCGGCGGCCGATCGTGCTAATCGGTAGCGCCGCCGATCACCGCATCGCCGGATGGCACCTGACCGTCCGACTCCGCCGCCTGCTCGTTGCCAAGCTCCCTTTTGGGCGGAGGCGCCGCACGCAGCCCCGCCGACAACCGCGCCCCGGTGTGGTTGACGTGCAGCACGAAGGGTCGTAATTCGGTGTAGCGGACCACACTTGCCGACGCGGGGTCGGCGGTGATCCGTTGAAAGCTGTCCAGATGCATCCCGTAGGCGTCCGCGATCACCGCCTTGATGACGTCACCATGGGTGCAGGCCAGCCATAACACGTCGCCACCGTGCTCGCCCCCGTATTCCCGGGCAAGCCGCCGGTCGTGCTCGCGGACCGCGGCTACCGCGCGGGCCTGCACCTGCGCCAGCCCCTCCCCACCCGGAAACGCCGCCGCACTGGGATGTGCCTGAACCACCCGCCACAACGGCTCGTTGGTCAGGTCGCCGATCTTGCGGCCGGTCCATTCGCCGTAGTCGACCTCCGCGAGCCGGTCATCGATGAGCGGCTCCAGACACAGCGCGTCAGCCAGCGGTTCGACGGTGCTGCGGCACCGCAGCATCGGAGACGACACCACCGCCCGGACCGGCAAGTCACCGAGTCGGTCGATCAGGGCCGCCGCCTGCTCTCGCCCCTTGTCGTCAAGGTCGACGCCCTCGGACCGGCCGGCCAGGATGCCCGCCGTGTTCGAGGTGGAACGGCCATGACGCAACAGGATGACCGTCACGTCGCGGCCACCGTCCCGGTTGCCAGCAACACAAGCACTGCCCCGCCGGCCAAGATCCGATAACCCACGAACCAATACATGTTGTGCCGCAACAGGAAATGCAGGAACCACGCCACCGCGGACAGGCCGACCACGAACGCGATCAGGGTGGCCACCAGCAGCTGCGGCCCGGTGGCGCTCATCCCTTCGGTCACCGGGTGGAAGGCGTCCGGTAGCGAGAACAAACCGGAGGCGAACACCGCGGGGATGGCCAGCAGAAAGCCGAATCGGGCGGCCAACTCGCGGTCGAGCCCCAAGAACAGGCCCGCGCTGATGGTCGACCCGGACCGCGAGACGCCGGGGACCAACGCCAGGGTTTGGGCGACGCCGACCACCACGGCATCGCGCCAGTTCAGTTGCTCGAAGTGACGACGCTGGCGACCCAGGTATTCGGCGAGTGCGATCACCCCGGAGAACACCACCATTGCCGTCGCCACCACCCACAGGTTGCGGACCCCGGAGCGGATTTCGTCTTTGAAGAACAGGCCCAGAATGCAGATCGGGATGGTCCCGATGATGACGTACCAGCCCAGGCGATAGTCGGCGTTGCGATGAGACTTGACCACCAGACCGTCTACCCAGGCCCGCAGAATCCGCACGATATCGCGCGCGAAGTACACCAGGACGGCGGCTTCGGTGCCCAACTGGGTGACCGCGGTGAACGAGGCGCCGGCGTCGTCGCTGAAGAAGATCCGCGACATGATCGCCAGATGCCCCGATGAAGACACTGGCAGGAACTCGGTCAAACCCTGCACCACCGCCAACGAAATGACTTGCCACCAGGACATCGCCGCAACCGCAGACACGACGACGACCGTACCTGGTACGGCATGCGGGTATCGGGTGCGGCTAGCGCGAAACGGGTACCGCCTGGGCGACCGAATCACGCACCGCGGCGGCCAGGCTGCGCTCGTCGGTGACATCGATGTCGACCAGACTGCGGACCGACCGCGCGACGACGTCTTCGGCCTGCGGGACCGGCGCGGTCAGGCGCGGCCGGTAGATTTCGACGACAAGTGACCGGTGTTCGATGTGGAAGGAGAAACTACGTCCGTCGCCGACCTGTCCGTAGCCGCTGGCGAAGATGCCCGTCGACATGTCTTCGATAGCAAACTGTTTGTTTGCAACATGCCGGTCAGCGGTGACGGTCATGCCGCGACAATACCTCTCCAGTACCACTTTTCGTGGGCAACATGACGAGATCGGACGCGGTTTGGATAGTGGAAGTTCCTTAGGTTGCGGGCCCAGGCATGACGTTCGGAGGACCGGGCAGTTGCTGACAGCTACTAAGCAAGCAGCTCAGCGCTGCCTTTGGGCCGCTGCCGCTTTGCTGACAGTGGTGACGGCGTGTTCGTCGAATCCGCTGCAAACCGCGCCGCCCACGATCCCGCCGGCGCAGCCTGCCGTGTCTCCGCCGGTTTCCCAGGCGCCGGCGGGGGTGATTCGGCCGTTGAGCGGCCATCCGCAGGCGGCGCTGTACGACAACGACGCACGTCGGCTGGCGGTTCTTACCTCGTACTCCGACCCATCAGCGCCATCGGGCATCACCGTGTTCGACGATGCGCAGACTCCACCGCGGGTGATCACCCTGCCCGGACCTGCGACCGCGTTGACCTGCGACGACCACGGCACCGCCTACCTGGCCACCCGGGGTGGCTACTTCGTGGTCGACCTGGCCGCCGGCCGCATCACACAGGTCAGCGTCGCCGACGCCGCGGGCACCGAGTTCACCGCGATCGCGCGGCGCGCCGACGGCAAGCTGGTGCTGGGCAGCGCCGACGGCGCCGTCTACATCTTGGCCTCCGACGTGTCCACGGGCATCGCCGCCGGCCCAGCCAGAGTGGCCAACCGCATCAAGATTTTTGCGCGCGTCGATTCTCTTGTGACACAGGGAAATACCGCTGTCGTATTGGATCGCGGCCAGACGTCGGTGACGACGATCGGTGCCGACGGTCGCGCCCAGCAGGCACTGCGCGCCGGAGAGGGCGCCACTACCCTGGCCGCCGATCCGCTGGGCCGGGTGCTGGTCGCCGACACTCGCGGCGGCCAACTGCTGGTGTACGGTGTCGACCCGCTGATCCTGCGCCAGGCCTACCCCGTGCCGCAGGCCCCATATGGGCTGGCCGGCTCCCGCGAGCTGGCCTGGGTATCCCAAACCGCATCCAACGTCGTCATTGGTTACGATCTCAGCACCGGAATACCCGTGGAAAAGGTGCGTTACCCAACCGTGCAGCAACCCAACTCGCTGGCCTTCGACGATGCGTCGGGCACCTTGTACGTGGTCTCGGCGTCAGGTGCGGGAGTTCAGGTCATTGAGCACGCGGGGGCCGTCCGTTGACTGGGCGCAGCCGGCTGCCCGCGGGCTGGGATACCGACATGTCGGACGAATATGAGTGGGCGCCGTTACGACTGCCGCCGGAAGTGACCAGACTCAGCGCGTCCACCCGGTTGTCCATCGAGGCCGAGTACCGCGGCTGGGAGCTGACGCGGGTGCGGCTCTACACCGACGGCAGCAGACGGGTGTTGTTGCGCCGCAAGAAGTCTCGTCTGGACAACCCGCTGACTCACCAACCGGAGCTGTGACCGTGGGCGACCAGCACCACGGTTGGATATACGGCCAGGTGCGGCGGCTGCTGTTCCTCCTTCCGCCCGAGCGTGCCCACACATTCGTCTTCGCCGTGCTACGTGGCGTCACCGCCGTCGCGCCGGCACGCCGGCTGCTGAGCCGATGGCTCGGCCCGACGGACCCGGTGCTGGCCAGCACGGTGTTCGGGGTGCGCTTTCCCGGACCGCTGGGGCTGGCCGCCGGTTTCGACAAGGACGGCACCGGGCTGGACACCTGGGGCGCGATGGGATTCGGCTATGCCGAGGTGGGCACCGTCACCGCGCATCCACAACCCGGAAACCCGCCGCCGCGCATGTTCCGGCTGCCCGCCGACCGCGCCCTGCTCAACCGGATGGGATTCAACAACCACGGCGCCGGGGCGCTCGCGATTCGGCTCACCCGACACCGACCCCGGGTGCCGATCGGGGTCAACGTCGGCAAGAGCAAGACGACGCCGGCCGGCGAAGCGGTTGACGACTACCGGGCCAGTGCCCGGCTGGTCGGCCCGCTGGCCTCCTACCTTGTGGTCAACGTCAGTTCGCCGAACACACCCGGGCTGCGGGATTTGCAGGCGGTGGAGTCATTGCGGCCCATCCTGGCCGCCGTGCTGGCCGAAACCTCGACCCCGGTGCTGGTCAAGATCGCGCCGGATCTCTCCGACTCCGACATCGACGACATTGCCGACCTGGCGGTCGAGTTGGGTCTTGCCGGGATCGTCGCGACCAACACCACGGTGTCGCGGGACGGCCTGGCGACCCCCGGGGTCGACGAGCTGGGCGCCGGCGGCATTTCCGGACCGCCGGTGGCAGGCCGCGCTGTCGAGGTGCTGCGCCGGCTTTACGACCGGGTCGGTGATCGCCTGGTGTTGATCAGCGTGGGCGGCATCGAGACCGCCGACGACGCGTGGGAACGCATCACCGCGGGCGCGTCGCTGCTGCAGGGCTATACCGGCTTCATCTACGGCGGGGCCTTGTGGGCCAAGCACATTCACGACGGCGTCGCCCGCCGGTTGCATGAGGGCGGGTTTGCCTCGCTCGGTGAGGCGGTGGGCTCGGCTGCCGCAAAGCCAGATAGACCGTCGGATAGGTCCGGTCTGCCGGGGCCGGACTAGAACGGCGATCCGGCGGGACCACCGGCCCCGCCGGTGCCGGCGGCGCCACCGCTGCCGCCTTTTCCGCCAGTGGTACCGCTAGGAGCGTTGCCGGGGTCTCCGTCGCCTCCGCCAGTGCCGACGCTGCCGGGGGCGTCGCCGGTGCCGCCGGTGCCACCATTACCGCCGGTCCCACCAGTGCCGCCGGTGCCCCCAGTGCCGAACACTGCGTTGCCACCGGCTCCCCCGTTGCCACCGACGGCGGCGTCGCCGCCCTTGCCCCCAGCTCCGCGGCTGTTCTTGGAGCCGTCCCCGGGACCCCCGCTGCCTCCAGTTCCGCCGTTACCGCCGGTCCCACCGGTTCCGCCGTTGCCGGCGCTGGCGGGGTT
>NZ_UPHQ01000215.1 GCF_900566055.1 Mycobacterium innocens
TTCTGGTCCGCCGAGGACACCCGCGCATACACCGCAGTGCGCGACCGCGACCCCGGCCCGCCGATAAACTCGTCGACGAGAATCAGCCGACCCACTCGCCGAGCGGGCACCGGCAGAATGCCAGAGCCGAACCAGCGATACGCGGTCACCCGCGCAACACCGTTGCGCTCAGCCCACGCCGCCAGATTCATACCACCGTTCCTACAGCACACCACCGACAACTACCGACCACTCACACCGCAACAGTTGGCAACCCCCGAGGGCCAGGCCATCCTCGAGCTGTTCCGCGGCGACAACCCGCTGGCGCTCACCACCCAGCTGCGCACGACCTGGCGGTGAGCCCGCTCAGCTGAGCCGCTGTATCGCGGCGGCGATGCGGTCGTCGGTGGCGGTCAGCGCGGCCCGGACGTGCTGCGCACCGCGCGGTCCGTAGAAATCACCGGGCGCCACCAGGATGCCGCGCTCGGCCAGCCATGCGACCGTGTCGTGGCACGGCTCGCCGCGGGTGCCCCAGAGGTACAGCCCGGCCTCGGAGTGGTCGACGGCGAAACCCGCCGAGCGCAGCGCCGGCAGCAGCGCGGCACGCCGGTGCGCGTACCGCTGCCGCTGTTGCTTTTCGTGGTTGTCGTCGTCCAGGGCGGCCACCATGGCGGCCTGCACGGGTGTCGGCACCATCATCCCGGCGTGTTTGCGCACCGCCAGCAATTCGGCGACCAGTGTCGCATCCCCGGCGACCAATCCGGCCCGGTAGCCGGCCAGCGACGACGTCTTCGACAGCGAATGCACCGCAAGCAAACCGGTGTGGTCGCCGTCGCAGACCGCCGGATGCAGCACCGACAGCGGTCCCGGATACTCGACGTCCCAGGCCAAACCGAGGTAGCACTCGTCGGAAGCCACCAGAACGCCTCTGTCGCGGGCCCACCCGACGACCTTGCGCAGATGATCGAGCCCGAGAACCCGTCCGGTGGGGTTGCTCGGGGAGTTCAGGTACAGCAGTGCCGGGGTTTGCGGTCCCAGCTGGGTCAGTGAGTCGGCTCGCAGCACCTGCGCCCGGGCCAGCCGGGCGCCGACGTCGTAGGTCGGATACGCCAGCTCGGGCACCACCACCACGTCGCGCGGACCCAGACCCAGCAGCGTCGGCAACCAGGCGATGAGCTCTTTGCTGCCGATCACCGGCAAGACCGCCGACTCGGCCAGCCCGGTGATGCCGTAGCGGCGGGCCAGCGCCGAAACCGCGGCCTCACGCAGCCGCGCGGTCCCCGCGGTGGCGGGATAGCCCGGTTCGGAGCCGGCGGCCGCCAGCGCTTCCCGGATCAGCGGCGCGACCGGGTCCACCGGGGTACCGACAGACAGGTCGACGATGCCGTCCGGGTGGGCGGCGGCCCGCGCCTTCGCGTCGGCCAGGGTGTCCCAGGGAAAATCCGGCAGGAACGCCGACACCCGGCGGCCAGGGTGTGGAGCTGCGAACCTGGTCAGTCTTCTTCGCCCTGCGGCGGCAGATCCTTGACCACTTGCGGGTCATTCTCGGTCATCCCGACCTTGGCCGCGCCGCCCGGCGAACCGAGCTCGTCGAAGAAGTCGGCGTTGATCTGCGTGTACTGGCTCCACTGATCCGGCACGTCGTCTTCGTAGTAGATCGCTTCAACCGGACAGACCGGTTCACAGGCGCCACAGTCGACACATTCGTCGGGGTGGATGTAGAGCATCCGGGCACCCTCATAGATGCAATCGACCGGGCACTCCTCGATGCATGCCTTGTCCTTGATGTCGACGCAAGGCTCGGCGATGACATATGTCACGGACGTCTCCTCAACGTGTACTTCAGCTACTGCTCGGTGCGGGGCTGCTGCTTGCCTTACCGCGGGCCGCTGATCGGCGAAGCGTTCGGTTACTGATACTAGACGTTGCACATACACGTCAATCAACTGGTACGCCGGTCAGGGCACGGCCGGTCTGCACCGCGCCGCACAGCGGCCGAGTGACATTTATGCTGCCCCGGTGGGCTGGCCCACGCGGTCGTCGCGCCGGCGACCGGTTCGATGAGCAGCTCGACTACCGCAGGAGTACCCGTTGACGAGCCAGTACCCGAACCTGTTGTCGCCGTTAGACCTCGGTTTCACCACGCTGCGCAACCGGGTGGTCATGGGTTCGATGCACACCGGGCTGGAAGACCGGGCCGGCAGCATCGACCGGCTCGCCGAGTACTTCGCCGAACGCGCCCGCGGCGGCGTTGGACTGATCATCACCGGCGGCTACGCACCCAACCGCACCGGCTGGCTGCTGCCGTTCGCCTCGGAGCTGGTCTCGACGGCGCAAGCCCGCAGACACCGCCGGATCACCAGCGCCGTCCATGATGCGGACGCCAAGATCCTGTTGCAGATCCTGCACGCCGGACGCTATGCCTACCACCCGCTTTCGGTCAGCGCGTCGTCAATCAAGGCTCCCATCAACCCATTTCGGACCCGGGTGCTGTCAGCGCGCGGTGTCGAGTCCACCATCGCGGATTTCGTGCGGTGCGCGCAGCTGGCCCGCGAAGCCGGCTACGACGGTGTCGAAATCATGGGCAGCGAAGGGTATCTGCTCAACCAGTTCCTGGCACCGCGCACCAACAAGCGCACCGATTCCTGGGGCGGCACACCGGCCAATCGCCGCCGGTTCCCGGTGGAGATCGTGCGTCGCACCCGCGCGGCGATGGGCCGCCGAACACATTCTGGCCGAGACCCCGGCGCGGTTGATTTCGATGGCCCGGCCGCTGTTGAGCGACCCGGAATGGGTGGCCAAGGCGGAGTCGGGCCGAGCCGCGGAGACCAACACCTTCGATCGCCTGCAACCAGGCCTGCCTGGACCACGCATTCGCGAAGAAAGCGGTGTCGTGCCTGCTCAATCCACGGGCGACACGAGACGACGTTGGTGTTGTCGCCGACGCGGCGCGCCCGCTCGGTGGCCGTGATGGGGGCCGGTCCGGCCGGTTTGGCGGCGGCGGTCAACGCCACCGCGCGGGGCCACCGGGTCACGCTGTTCGAGGCCAACGACTTCATCGGCGGACAGTTCGACCTGGCCCGCCGCATCCCGGGCAAAGAGGAGTTCAGCGAAACGATCCGCTACTTCTCGACGATGCTCGACAAGCACGGCGTCGCGGTCCGGCTGGGCGCCCGGGCGACCGCCGACAAGCTGACGGGCTACGACGTCGTCGTCCTGGCCACCGGTGTGGTGCCGCGCATTCCGGCCATTCCCGGGATCGACCACCCGCGGGTACTGACCTATGCGGAGGCGATCACCGGCGCCAAGCCGGTCGGGAAGGCCGTGGCGGTGATCGGCGCCGGGGGCATCGGGTTCGACGTCACCGAACTCCTGGTCACCGACCATTCGCCGACCCTGAACCTCAAGTTGTGGAAGGAGGAGTGGGGCGCCGCGAACCCGCCGGAAGCCCGGGGAGCGCTGGCCACGCCGCGACCGGCCCCGCCGGCGCGCGAGGTTTACCTGCTGCAGCGCACCAAAGGTCCGCAGGGCACGCGGCTCGGCAAGACCAGCGGATGGGTACACCGGGCATCGGTGCGGGCCAAAGGCGTCCACCAGCTTTCCGGGGTGAACTACGAGCGGATCGGTGACGACGGCCTGCACATCAGCTTCGGCGCGCACCGGCAGCGGCCCCGGGTGCTGGCAGTGGACACCGTGGTGGTCTGCGCCAGGCCAGGAGCCGGTCCGGGATCTGGAGGGCGCGCTGCGACGCGGCGGTGTCGACCCGCACATCATCGGCGGTGCGGCAGTTGCCGCGGAGCTGGACGCCAAGCGCGCCATCAAGCAGGGCACCGAGTTTGCCGCCCGGCTGTGACCCCCGGCAGGGATCGGATGGGGCCCGATTTCACTAAGCGTGAAATCGCCGTCATTATGGCGCTGACCTGCAGATAGTTACGGGGGGAAGGATCTTCTCGATAAGACGTTTGATATGAGTTAGCCCGCGGAGGCTGCTAATCTTGACCAAGACGGCAACCCGCTGGGCAGATGTCGTCGACGTCTTGTTGGCGGTGCAATAACTGGGAAGGTGTCCAAACATGAGGCTGTCGTTGAAAGGACTGACTGTCGCCGCCGGCGCTTTGGCATTGTCGCTGAGCGCTGGCGCTGGAGTCGCGTCCGCAGATCCGCTGGACGCGGTCATCAACACCACGTGTAACTACGGCCAGGTGATGGCGGCGCTGAACGCCACCGACCCGGGGGCCGCCGCGCAGTTCAACGCCTCGCCGATGGCGCAGGGCTGGCTGCATTCGTTCCTGGCCTCGCCGCCGCCGCGGCGCGCGCAGATGGCCGCGCAGGTGCAGGCGATGCCGGGGGCTGCGCAGTACGTCGGGCTGGTCGAGTCGGTCGCGGCGTCCTGCAACAACTACTGATTCTGAGCTTGCGGGCGTAGCGCCACGCAAGACTCCCATCCGGGGATCTTGCGTGCGTTACGCCCGCGCTCTTATGCGCTCTCGCGCGGCCAGCGAGGCGTAGGTCGTGGTGCGCTGGCGCGCTGGCCGGCCTATCCCCTCGGCGATGGCCACCAGTTCGGCGACGGTCTTGGCCGAGCCGTGTTCGGAGCCGGCCATCCGCGAGATCGTCTCTTCCATCAGCGTGCCGCCCAGGTCGTTGGCGCCGCCGTTGAGCATTGTCTGCGTGCCGACCACCCCCAGCTTCACCCAGCTGGTTTGGATATGGGCGATGCGGCCGTGCAGCATGATCCGCGCCAGCGCGTGCACCGCGCGGTTGTCGCGCTGCGTGGGCCCCGGCCGCGCCGCCCCCGCCAGGTATAACGGCGAGTTCTGGTGGACGAACGGCAGCGGGACGAACTCGGTGAAGCCGCCGGTGCGGTCCTGGATGTCACGCAGCACGTTGAGGTGGGCGATCCAGTGCCGGGGCGTGTCGACGTGCCCGTACATCATGGTCGACGACGACCGTAGCCCCACTTCGTGTGCGGTGCTCACGATCTCGACCCATAGCGACGTCGGCAACTTGCCCTTGGTGAGCACCCAGCGCACCTCGTCGTCGAGAATCTCGGCGGCGGTGCCCGGGATGGTGCCCAGCCCGGCCTCGCGCAGGCTGATCAGCCACTCGCGAATGCTCAGCCCGCTCTTGGTCACGCCGTTGGCGATCTCCATCGGCGAAAACGCGTGCACGTGCATTTCCGGCACCCGGGCCTTGACCGCGCGCACCAGATCGGCGTACCCGGTGACCGGCAGCTCCGGATCGATGCCGCCCTGCATGCACACTTCGGTGGCACCGGCGACGTGAGCCTCCCAGGCGCGATCGGCGACTTCGTCGACCGACAGCGAGTACGCGTCGGCGTCGCCCTTTCGCTGGGCGAAGGCACAGAACCGGCAGCCGGTGTAGCAGATATTGGTGAAGTTGATGTTGCGGTTGACCACGAACGTCACATCATCGCCGACGGCATCGCGGCGCAACGAATCCGCCAGCGCGACAACAGCTTCCAGCGCTGGACCGTCGGCGGTGGCCAAGGCGAGGTATTCCTCGTCACTGCAGCCGGCGGGGTCCCGTTCCGCCGAGCGCAGTGCGGCAAGGACATCGGTGTCGATGCGCTCGGGAGCGCGAGCCGCCAAATCGTGCACCTGCGAACGGATGGATTCCCAGTCGCCGAAGGCGCTGTCGAGGTCACTGCGAGCTTCGGTGCTACGGCCCTCGGCGTCGATCGCCGCGTTGAGATCCACCCGGCCGGCAGAAGCCATGTCGTCGGGCTCCTGCCACGGCATGCCCACCGGCTCGACGTCACGCGCGAAGCCGGTCGCCGGATCGGCAAGGGCCGCAACATGTCTGCGCACCCGCGGGTCGATCCAAGCCGCGCCAGCCTGCACATACCTGGGCTGTGCGGTCAGCCGCTGCACCAAGTCGTAGCCGGCCTCCGAGGTGACGGCGGCCAGGTCATCCAACGCGGGCCAGGGCCGTTCCGGGTTGACGTGGTCGGGTGTCAGCGGGGATACGCCGCCCCAGTCGTCGACACCGGCGGCGATCAGCGCCAGGCAGTCGTCCCGGGACACCAGATTCGGTGGTGCCTGAATGCGCATGGCGGGGCCGAGAACCAGCCGCGCGACCGCCACCGTCGCCAGGTAATCGTCGATCCCGGCGTCGGGAACCGCAGCCATCGCGGTGTGTTTCTTGGCCCGGAAGTTCTGCACGATCACTTCCTGAACATGGCCGAACTCCTTGTGCACCTTGCGAATTGCATGCAAAGTATCGGCGCGTTCGGCCAGCGTTTCGCCGATGCCGACCAGCAGGCCGGTGGTGAACGGGATGGAGAGCCGGCCGGCGTCGGTCAGGGCGCGCAGGCGCACCGCAGGGTCTTTGTCCGGGCTGCCGTAGTGGGCTAGGCCCTTGGTTTCGAACAACCGCCGCGATGTCGTCTCCAGCATCATGCCCATCGACGGCGCCACCGGCTTTAGCCGCGACATCTCCGACCAGCTCATCACCCCGGGGTTGAGGTGCGGAAGCAGTCCGGTTTCTTCCAGCACTCGTATCGCCATCGCGCGCACGTAGGACAGCGTCGAGTCGTAGCCGCGTTCGTCGAGCCACTCCCGCGCCTCGGGCCAACGGACCTCCGGACGGTCCCCGAGTGTGAATAATGCTTCCTTGCAACCCAGTTCGGCTCCGTGCCGAGCCACGTCGAGGATCTCGCCGGGTTCCAGGTACATCCCGGCGCCGCGGGCGCGCAGCTTGCCCGGAACGGTGACGAACGTGCAGTAGTGGCAGGTGTCGCGGCAAAGATGGGTGACGGGGATGAAGACCTTGCGCGAGTAGGTGATCGGCAGCCGGCCTCCAGGGCCGCGCCGCCCGGCCGACTCGAGACCCGCGTCGCGTACCCGCGCCGCGCTGACGCACAGGTCGGCCAGATCGGCGCCGCGGGCCGTCATCGCGACGGCCGCCTCGTCGAGGTTCAGCGAGACTCCGTCTCGAGCCCGCCGCAGCACCCGCCGCAGCGCCGACGCATCGGGTCTGGGCGGCACCACGGGGTGGGGCAGAGCTGCGGACTCCTGGCGCGAAGTCAGTGGCACGTTGGTACAACTTCCGTCCGCGCGTCAATGGTCCGGAACTCGGCGGGTGCCATATTCGCAACAGTAGCGGCAGGACCGGGCGCGCCACTGACCGGCCTGGGCTGCGTCTTGGGCGATCCACCACGATTCGCACCCGATCGCGATACGCTAGCCAGACCACGGTGGAACGGGGGTGCAGACGCGATGTCGTATCTGGCCGCGGCGCCGGAGGCGCTGGTAGCGGCGGCTTCGAATGTCGCCGGCATCGGATCGGAAATCAGCGCGGCCAACGCCGCGGCGGCGGTTCCGACGACCGGAGTCACCGCGTCGGCCGCCGACGCCGTCTCGGCGCAGGTCGCCGCACTGTTCTCGTCACACGGCCAGGTGTACCAGCGGCTCAGCGCGCAGTTGGCGACGTTTCACGACCAGTTCGCCCAAGCCCTGAGCGCCGGCGCCAACGCCTATGCGTCGGCCGAGGCCAACGCCGCCAAGACCTTGTTGGGGGCGGTGAACGCGCCGGCCGAGAAACTGCTGGGGCAACCGTTGATCGGGCCCACCGGCCTCGTGCCCAACGCGGTGAGCCCGGCGCCCAGTGCCTTATCCGGTGCGCTGGGCTCCAGCGCGCTCGGTGGGAACGCGGCGGCCGGCGCGCTGACGCTGCCGCCCACCGGCGGACTTGGCGCTCTGGCGGGCAACGGCGCGCTGCTGCGGCCCTTGGCCGGCGCTGCCGCGGCACCGGCAGCGGTCATCCCGGTGTCGGTGGCCACTGCCATCCAGAATTTCTATCTTTGGGCCGAGCCATGGGTGCAGTGGGGCTTCAGCGTCGCCTCCTGGGCGGCAGGTTGGGTGCCGTATATCGGGATCTTGGCGCCGCAGATTAACTTCTTCTACTACCTGTTCGAGCCGATGGTGCAGAGCGGCCTGTTCAATACGCTCGACTGGCTGGACGGGACGATCACCTTCAGTCAGGGGCTGAGCAACTTCTGGTCGGCCACCACGGCGTCGGTCAACCAGTTCATCAACACCGAGATCAGCTGGATCCGCAACTTCCTCCCGCCGTGGCCGCCGCTGCCCGGGCTGCTGTGACCGTCAGGGGTGGATTCGGCGTCGCCACAGCACCCATGCCGGCGGCGCGACCCCAGCCCCGATGAGGATCAACGCCCCGAAGGCCATCAGCCCTCGTCCACCCAGGACGACGTCGTCGCCCGGACCGCCCAGGCTCAACACCGCCACCGTCAGCAGCCATGTCCACAGCGGTAACGCGGCCACCCGCAGCGACGTGGTCCAACGTGCGGCCGCCCATACGAGCGCGGCATTGACCAGTCCACTGATCACAGCGCTGATCGGGAAGGGCACCGAACCGATGTAGGACGGCAGCAGCAGAGCACCGGCTAGTGCGGATAACACCCCGTCGACGGCCAGCAACGCCAAGACAACGACACGTATCGCGGGGTCGGTGGCGGTGGCGGTCTCTTCACCCGAGACGGCGCGCGGCTGAGTTTCGGTCAGGTTGGGACGCTGTCGATCTGGGAGAGGATCGAGCCGATGACCCACTGCAAACTGTCCAGCCGGTCCTGCCAATGCTGCAGGTTAGGGTCCAGGTCGGGGTCCATGCGAATTCCTTCCGTGGCTGCCTGATTGGCAGCCTACGTGCCGTAACCGGTGAAGCCCAGACCGGCGAGCAGATCTGTTTCCCAGCCACGTTCATCGCGGTCCCCCGCGACGCCCGCGGCGAGCACATAGTGCTCCTGAGCCGCGATCGGCAGCGCCATGTTGTTGGACAGGGCGCAGGCCCGGCCGGTCGGCCCGACGGTGACCTGGGTGGCGTGCGCCGCCAGCGCCGCGGCCTTGGCGGCCTGCGCATGCGAGTCCCCCTCGACGACCGCGTCGATCCGCTCGTCCGGAAAGGCGAAGGGCACGTCGTCCGGCGGCATCACCCACTCGGGCCGCAGGTCCTCGGCGGCCAGCTCCTGCTTGGCCGCGCGGAATGCGCTGAGCCCGAAGACAGTCCAGTAAACCTTGGGCACCGTCCATGGGTCGCCCGGAAAGTCTGAGGTGTCTGCCGCGGCCACTGCGGCGGCGGTGACTTTGTGGGTATGCACGTGGTCGGGATGTCCATATCCGCCGCCGGGGTCGTAGCTCACCACGACATGCGGGCGGACCTCGCGGATGACCCCGACCAGTGCTCCCACCGCCTCCCATTCGTCGGCATCGACGAATCTGCGCCTGCTGCGCTGCTCGGTGCCGGCCATCCCGGAGTCACGCCAGCGGCCCGCGCCGCCCAGGTAGCGGGGTCCGCTCACCCCCAGCAGCTGCAGTGCGGCGGTGAGTTCGGCAATGCGGTAGCCGCCGAGTTGATCGGCGTGGTCGGCGGCGAGTTGGGCCCAGCGGTCGCCTATGACCTCGCCCTCCTCACCGAGCGTGCAGGTGACGACATGGACCAGTGCGCCCCGGGCGGTGTAGTGGGCGATCGTTGCGCCGTTGCTGAGGCTTTCATCGTCGGGGTGGGCATGCACGAATAGCAGCCGCGGCGTCTCAGGCATCGGCTAGCACCCTAGCCCCCGGGCGCCGCGGCATCCAGCCCCAACCAAATGGCCTACCGCAAACGGACCGAACGCGCCCGGTCGTAGCGGCTTGTGACGAGACCGGCGAGGTCGGCGGCGACCATCAGGCTCTGGTCGAAAGCGTCTGCCAGACCGCCGATTTGACCGCCGTTGAAGACCTGGGCCCCGCTGCCGGTGAGCAGGCTGGAGGTGAAGTTTGCCGGTACCAGTGCGCCCACCACCGTGTTGAGAGCCTGCTCGCCGGTGCCCACCAGCAGGTTACCGACGTTGAAGCCGCGGTTGATCACCCCGTTGAGGGCACTGTCGGCGCCGAAGAACGGCTGCTCCAATCCCACCTCGTTGGTCACCAGCCAGCGGTCGAAGCCCAGCTCGTTGTTGACCAGATTGGTGTTGAAATTCAGTTGTGCGGCCTTCGAGAGTTGCTGCAAGGGGCTGCCGGCATACAGGTTCGCGCCGGCGTTCAAGGCCTGCACAAACTGGTCGTGAAAGCGCGCGGCCTGGGCGCCGAGCGCCTGATATGCCTGGCCGTGGGCACTGAACAGCGACGCGAGCGCTGCCGACAACTCGTCCAGAGCGGCCGGTATCACCCCGGTCGTAGCGGCTTCTGCGGCCGTATTGGCCGCGCCTATCGTCGAACCAATTCCCGCCAAATCCGTTGCGGCGGTTACACGTTGCGGTTCCGCTAAGAGAAAAGACACGTTCGGACTCCCCACAGCACTACTACCGGCCGTCCCGCCCCGATCGGGTGACCAAAGCGGAGCGTATCCCGATACGACCGCTTAGATTAGGTGACCATTTCCACAGCTTGAGTTTCGCGGTTACGCGGCGGCTGCGGCGCAGGCCAGTTCGTAGTCGCGGTATTTGTGTGGATCGGGCTGAGCTGCGGCAACGCCCGTAATTGGGGATGCGACAAGGGTTCTGCGGAGTTTGGCGAGTATGTCTTCGAAGGCGGGCTCGTCTTTCTGCGGGTAGCAGGGCTGGACCTCGCGGCGTGCGGCGAGGTCGTCTTGGTGGTATCCGTACAGCGTGTACCAGACGATGACGAGGCTGTAGACGCAGAAGCCAAGCGGCACGGTGCGTTCCACCGCGCGCCGCAGTCGGTTGCGGGCTTGGCCGATGCCGAGCAGTTGTTTGCCGGCGGCGATGGCAGTCTCGATCGGCCAGCGGTGCGTGTAGCGGGCCACGATGGTCTCGGCGTCGCTGTCGGTGTCGGTGGTGAAGATCGCCAGAGCCCTGTCGCCGCCGGGGTCGCGGACCAAGACGGTGCGGCCTTCGGTGTTGCCGAACGCGCCGTACCAGATTGCGTCGCACCGGGCGATCTCGACGGTGTCGGTGTGGCCGTAGCGGGTCAGTGTGACCGGTCGCCAGTCGGCGTTTGCGGCGAGGTCGGCGGGGTGGCCGAGCCGGTTTCCCTTGAGCCGGGGTCGGCCGCGTCGGCCGGTGTGCGGCGGGGCGGGCGCGTAGAGCGCGGCGTTGACCGGCAGCCGGGTGGTGATCGTGGTGTGCTCGACCAGCAGCGCCTTGCCGTGGTAGGCGGCGTCCCCGGCTCCGTGCAGGAGGCGGTTCGGAAACGCTTGGGCCAAAAGTGAAATCATCTCTCCTGCCAGCTGCACCGGGGAGGCGGTGCCCGTGCCGCGCCACAACCGCAACAACACCGGCAGGCACACCGGGCGCGTACAGAACGGCAGCGTGACGACGATGCCCACGATCACCCACCGGTTGCCGCGGCCGAGCGCGTTGGGGTCCTGGGCGGAGCCGTCGTGGGTCCAGAACGCGGCGTGCACCTTGGGACCCCAGCGGCGGAACAGGGTGTCGTCGATCACCACCGTGATCGGCGCCCCATCGGGCAGCAGCCGATCTACGATCAGCCGGGCCAGCACCAGCCCGATCGGGTCGACGTCCCAGCCGCGGTGGGAGAAGAACCGGCACGCCGAGTGGAACGACACCGCCGCGGCCATGCCCGCTCCGGCGAGCATCCCCACCACCGTGCGCCGGGTGGTCCGCGCCGCCAGCCCGGTAGCCAGCAGCGCGAACAACGCGAACGTCGATCCGCGGCGACACGCGGGGCGAAACACATCCAACAGCGAACGCCACGATGCGGGTAGGGTCAGGCCCGGAAGCATCGGCGGAACTCCATCTCGGGGTTGAACTTTCACAACCGTCGATGCTTCGTCATGCTTACGATCGGATCACGGCGACACGCCGATCACGTCACAAACACCCCAAAATTCACACGCGCCACACTGATCAAACTGCGAAACTCAAGCCACAGAATCCTTGGCAATAATGTGCTACTCGGGTAATCGGCCCGCCTCGGATCCGTGCCGAGGATGAAACCGCCTGCCGCTGAGAGCGTTACCGGCTGGATTCGGACGGGCCGGTTGCCGTCCCGCGGTCCGGGAAGCTGCCGCACGCCGGGCCGGATGCTGAACCGCCGGCTCCACGAGCAACAAATAGGAACGCGAGCGGCTACTATCACACCATGGCCCAGCCCACTCAGGACCGGTCGAACGTCCGCAGTCGCCGGCGCGGCGAAGTGCTCGAACGTGCGCTCTATGCGGCCACGTTGGCCGAGCTGGCGGCCGTCGGGTACGGCGGCCTGACCATGGAAGGGATTGCAGCGCGCGCTCATACCGGCAAGGCCGCACTGTATCGGCGCTGGGCCAGTAAGCATGACCTGGTCCACGCCGCCCTGCAGTACGCTGTGCCGCCGCTGGAGGACCCGCGCCCCGGCCGGTCTGCGCGGGAAAAACTGTTGACGGTTTTCACCGCTCAGCGTGATGTGCTGGCCGGTAAGACTGATTTTCCGGGCCTGGAAATCATCGGTCAGCTGATCCACGAACCCGAACTGCGCGCCATCTTCACCGACGCGGTGATAGCTCCGCGCCTGAAAATCGTCGAGTTGATACTGCAGGCCGCTGTTCGCGACGGCCAGATCGATGCGGCCATGCTCACCCCGCTGACGGCACGGGTCGGGCCCGCCCTGATCAACCAGCACTTCATGTTGACCGGAACGCCGCCAACCCGCAGAGAGCTGGAACTCATCGTCGACACGGTGATCCCGCGAAAGACGTCCTCGACGTCTTAGTTGCCGGCAACGGACCGCCGCCGTCAGTACGTTGCGCCGCCGACCTCGCCGCCACCGATTTCGCCGCCGCTGCCACCGATTTCGCCGGGGCGGCCGGTTTCGACACCGGTAGCGACATCGACTGGTCCGCCGCCGAGAACCAGGCCGACCAACTGGGTGTCGAGCATCAGTTTCTGCTGCACGGCACCCAACAGGCCGCCGACCTGACCGTCGCTGAAGAGCTGCCCATCACCACCGATGATCAAGTCGGCGTAAAAACCTGCCGGAGCGGGTGCGCCCAGGGTGTCACCACGCCGCCGGTCAGGCCGATCAAGTTGGCCTCCAGCATTGAGTTTTTGAGTGATCGCGCCCGCGATACCGCCGAGTTGGGCTTCGCCCGCCGCCGACCCGCCGACAAGCAGGAATGGAAGCCGTCCGGAACCGGTACACCCGAGACGGTGTTGACGAAATGCTCGCCGGCATACACCAGAGAGTTGGCGGCGTTGAAGCCGGCGTTGAGCACCCCGCCCAGTGCGCCGTTGCCGCCGGCGACCGCCTGTCCCAACGCGGTTTCACCGGCGAAATCCGTTGGTAACAATTTGCCACTCGGGCAATGCATGACGCTTTCCGCGGGCGGTCCCGTGATCGCGCGAAAAGGGCTACCGCATACCGCCACGGGTTTACCCGAAGGATGCGTCCCGAGATCTGCTATGGCCCGGTCTTGACCCAGTGGCCGGCGTCGCCGACGATGCCGACCGGCACCGCGCCGGACAGGCTGACGTTCCGCACGCTCGGGCCGGCGGCGACGATCGTGGTGTCCTGCAATATCGGCAGCACTGTCGACATATTCCACAGTCGCGGTTCGATTGCGGTGATCACGTCGTTGATGTTCTTGGTGCCGTTGAGGGCGGCGTCGATATGCGACTGGATGCTGCGATCGCAGATCCCGGTGAGGTTCGACGGCGCCTTGACCAGCGCGCCCGGATCGGGCGCCGGGCCGGGCTGCGGCGTGGGCGTAACCGTGTCGGGGGCCACGGTCGGCGTGGCGCCCGTCGGGGTAACCGCCGGCGAAGCCGGTGGCGGGACCTGGGTGGCCTGCAGCGCGGGACAGCTGTAACGGGAGGACAGCAATGCCGCCAGGTTTCCGCCGGCTTGATGCCAGCCGACGATTGCGTCAATCCGGTTGTCGTTCAACGCATCCCGGTAAAGGATGACCGGGTCCAGGGCCAGCACGGTCGCGTCGATCCCGACGTTGCGCAGTTGGTCGGCGGCCGTATTGGCGACCGCCACCGACGTCGGGTCGTTCGCCGCCACCCCGATGACCAATGACAGCTGTTTGCCGTCCTTACTGACCCGGCCCCGGATCACTTCGGGCGGCCCGGTGCTCACCGGTGTGGTCGAACCCGGTCCCGGCGGCGCGGTCGACGCCGACGTGTTGCTGTCGATCTCATACCCGGATGCCGCCAGCAACCCCAACGCGGTGGTGGTCGTCATCGCCGGTGGCGCGGTCGGCACATAGCCCGGGTCGCTGGGCGAGCGGATCTGCGCCTGGTCCAGGGTCACGGTGTTGTCGCTGCCGGCGCCCACCGCGGCCAGCAGGTCGATGTCCAGCAGCCCCAGGATCGCCTTGCGGACTTGCGTGTCGGCCAGCTTCGGCACGTTTGCCCGCAGCGTCAGCTGCATGACCCGCGGTGTCACGATCCGCGCGGTCCGCACATCCGGAATGGCCGACAACTGCGCGAAGGCCGCCGAACCGCCATGCACCTGCGCCACCTGCGTGTCGCCGTTACGCACCGAATCGGCCAGCGCTGCGGGCGCCCCGGCCCGCCGGAAGAGGATCAGGCCGGGTTTGGCAGGCGGCCCCCAGTACCGGTCGTTGCGGGCGATCAGGATCTCGTCGCGCTGCGGGTCGATGTTCTCCACCCGGAACTGCCCGCCCGTGACGGGCAGCGCCCGGGCCAGCCCCGCGGCGAAACCGCCCGGCACGTCCTTGACGATGTGCGCCGGCAGCAGGTTGTTGAACAACTCCCGCCAGGCCGGGTATGGCTGCGCGAAGGTCACCACGGCCTGCTTACCGCCTTCGAGCGATTGCACACCGGTGATCAGGTCATAGCCGGCCGGATCGACGACGCCCGGCTGGCTGACCATCTGCCGCCACAGGTACCAGAAGTCGTCGGCGGCGATGGGCGCGTTGTCGGTCCATTGCGCCTCGGGCCGGATCTTGTAGGTCACCGTAAACGGGTTTTCGCTGGTCACATCCGCCGACACCAGCAACGTCGGGTCCATCTCCCAGCGCGAACCGGTCGGCGAGCTGGCATCGGGCACCGGGCGGAAGGCGCTGGGCAACACCAGCGCGCTGATGGCGGCGTTCACCGGCGACAGATCCGAGAGCAGATGCGGATTGAACCCGGCGCCGATCGAGTCGATGCCCATGATGATCTGTGTGGGATGCGGCGGCGGGGGGGGTGTGACGTGCGCGGTATCCGTGCTCTGCGGCGCCGGCGGCGGGCTCACCGTGCAACCGGACAGCGCCACACCCAGCGTCGAGATCAGCACGCCGACCGTCACCAGGACATGACGGGCTCGGTGCAGCACGATGCTTAGGGTATCTAGCTTGCCCGCGAGAGTGACGTCACTGCGAAAAACCGGGCCGGATTTCGCAGTGGCATCACGCTCGGGCGAGCCGGGCGAACCCAAGCTAACCCCGGGCCTTGGACCGCGCCCGGCTGCGGGCCCGGGAGGTGGCATCCAGCTCGACCTTGCGGACCCGCACGATCTCCGGGGTCACCTCGACGCATTCGTCGGGCGCGCAGAACTCCATGGCCCGCTCCAGGTCGAGTTCGAGCGGCTTGGCCAGCGTCTCGATGACATCCGCGGTCGATGACCGCATGTTGGTCAGCTTCTTCTCCCGGGTGACGTTGACGTCGAGGTCCTCCGGGCGCGGATTGATGCCGACGACCATGCCCTCGTAGGTGTCCTGGCCGGGCTCGACGAAGAACTGGCCCCGATCGGCGAGTTGGAGCAGCGCGAACGGGGTGATGGTGCCGGACCGGTCGGAGACCAGCGATCCGGTGTGCCGCGCCCGGATCTCCCCGGCCCACGGCTTGTACCCGTCGAACACCGCATGCCCGACGCCGGTGCCGCGGGTCTCGGTGAGGAAGTCGGTGCGCCACCCGATCAGGCCGCGGCTGGGCACCACGAAATCCATCCGGACCCAGCCGGTGGTGTGGTTGGCCATCTCCACCATGCGCCCCTTGCGCGCGGCCATCAATTGGGTCACCGCGCCGACGTATTCCTCCGGACAGTCGACGGTCATCGCCTCGAACGGCTCATGCAACTTGCCGTCGATGGTCTTGGTCACCACTTGCGGCTTGCCCACGGTCAATTCGAAGCCCTCGCGGCGCATCTGCTCGACCAGCACGGCCAGCGCCAGCTCGCCGCGGCCCTGCACCTCCCAGGCGTCCGGCGCGCCGATGTCGAGGACCCGGATCGACACATTGCCCACCAGTTCGGCGTCCAGCCGGTTGCGGACCATGCGGGCGGTGAGCTTGTGGCCCGGCACCTTGCCGGCCAGCGGCGAGGTGTTGGTGCCGACGGTGACCGAGATGGCCGGCTCGTCGACGGCGATCCTCGGCAGCGCAACGGGATTCGTCAGGTCGGCAAGCGTGTCGCCGATCATGATCTCCGGCAGGCCGGCGACCGCCACTATGTCGCCGGCGACGGCCTCCTCGGTCGGATTGCGTTCCACCCCTTCGGTGGCCAGCAATTCGGTGATCTTGGCAGTAGCGGTGCCCGCTTCCCGTATCCAGGCGACCTGCTGGCCCTTGCGGATGCGCCCGTTGTAGATGCGGATCAACGCCAACCGGCCCAGAAACGTCGACGCGTCGAGGTTGGTGACCAGCGCCTGCAACGGCGCGTCCGGGTCGCCGCGGGGCGGCGGCACATGCTCTTCGAGGACCTCGAACAGCGGATCGAGGTTGTCGCCGTCGGGAACATGGCCGTCGAGCGGCTGGACGGTGCTGGCCACCCCGGCGCGTCCGGATGCGAACAGCGTGGGCAGGCCCAGCGCGTGCTCGGCGGCTGCGGCTGCTTCGTCGTCGAGATCGCTGGCCACGTCCAGCAACAGGTCGTGACTGGCCTCGACGACCTCGGCGATGCGCGCGTCGGGCCGGTCCGTCTTGTTGACGACGAGAATCACCGGCAAATGGGCGGCCAGCGCCTTGCGCAGCACGAACCGCGTCTGCGGCAGCGGCCCCTCGGACGCGTCGACCAGCAGCAACACCCCGTCCACCATGGACAGCCCGCGTTCCACCTCGCCGCCGAAATCGGCGTGTCCGGGCGTGTCGATGACATTGATCACAGTCACGGTGCCATCGGGCTTATGGCGGTGCACGGCGGTGTTCTTGGCCAGGATGGTGATGCCCTTTTCCCGCTCCAGGTCACCGGTGTCCATCACGCGTTCCTGCAGTCCGCCGCGTTCGGCCAGCGCGCCGGATTGCCGCAGCATGGCGTCGACCAGCGTGGTTTTGCCGTGGTCGACGTGCGCGACGATGGCGACATTGCGGAATGGCACGTCGGTGATTGTGGCAGCCCGGTGGCCGGTTCGCGAAAACCAGCATCCGGCGCTGTCTCGTACATCGACTCTGCGTGCAGCGCTGCCGCGGGCGGCTGGGCGGCGCACTGCGCGCAGCCTCGGCGCGCCCTGGGGGCGGCGCTACCAGCCCCGGCGGGGCGGCGCCGAACCGACTAGCTGGCCCGTGGCGGCCACCTCGCGGCTGCGGTAGACGATGTAGGGCCTGAACAGGTAGGCGATCGGGGCGCTCAATACGTGCACCAGCCGGGTGAACGGCCACAGCACGAACAGCACCATCCCGATCAGGGCATGCAACTGGTAGTCCAACGGTGCATTGATCATCACTTCCCCGTGCGGCTGGAACAACCAGATCCGCCGGAACCACATCCCGACCGTGTAGCGGTAGTGGAACTCGCCGCCGTGTGGCCCGGTGCCGATCAGGTCGCAGTAGAGGCCCGCAACGATGGCCAGCACCAGCACCACATACATCACCTTGTCGCTGCGGGTGGTGGACGCCGACACCGCCGGACGGGTGAACCGCCGGTAGATCAGCAAACCAACGCCCACCAGCGTCGCGAAGCCCGCAATGGATCCGGCGATCACCGCTTGCAGGTGGTAGACGTAGTCGCTGACATGAAGCGCCTTCGTCACCCGCGGCGGGATGAACAACCCCATCACGTGCCCGGCGAACACCGCCAGGATGCCGAAGTGGAAGATCGGGCTGGCGATACTGAGCAGCCGCGACTCGTAGATCTGCGAGGAGCGTGAGGTCCAGCCGAATTTGTCGTAGCGGTATCGCCACCAGAGACCGACCACCAACACCGCCAGCGTGACGTAGGGGGTGATGTCCCAGAACAGTACGTTGCTAAACATCGGGCGCTCTTTCTTGACGACGGGGCGGCACGGTCAAGGTAAACGGTTGCAGCCCAACGGCTTCCGCGGGCGGCCCGGCTTCGTAAAGTTGCCGAGCCAGACGCTGCGCCCGGCGCACCTCCTGGTCGGTGGCCGCCGGCAACGTCTCGCACACCGCCGCCACGGTGTGCTGGTACGGCGACTCGGCGTCGGCCAACGCGGACCGCAGCACGTCGATCGGGACCCGGTGCTCGGTCAACAACCGCCGTCCCACCTCGGGTGCGACGGTCGCGGCGAACTCGAGCACCACCGGCAAATGATCCGGCGCCTCGCTGCGCGGCGGCTCCACACCCGCCTCCCGGTACGCGGTGGCGAAGGCCAGCATCTCCCGGCCGCGGTTGCGGGTATCCCCTGCTGTCCAGTACGTCAGATACATCGTGGCGCGCCGGCGCATGTCGAATGTGGCGACGTAGTCCATGGCTGCGGCCATCGGCTCCGCGGCACGCAGCGCGGCGACCGTTCGCCCGAGCAGGTCCGCGACGGTCCCGTCCAGGTACGCCAACAGGCCTTCGACGGTGTCCAGGCGCTCGGTCAGCCCGTCGTCGGGGTAGGCCAGCAGCAGTGACGCCACCTGCCACACCAGCCGGTCGCGCAGCGCCGGTTCGCTGGATCGGGAGCGCAGCTTCATCGCTGCTGCTTTTCCGGGAACATCCCGACCGGCGGCTGGTCGCCGTCCCAGGTCAGCAGGTCCACCTGGGTCGAACGCTGTTGGGCATGGAATGTCTGCACCGAGACGGGCACCGGTGCGCCGTCTTCGTACATGCCGGGGCCGCCGTCGCCGGTCAGCGAGCAGCCCATCTGCTCCAGCTGGCGGGCCTGCGGGCTGAACGCTGTCGGAATGACATACCGCTCTTCGTATTTCGCGATGGCGAGCAGCCGATACATTTCGTACATCTGTTCTTCGGTCATCCCGACCGACTGCGGAATGTGGGGCTGAGTCTCCCGGCCGAGATTGATGTCGCGCATGTAGGAGCGCATCGCCGCCAGCCGCCGCAACACGGCTTCCACCACGGCGGTGTCGCCGGCGGTGAACAGTTCGGCCAGGTACTGCATCGGGATCCGCAGCGCCTCCAGCGCACCGAACAGGTTGCCCAACTCTTCGCCGTCGTGACCGTCGCGGCTGACCGCGTCGACCACCGGCGACAGCGGTGGGATGTACCAGACCATCGGCATCGTCCGGTACTCCGGATGCAACGGCAGCGCCACTTGGTAGGTGTTGATCAGCGCATAGACCGGGGAGCGCTGCGCCGCTTCGATCCACTCCTCGGAGATACCTTCCGCGCGGGCACCGGCGATGACCTCAGGATCGCATGCGTCCAACAGGATTCGCCGTTGCGCCTGGTACAGGTCGGTGTCGTTTTCCACAGAGGCGGCCTCGAGCACCCGGTCGACGTCGTAGAGCACCAGGCCCAGGTAGCGCAGCCGCCCGACACAGGTCTCCGAGCAGATGGTCGGCAGGCCGACCTCCATCCGCGGATAGCACAGTGTGCACTTCTCGGCCTTGCCGGTCTTGTGGTTGAAATAGACCTTCTTGTAAGGACATCCGGACACACACATCCGCCAGCCGCGGCAGCGGTCCTGGTCGACCAGCACGATGCCGTCCTCGCTGCGCTTGTACATCGCGCCCGACGGGCACGACGCCACGCAGGACGGGTTGAGGCAGTGCTCGCAGATACGCGGCAGGTAGAACATGAAGGTTTCTTCCAGCTTCAGCCGGACCTCTTGGTTGACTTGGTTGACCTTCTTCAAGATCGGGTCTTCGGCCAGGATCTCCGGCGAGCCGGCCAGGTTGTCGTCCCAGTTCGGTCCCCACGACACCTTCATCGTCTTGCCGCTGATCAGGCTTCGGGGTGCCGCGGTCGGAAAGGTATCACCCGCCGGTGCGGTGGTCAGGTTTTCGTAGTCGTAGGTCCACGGCTCGTAGTACTCGTCGATGGTCGGCAACTTGGGGTTGGCGAAGATCCGCAACAGCTTGTGGAAGCGGCCGCCGTCACGCAGGCGCAACCGGCCCTTCTGGTCGCGTATCCAGCCGCCCCGCCAGCGCTCCTGGTCCTCGTAGGTGCGGGGATAGCCTTGGCCCGGACGGGTTTCGACGTTGTTGAACCATACGTACTCGGTGCCGCCGCGGTTGGTCCAGGCCTGCTTGCAGGTGACCGAACAGGTATGGCAGCCAATGCATTTGTCGAGGTTCATCACCATCGCCAGCTGCGCCATGACTTTCATTGTCAGTACCGCACTTCCTGGCTGCGACGTCGTACCACGGTCACCTCGTCACGCTGATTGCCTGTCGGGCCCAGATAGTTGAACGCGAACGCGTGCTGACCGTAACCACCGGCCAAGTGACTGGGCTTGATTCGGATGCGGGTGAGCGCGTTGTGGTTACCGCCGCGCTTGTTGTTGGTCTCGGTGCGCGGCGTGTCCACCGTGCGTTCCTGCACGTGGTAGACGAACACCACGCCGTCGGGAATCCGGTGTGACACGATGGCCCGGCACACGTAGATGCCGTTGGCATTGACGGCCTCGACCCAATCATTGTCGCGCACTTGGATTTTCGCCGCATCTGCCGGGCTCATCCACATGGTGGGACCGCCGCGGGACAGCGACAGCATGTACAGGTTGTCCTGGTAGGTGGAGTGGAACGACCACTTCGAGTGCGGCGTCAGATACCGGACGGTGAGTCCGATTCCGTCGTTGGCCGGGCCGAGCTCGGGCTGGCCGAACAGTCGCGTCACGTCCAGCGGCGGGCGGAAAACCGGCAGGTGTTCGCCGAGCTCCTCGATCCAGTCGTGCGCCAGGTAGAAATGCATCCGCCCGGTCAACGTGTGAAACGGTTTGAGGTTCTCGATGTTGATGGTGAACGGCGCATACCGGCGGCCGCCGGTTTCGCTGCCCGACCACTCCGGGCTGGTGATCACCGGGACCGGACGCGCCTGGGTATCGGCATAGCTGATGCGGCGGTCTTCGCTGCCCTCGGCCAGATGCGCCAGCCGCTGACCGGTGCGTTTCTCCAGCTCGCGGAAGCCCTCGACGGCCAGTCGGCCGTTGGTTGTCCCGGACAGCAGCAGCAGCACGTCGGCCATCCGCGCCGCGGTGGTGATGGCCGGACGCCCCGCCGCCGCACCGGAATTCAGCACTCCGAATCCGGCTCGGAGTTCCTCGACCTCCTGGAAGGGATGCACCGTCACGCCCTTGGTGGTCAACCCGAACTTCTCGACGAGCGGACCCAGCGTCAGCCACTTGTCGTAGATCGCGGCGTAGTCGCGTTCCACCACGGTGATCTTGCCCATCGTGCGACCCGGTACCGGCGTCGCGCCGGTATGCAGCCAATCGTTTTCGGCGCCGTCGGGAAATGCCATCGCATCCGGGGTGTCGTGCTGCAACGCGGTGAGCACCACATCGCTGCGGATGCCCAGATGACCCTTGGCCATGGCGCTGAATGCCCGGGCGATGGCGCCGAAAGCGTCGAAATCCGAACGGGTTTCCCACGGCGGATCGGTCGCGGCGCTGAACGCGTGCACATAGGGGTGCATGTCGGTGCTGGAGATGTCGGCCTTCTCATACCAGGTCGCCGCCGGCAGCACCACATCGGATACCAGTGTGGTCGAGGTCATCCGGAAGTCGATCGACATCATCAGATCGAGCTTGCCCTCCGGAATGTCGCCGTCGCAGACCACGTCGACGGGCCGGATCCCGTCGGACGGCGGCCCGGCCTGCACGTTGGAATCGGTTCCCAGCAGATGGCGCAGGAAATACTCGCCGCCCTTACCCGACGAGCCGATCAGGTTGGCGCGCCACACCGTCAGGACCCGTGGCCAGTTGACAGGGTTGTCGGGATCGGTCACGGCAAGCTGGAGTTTGCGCTGAGCCAACTGCTCGGCGACATACTCACCGGCGTCGCGACCTGCGGCGTGCGCCTCGTCGGCGAGGTCCAGGCTGGATCGGTCGAACTGCGGGTAATACGGGCTCCAACCCATCGCCACCGCCGAGGCCAGCACGTCCATGGTGTGCTTGTCGGCGAACCGGCCCCGGCCCACGGGGCTGGCCAACTTGTCGGCCCCGTAGCCGTCGTAATGCCATTGGTCGGCGTGCGCGTACCAGTACGAGGCGCCGGGCACCTGCCGCGGCGGGCGCACCCAGTCGGTGGCCATCGACATCGTCTGGAATCCGGTGAGCGGACGGATCTTCTCCTGACCGACGTAGTGGGCCCAGCCGCCACCGTTGCGTCCCATCGAGCCGGTCAGCATCAACAGCGCCAGCACCGCACGGTAGATGGCGTCGCCGTGGAACCAGTGGCAGATGCCGCCACCCATGATGATCATCGACCGGCCGCCGGATTCCTCTGCGCTGCGGGCGAATTCGCGGGCGACCCGGGTAGCCTGTCCGGCCGACACCCCGGTGATCGGCTCCTGCCAGGCCGGGGTGTTGGGTTGCGTGGGATCGTCGTAGCCGGTGGGCCATTGGCCGGGCAGGCCCGGGCGCGCCACGCCGTAGTGGGCCAGCATCAGATCGAATACCGTGCACACCAGGTGCTTACCGACCCGGCGTACCGGGACGCCGCGGGCCACGGTGGTGCCTTCGCCGTTGACCGTGTCGAAGCCGGGCAGGTGGATGATCGCGGTGCTGTTTTCGCCGTTGACGCGGTGCGCGCCCTGTACGGTGAGCGCCGGCAGCAGATCACCGAGATCGAGGTTCCACTTCCCGACACCGTCCTCGCCGTAGCGGAATCCCAGCGAGCCGTGCGGCACGACGACGGCGCCGGTCGTTTCGTCCAGCACCGCGGGCTTGAGCGCCGCGTTCTCGGCGTTCTTACTGGCCTCGTCGAGGTCTGCTGCGGTGAGGTTCTTGCCCGGCACCAGCATCTCGCCCCGCTGTTCCAGCTTGATCAGGAACGGCAGGTCGGTGTAGCGGCGGGCGAAGTCGACGAAAAACGGAACCTGCTTTTGCACATAGCATTCCGAGAGAATGACGTGGCCCATCGCCATGGCCAGCGCCCCGTCGGTGCCGGCCGCACACGGCATCCACTCGTCGGCGAACTTGGTGTTGTCGGCGTAGTCGGGGCTGACGGTGACCACCTTGGTGCCGCGGTAGCGGGCCTCGGCCATCCAGTGCGCATCCGGGGTCCGGGTGATCGGCACATTGGAACCCCACATCATCAGATAGGCCGCGTCCCACCAGTCCCCGGACTCGGGCACATCGGTCTGGTCGCCGAACACCTGCGGCGAGGCCACCGGCAGGTCGGCGTACCAGTCGTAAAACGACGTCATGGGGGCGCCGATCAACTCGAAGAACCGCGAGCCGGCGGCATAGGACACCATCGACATCGCCGCGATCGGCGAGAAGCCGGCAACCCGGTCCGGACCGTAGGTCTTAATGGTGTACACGTGGGCCGCGGCGATCAGCTCGGTGGCTTCGGCCCAGCTGACCCGGACCAGTCCGCCCTTGCCGCGCGCTTGCTGATAGCGGCGGCGGCGCTGCGGATCGCCCTGGATGTCGGCCCACGCCAGCACCGGGTCGCCGAGCCGGGCTTTGGCCTCCCGGTACATCTCGATCAGCACCCCGCGGGCATACGGGTAGCGAAGCCGGGTCGGCGCATAGCTGTACCAGGAGAACGACGCGCCGCGGGGACAGCCGCGTGGTTCGTACTCGGGGCGGTCCGGGCCCACCGACGGGTAGTCGGTCTGCTGGGTTTCCCAGGTGATGATGCCGTCTTTGACGTAGATCTTCCATGAGCAGGATCCGGTGCAGTTGACGCCGTGCGTGGAGCGGACCACCTTGTCGTGACTCCACCGGTCACGGTAGAAAACGTCAGCCTCCCGCCCGCCGCGCCGGGTTACGGTGCGCAGATCGGCCGAGAATTCCCCCGGGGTGAAGAACCGCCCGCTGCGCTCCAGCAGCTCCTCGATCGCTCCGCCGACGTGCGGTGTGATGGTCAACAGTGACCCTCCTTGTCATGGACGACCGGCGCCGGGCCGTAGCCAGCCGATCGCGCTCGCGGGACAGTCGAAGCCCGCGCGTGGCCCATCATCGTCGGCTCGCGCGGTGTGTTGGCTGAAATTCGCGTCAGCATCGGCATAGCAGCCGGCCCTGACGTCCAGCGGACTGCCGCGATCGCTACCGGCATGCAAATCCCAGGTTAGTGGTTTGTCACGTCCTTGTTCCAGTGGACGGCGGCGACCTTGAGCAGGCCTGGACGTTAGCTGAAAGGCGGCTGTGGAGCCGTCGTCACAGCGCCTTCGCGAGATCGGGTAGCCAGCCGCGGTCGGCCGGCACCCAATCCAGATCATGCAGTTGCTCCGCAGTCACCCAGCGCAGCGCACGGTGGTCACGCGCATCCGGTTCACCGCCGAGCAGCCGCACCCGGTAGGCCCGCAGTATTACGTTGCCGCCCAACGGAATGTCGTCGCCCAAGCGGTTGCCCACGGCGATGTCGTCGAGCCCCAGCTCCTCGGCCAGCTCCCGGGACAGGGCGGCGCGCTCGGTTTCGCCCGCGGCGACCTTACCGCCGGGAAGCTCCCAGCGCCCGGCCAGCTCCGGCGGCCTTACCCGTTGCGCCACCAAGACCGTCGAACCACAGATAATGGCTCCCGCCACGACGATCTGCGCCGGCATGGGCAATCACGGTATACCGTCGCGGTGCTGCGGCCGGATTCCGTTGGAAGTGTCCGGACGAGAAGCTGCACGGACACCATTGGCCGACTCCGCCGTGACCGGAGCAGGTGCCATTGCGGTGCTGGCTGTGCGAATGCGAGCCGTCCCGGCAAATCGCGGTGACGCCGTCGTTCGAGTTGTCCGGACGCGGAACGCAAACACCGCTCGAATTCTGATAGCTACCCGGCGGGCACATCCCGGCGGCTGCCGCGGTTGACGCCTGGGCGACGACGCCGGCACCGGCCGTTCCCGCCATGACTGCTACCAAGACTGCTAACGAGCGAAACATGCGGGCCCCCAAACACTTAACGTCCTATGTGCGCTGCGGTTAACGGAGATGGCCCGATGCGGGCGACCATACCGGCGTGCCCGGGCCCCCGTGGCCGATTTGGGAAGATTCGCTGCGACCGGGGTACCGTCGCGTTATGGCTGTGTTAACGGATGAGCAAGTAGACGCCGCACTGCCCGACCTCAACGGCTGGGAGCGCGCCGGCGGTGCCCTGCGCCGGTCCGTCAAGTTTCCGGCGTTCCTCGACGGCATCGACGCGGTGCGCCGGGTGGCCGAGCACGCGGAACGCAAGAATCACCATCCGGATATCGATATCCGCTGGCGGACGGTAACTTTCGCGTTGGTCACGCATTCAGAGGGCGGTATCACCCAACACGATATTGACATGGCACGCGATATCGACGGGATCGTCGGGAACTAGCCGGCCCATTCTGAGCCAATCTGCCGTCTGCTGACGCAGCGGTATGTGAACATGTCCTGCTATGGCGCTGCGCGGATCCGTCCCGATCGGAGCTCGGACGCGAGGTATGAGCGCGGCCGGCCGCGCCGGACTAGTGCTGGCGATGACGCTGACCGTGGTGTGTGCGGCCTGCACGCATCCGCCATCACCGTCGAGCGGCAGGTCTTCGTCACCTCCCGGGTCAGCAGCGCCGGCCACGGTGGCTCACCCGCCGGCGCAGTATGAGTCGGCGCCCTGCCCGGAACTGCCGCAACCCGTGCCGGAGCTGCAAGACGCCCATTGCGCGGTGCTGGTGGTTCCCGAAAATCGCAGCAAACCCGGCGGGCGCACGCTGCGCCTGGCCGTCGCCATCATCCCGTCGGAAACCCAGCCCGCGGCCGCCGACCCGATTGTCTTCATCACCGGCGGACCGGGCGAGGACGCCATCCTGGACCCGCCGATCGCCGAGGGCGCGGGGCTCAACCACAATCGCGATCTGATCCTGTTGTCGCAGCGCGGCAATCGATCATCGCAACCCGTACTGACCTGCCCGGAAATCGACGAGTTCTTCGCTCGCCGGGTGAGCCTGCGGTATGACGCGGCCACCACCGGCGACGAGTATGTCCAGGCGGTCAAGACCTGCCACGACCGACTGGCCGGTGGCGCAGACCTGTCGGCCTTCAATTCCACCGAGAGCGCCTACGATCTCATCGATCTGCGCAACGCGCTGCACGTCAACCAGTGGAATGTGTTCTCCCACTCCTACGGCACCGACCTGGCCTTGATCTACTCGCGGCTGGACGCAGCGGCCATCCGGTCGCTGGCCCTCGACGGGATGACGCCGCCGTCGATAGCGAGTCCGGGGTGGACCTGGAGCAGCGCACGGGAAGCGTTCGACAACATGATGAGCGCCTGCACCGTCCAACCGGCATGCCAGGCGCACTATCCCAACCTGGCGGACACGTTCGTCCGGCTGGTCAATGAGCTCGAGGCGAATCCGGTTACCGCCACCGTCAAGGCCGAAGGGGCCGGTGATACCAACGTGGTGCTCGACGGCGGCGCCCTGCTGAACTGGATGGTCCCTCTGGGGACGCATTTTCCGGCCGAGGTGCCCGCCGCGATTGACGAACTCGCGCATGGCAATCCGGCGCGTATCGCCCAGCGCTGGGCGTCGGCTTGGGTGAATCCCGGCAAGGTCGGGCTGATGGGCTGGGGCCTGACGCTGAGCATCTGGTGCAGCGAATGGGTACCGTTCGAGTCCGAGGACGACCAACTGCGGGCCGCCCGAGAGGTTTTCGCGGCGCTGCCCGATTCGGTGCGTGCTCAGGCGCCGCAACTGCCGTTCCTGCGCCAGGCCTGCGCGGCCTGGAATGTGCCCAAGGCGTCCGATTGGGTGCGCGGGGTCAGCGCGGGCGACTTCCCGGCGCTGGTGCTGTCGGGCAGCTATGACGGGCAGACCGCTCCGCAGTCGGGTCAATATGTAGCCCAGCGTCTTTCGCATGCCACGTCGGTGACCGTCCCAGGCGCCGCCCACGGCATCTACGCTGATCGCTGTGGCGCCGCCGTCATCGCGTCGTTCTTCGTCACCCCGCAGCAGCCCGACACCAGCTGCGTCAACTCGACGCAGCCGCCGCCCTATGCCATCGGCCCGCCGCCACCGTGACATCGCCGCTACCCAGACGCACCGTACTGGGCGGCGCTGTCGCGGGCGCAGCGGCGCTGGCGTTGTCGTGTTCGGCCAATCGCGCCAAGCCCACGGCAACCACCCCGTTTGACGAACTCGACACCAAGATCGACGCGGGCATGAAGGCCTACGGGATCCCGGGTGTCGCGGTCGGCGTATGGGCCGGTGGTCAGGAATACGTGAAGGGCTACGGTGTCACCAACATCGACCATCCGGTGCCCGTCGACGGCGATACTGTCTTCCGGATTGGTTCCACCACAAAGACATTCACTGGAACCACGATCATGCGGCTGGTGGACGAGGGCAAGGTGGACCTGGACGCGCCGGTGCGCCGGTACCTTCCCGAGTTCGCCGTTGCCGACCCGGTGGTCAGCGCCACCGTCACGGTGCGTCAGTTGCTCAATCACACCTCGGGCTGGATGGGTGATGACGTCGAGGACTTCGGCCGCGGCGATGACGCGGTGGCCCGGTACGTCGCCTCGATGACGCGACTACCGCAGCTGACTGCGCCGGGAACCGTATTCGCTTACAACAACGCCGGTTTGGTTGTGGCGGGCCGGATCATCGAAGTCGTCACCGGGTCGGGGTACGAGTCGGCGGTGCAACGTCTGTTGCTCGACCCGCTGCAACTTGGCCACACCCACTACTTCTCCGACCAGATCGTCGGTCTGAATGTGGCGGCCGCGCACAACGTGGTCGACGGCAAACCGGTTGTCGACACCGGCTTTTGGTCCTTTCCGCGTAGCTGCAACCCGACCGGCGCGTTGATTTCCAGTGTGCGAGATCAACTGCGCTACGCCAGGTTTCACCTCGGCGACGGCACTGCACCCGACGGAACCCGGCTGCTGGGCGCGCAATCGCTGGCGGCGATGCGCTCGGACCCCGGCGCGGGCGGCACCCTGCAAGTCGAGCTCACCGGAATGGGTGTTGCCTGGATGCTGCGGCCGTCCGCGGAAGGCCCGATCATCGTCCAGCACGGCGGCACCTGGAACGGCCAACGCTCGGGATTCTTCATGGTGCCGGAGCGCAACTTCGCCATGACGTTGCTCACCAATTCCGAAGGCGGATCCGCGCTGACCATCGACCTTTTCGCCGATGACTGGGCGTTGCGCCGCTTTGCCGGGGTCAGCAACCTGCCCGCCACACCGCAGCATCTCAGCGCCGGCGAGTTGGCGCCGTACCAGGGGCGCTACGTCGCCGAGCTGATCAATGAATCCGGCCGCCTCGGGCAGGCGGTCATCGACTTGCGGGCTGGGAACGGCCAACTCGACGGCACCATGAGCTCCGACGACCCCGGCGCGGACAGCAGCCGCCTGGGTCTTGCCTTCTACCGGCCCGACTATGGGCTTGACCTCGGACCCGACAACAAGCCCGTAGGTACGCGATCCAATTTCGTCCGCGACTCAGACGACACCATCGCCTGGTTCCGCAACCACGGACGCCTGTTCCAACGCCGGTAGCGCCGTTGGCCCGGACTAGCGTGACCTACTCCGCGTCGCGGCCACCCAGGCCAGGGTTGCCAGCGTCGCCACCGGATAGACCAGCCCGGCCCAGGCCAGATACCAGGGCCGGCTGATCACCCAAATGGTCGGTTGCGCGAAGCTGAGCAACCACGGCACGCCGATGATGGTCAGCGCCAACCAGCCCCAGCCCATGACCCGGGCGCCGGGGCGTTGCCGCAGTGGCCCTTGCAGCAGTGGCCCTTGCAGCAGCCAGATCATCAGCGGCACCAGCCACACCCAGTGGTGGGTCCACGAGATCGGCGAGAGCAGTAGGCCGAACAATTCGACCACCAGCAACTTGCCCAACTGATCGGATGGGTCGAGTGCCCGCCAGGCCAGGACGGCCAGTACCGCCGTGGCCGCGATGGCCGCCAGCACCAGCGGACCGAGACCGGCGTCGTGTCCGAGAATCCGGGAAATCGCGCCCCGCCAGGACTGATTGAACGACGTGGCAACGGGCCCGACCCGGCGAGCATCACCCAACAGGTCGGTGAAGTAGTAGCGCGCCTGGTCACCGACGATCAGCACCGACACGCCGACACTGGCCACGAACACCATCGCCGAACAGGCCGCGGCAAGCCAGCGCCTTACCCCGACGAAATAGACGGCGGTGATCGCCGGCGTCAGCTTGATCCCGGCCGCCACCCCGACCAGCACACCGGACAGCCACCGGCGGGTGGTGTAAACAGCCCACAGCGCCGCCAGCATCAGCAAGACGTTGATCTGCCCGTAGTCGAAGGTGCTGCGCAGCGGCTCGAGCCAGATGGCGATCGCCGTCCACAGCATCGTGGTCCGGTGACCGCGACCGGCCGGCACGCCCAAGAGGCGCTGGCTGATCCGGACGGAGCCGTACAGCGCGGCCATCGTCGCGATCTGCCACAGCAACGCAAGCAGGCCGAACGGCAGCAGGTGCAGCGGATAGAAGACGACCGCAGCGAACGGTGGATAGGTGAACGGCAGCGGGAAGTCCGGTGTCTGGTCGGCGTACACGTAGCTGTAGAGGGTGCCCGGGTGATCCAGAGCCGCCGCCCCGCCCACATAGACGTGCAGGTCGACGAAGTTCGCGCCGTTGGGCGCCAGGTAGGTCCAGGCGAATCGCGCGGCGACGCTCAGGATCAGCAGCGGCGGCGCTGCCCGCGTCTGCCACCGGGTGGTTCTCGCCGTCGGGACGGCTGAAGTGCTGTCTACCCGGATGACATTAGTGGGACACGTTCCGCGGGTGCCGGGTCACCGCCGCCGCTCGTATCGGTAACGATCACATAAATGCCACACGTGTCACTTGAGTCACACCTGTACCGCGATAGCTTCAGCTGCGGGACCTGTCACCGCTAACCAGGGAGAGTCATGCCAACCATGTGGACCTACATACGCGCCGCCGCCGTCTTGGTCGGTTCGTCCGCCGCCTTACTCACGGGCGGAATCGCCCACGCCGACCCGGCGCCGGTGCCGGATCCGGTTTCCAACATCCCGCAGCAGCTGATCGCGTCGGCCGCCAACGCGCCGCAAATCCTGCAAAATCTCGCGACGGCACTGGGAGCCACCCCACCGGTCCCCAAAGCCCCGGAACCCGCGCTTACCGCCCCGGGCATCGCATCGATCATTCCGGGACTGACTCCCGCCGCACCGGCTGTACCGGCGACGTCGGCCGGAACGCCGGCCATTCCGGGGGTGACCACACCGATCCCCGGTATCACCGCACCGGTGGCGGCTCCGACGGCTCCCGCACCGGCGGCAACGCCGGCCATTCCCGGGGTGACCACACCGATCCCGGGCGTCACCGCGCCGCTGACCCCGGCGGCTCCAGCGGCGCCGGCAGCGGCGCTTCCCGGGTTGGCATCGGCGATTCCGGGTCTCGCCCAGGCGGCCCTGCCGGGGTTGGCTTCGGGCGCCATTCCGGGACTACCGGCCGCTGTCCCTGCCCCGGCGCCCGCGGCACCCGCGCCTGGGGCACCGGCAGGTCCGCCCCAGACGCTGCTCGCTGCCCTGCCCTGACCCAACTGTCAACCGGCTGACCCTCACCTAGGACTGGAGAAACTACTGTGGCAAGCACGTGGAGCCTGTCCAAAGGTTTGGCCGCCGCCGTCGTCACCTCGGCTGCCGCGTTCGGGCTGTGCCCGGCCGCGGCAGCCGACCCGGCGGCGCCGCAGCCCAACCCCAACCAGCAGCTACCGGGCCTGCCGGCGTTGACCCAGTTGAGTCCGATAATCCAGCAGGCCGCCAGCAACCCTGGACAGGCGACGCAGCTGCTGATGGCCGCGGCGCAGGCGTTTGTCCACAATCCGGCTGCGCCGGCCGAGTCCAAGAACGTCGCGGCTTCGGTGAACCAGTTCGTGGCGGAGCCGACCAATCCCGGTTCGCCTGCTCTGGGTGTGCCGGCGCCGGCCCCGGCTCCCGAGACCGCACCGGTGCCACACGTGCCACCGCCTGGTGTGGAGCCCGGCATGCTGGCGCATCTGCCTACCGGGATCGATCCCGCACACGCCGCCGGGCCCGCGCCGGCTGCGGCTCCCGCACCGGCATCCCCGTCGGGTGGGACACCTCCCGCTGCCGCTCCGGCTCCCGCACCGGCATCCCCGTCGGGTGGGACACCTCCCGCTGCCGCTCCGGCTCCCGCACCGGCCGTCGCACCCGCACCGGCTCCCCCGTCGGGCGTGCACGCGCCGGCTTCTGCGCCAGGTGGGGCACCCGCGCCGGCTCCACCGTCGGCCGCCCCCGCGCCGGCCCCCGAAGCGGCCCCACCTGCTC
>NZ_UPHQ01000084.1 GCF_900566055.1 Mycobacterium innocens
GTCGGTGGTAACGGTGGCGCCGGCGGCACGTGGTTCGGCGACGGTGGCCACGGCGGGCAGGGCGGCCGCGCCGTCGCGGGCATCCTGGGCGGCCTTCCCGGACAGGGCGGTAACGGGGGCAACGCCAACTGGTTCGGCAACGGTGGCAACGGCGGGCAGGGCGGCACCGGTCTGATCGGAGCGAATGGGGTCAACCCGCCGCCGAGCGGCACGGCCGGTACTGGTTCCACCCCCAGCACCGTTACGCTCACGAATTCCGGCACCATCGGTGCAACCGTCAACCTCAACGCGACGAACGGCGGTACCGGCGACACCGGTGTCGCCGGTCAAACCGGCGGCACCGGGGGCACCGGCGGCGCCACAAGCGTGATCAACAACGCCGGCGGCTCGATCACGGGCACCGTCAACATGAACTCTGGCGGCGGCGGCAATGGCGGCACCGCCGGTGCCGGCGGGAACGGCGGCGCGGGCGGGGCCGGCGGGAATGCCACGGTCACGAACAACGGCTCGATCACAGGATCCGTCAATGCCACCGGCGGGGCCGGAGGCGGTGGCAACACTGGTAGCGCCAGCGGCGGTGACGGTGGCGGCGGCGGCATGGGCGGCCTGGGTCAAACCGCGGGCAATGGTGCCGCAAAAGGCGGCGCCGGCGGTCAAGGCGGTGCGGCGAGCACGGCCCTGGGCGCAACCGGCGGCAACGGCGGTACCGGCGGCGTGGGCGGCAACGGCGGACATGGCGGGATGTTCATCGGCAACGGCGGCGCCGGAGGCGCCGGAGGGACCGGTGGCACGGGTGGGATCGGCGCCGCCGGCTTCGCCGGCGGTGACGGCGGCGCCGGCGGCCAGGGCCTCAACAACGGCACGGGCACGGCGACCGGCGGCAACGGCGGCCTCGGCGGAGTCGGCGGCATTGCTGGCCCGGGCGGGACGGGTGGTACCGGGGGCGTCGGCGGCAACGGCGGCGGCGCCGGGTTCATCGGCATCGGCGGCGCCGGCGGCGCCGGTGGCGCAGGTGGTTTCGGCGGGATCGGCGGCATCGGCGGCGCCGGCGGCGATGGCGGTTTCGGCGGGGCAGGCACCACCACGAGCACCGCGGCTACGTTTGGGGGTACCGGTAACAACGGCGCCCTCGGCGGCAACGGCGGCACCGGCGGCGCCGGAGGGGCCGGTGGTACGACCGGCGGCAGCGGGGGAGCCGGCGGCGTGATCGGTTGGGCCGGCGCCAACGGCGGTACGGGTGTCGGCGGCACCGGTGGCAACGGCGGTCAGGGCGGCGCCGGCGGCAATGGCGGCAACGGTGGAAATGCGTCGACGGGTGGCACCGTAGGCCAAGGCGGCAATCTGGCGCTGGGCGGGCAAGGCGGCCAAGGTGGTGCGGCCGGTGGTCCGGGCGGCAACTCCGGGTTCACCGGCAACTTGGGTGTGCCCGGCAGCAACGGTTTGCCCGGGACGATTGTGTGACGGTGCGCTGATAACGTCACTGTCATGCCGACGAAAAGGCAGCGCACGACGGGCATGCCGGCCGCCGATTCGTTTGTGCCGCAATACCCGATCGAATCGGTCGACAATGCGCTGAAGCTGCTGTTGCTGCTCGGTGAACGCCCCGAGATCCGGTTGAGTGAGGCGACCCGGTATCTGGGTGTGGCGTCGTCCACCGCGCACCGGCTGCTGGCGATGCTGACCTATCGGGGCTTCGTGCGCCAAGACCCGGTATCGAAGGCGTACCTGCCTGGTCCGGCGTTGACCAGCGTGGCGTTTTCCATCTTCAGCCGTATCGATATCCAGGGAGCCGCCATGCCCATCATGCGCGGTCTCAGCGAGCGTTTGCGAGAAACGATTCACGTCGGCATGCTGGACGGAGCCAGCGTTCGGTTCGTGGCCGCAGTCGAAGGTCCGGCGGCGGTAAGGGTGGCTTCCCGGCTGGGCCGTACGATGCCGGCGCATTGCACGTCGACGGGCAAGGTGCTGCTGGCCCAACTCCCGGAACCTGAACTACGACAACTACTTCCACATGAGGTACTGCAGCGCATCACCGACCATTCGATCGGCAGCCGCACCCAGCTGGAGGCCGAGCTTTCCCGCATCCGCGAATCGGGTTATGCCGTCAACCGCGAGGAGAGTGAGGAGGGCGTGGTGTCGGTTGCGGTACCGATTCCCACCAAGGCACCAGGTTTGCGGCTTGCGCTCAACGCCGCGGCTCCGCACCATCGGCTGGACAAGTCCCAGTACTCCTCGTTCGCCGCAGTACTTGCCAAAGCGGCAAAACAGATTGGCGATCAGCTAGCCTGAACACCCAACCGGGCGACCTCGTGTCGCCAGGCCGCCTCGACGTTGAATCCAGATCCCAAGTCCGGCAAGTCATCCCAGTCGGCGTCGTCGATGTCGCGCAGAGCGCCGGCGACAGCCCTGACCCGCAACGACATTCGGGCCAGCGCGTCGAGGCTGATCGCCTGCAGCACGGCCTGCTCGACACTGGCGGCCGCGCTGGTGATTCCGTGTCCGCGGCAGATCACCACCGGCCGACCGCGCATGGCGGCCACCATCTCCTTGCCCAGCTGTGCGGAGCGGATCAGCACGGCGCGTTCGTAGACGGGCACGCCGCCGCGCGCGAGCCGCGCGCCGGGAATGTCGTAGGCGCCGTAGATCGGCCGCAGCGTGATGCCGGCCAGGTCGGCGGCGACGACGGCCGGAGGGTGTAAGTGCGCGACTGCCCGATATGCCGGGTTTGCCAGCATGGTCTCGACGTGAATGGATAGTTCGTTGGGGACCCGGTATCCGTCGAGTTCGCCTGCGGCACCAGCGGTTCCGTCTAACCGGACATGCCGGATGTCGTTGGGCCGGGTGAATGCCATCCCGGTGTCGGTATCGCTGCGGCACCGGATCAGCAACCTATCGTCGTCGATTCGCAAACTCAGGTGGCCGAGGATGCCGTCAGCCAGGCCGCGCGCCGCGGCCACCCGGCAGCCCAGGGCCAGCAGAGTGCGCTGCGGGTCAAGCGTCATGGCGGTCCCGCAAGCCGAATCCGCCGTCGGGGTGGATGGTTTCACCGGTGATGCCGCGGGAGCGGTCGGAGGCCAGGAACACGAAACTCCACGCATGGTCGTGCCCAGTGAGTGCGACGTTGAGCGGCACTCGCGCGGCCAAATCGCTTGCCCTGTCGGGAGAGTCGAGGCGCACGCCATCCAGCCCCAGGCTGGCGAGACCGCGCAGGTCGGTGTCCAGCGTGCCGCCCGGTGCCACCCCGTTGACCCGAATCCGCGGCGCTAATTCGTATGCCAGCGAGGCAACCAGCCCGCGCACGGCGAACTTCGACGACACGTACAGCACCCCGCCGCGTCCGGGGTAGAACGACGATGTCGACTCGGTCAGCACAATCGAGGACCCGGTTTGGGCCTGCAACGCCGACACCGCGGCCTTCACCGACTGCAGCTGGCTCAGCACATTGGTGCGAAACATCTCGTCGAAGGCCGCCGCAAGGACGTCGGCGTCGATATCGTCGACACCCTGATAGAAGTCGAAGACGCCGACGCAGTTGACCAGAGTGTCGAGACCGCCGAACGCGTCCACGGCCGTCGTGACCGCACGGTCATTGGCCGCCCGGGTGGTGGCGTCACCCTCGACCACCGGCACGTCTGGAAGTTCCTGACGCAACCTCGCGCACTTTCCGCTATCGAGTTCCAGCACAGCGACTTTCGCGCCATCGGTACGAAATGCGTCGACGACGGCGCGGCCGATTCCCGAGCCGGCGCCCACCACGAGCGCGCGCTTGCCGTCAAGCCAGCCCGTCATCGCATCCCTCCGGCTCGTCGGGCAGCAATGGAGCGCGGGACTTGCCGACCATGGCCGCCAGCGTACGGGGGTTCTGCCAGGCGAGCGCCTCCACTTCGAGCGCGTCCAGACTGATCGACTGTCCGGTTCTGGGTGCGGTGATCAGCAGTCGGGAGCCGTTGCGCGTGTCGACGCGCTGAACCACGACCTCGGTGAATTCGTTTGCCACGGTGATGGGCTCACCGACGGGATTCACAGGAACACCGCCAGGTTCTGCATTCGTAACACCGACTCGTCGGCAATAATGGTGCGACGGGCCAACTTCCAGGTGTTTTCCGGATTCTCACACCAGCGCAGCACATCCTTACGACCGCAGGACAACAACGCGCTTTCGTTGACGTCGCCGCGACTGCGGAACAGCAACTCGGCCGATTCGACGATCACATGCTCGGAGTCTGCGCCGGCGAAGGTGCGCACGTTGGTGATGAAATGCCGCAGCCGCGACGGGGGATCCTCGGTCCAGGCGTGCTCGGTGGCAAAACGCGCCACCCGTTGAGTGAGCGAGTACTTGTCCTCGTCGAAATGAGCCATCCCCGGTGAGGTGTCGAACCCGGCGCCACGGGCGGTGGTGACGCGCACCGGCATGACGTAACGAATGTCGTCGGTCATGGTGTCCAGCCATTCCTCATACCGCTGGGCGTCCAGCAGATAGGCCTCGTCCACCAGGAACCGGTGTGCCTGGAGATGACGAATATCGTTGAACGGCAGGGAGTTTCTCATGACAGGTACGCGGCCCAAAGCTTGAGCAGCTCGCGCTGGTTGTACTCGTTGTAGCCGACCTGAGCGCATCCCGGGCCGTGAAAAGCCTCGGCCGGCAGCGCCTCGACGACGGGCCGGTCGTCGGACAGCAGGCCCATCCGGCTGTTCAGCAGCAGCCGACGTGCCATCGTCCCGCCGGCGGTGGTGGTCAGCGAGACCCAGTTCTCCACGTCGTCCTGCTCGAACATGCCGGTCGACCCGAAGCACATCAAATAGGCCCGGTAGGAGGCTTGCTTGTACTGCGCGGGCGCGGCGGCGTCCACCGCGAACCATGAGCACACCTCGGTTTCGTTCTCGCTGATGGGCTGCCACTGGCGGATCGAGATGAAGGGCAGCACCTCTTCATTCCCGGGATCGCCGCCCGGCAGCTTGGGCCAGTTGTGTACGAAACTCAGGTTGGGAAAGCAGGTGGCGGCCGAGAACATGAAGCCATCGTCGCCGATGACCCGCTGTTGCCGGTTCGTCCAGACGCCTTTCATCCGGTCGATCATGTCGTCGGGGTAGCCGACATAGCGCATGCGTTCTTCGAAGCTGCCGGGCGGAAGTTTGTAGGTGGTTCCGCCCCCGCGATGTGCCCAGTAGGTGGCGCCGTCCTTGCGCTTGTGCGCCTTGGGCTCGCAGAACAACCCGATCTCGACGATCGAGGCATGGGTGTGTGGGGTGTGGTACATGTCGCCGGCGAAATTCTCGGCGCCGATCTTCCAGTTGGCCTTGATCCGCCAGCGCTGTGGTCCGCGCACCTCCAACCCACCGGCGCTCTGCTTGGTGTAGTAGTCCAGGTAGAACCGGAAGTCGCCGAGGTAGTCCTCGAGCTGTTCGGCGCGCGCGTCCAAGCTGACGAAGATCAAACCGTTGTAGCTGGCTAAATTCGGTGCGGGTAATAGGGTTTGGCCCTTCGGAAACCCCGCGTCGCCGCCGTACGCCTCCCGATGGAACGGCAGCCCGGGAGCCGGCCGTCGTTGCGGTATGTCCAGCCGTGGTAGGGGCAGCGGAAATTGGAGGCATTGCCCATCTCCGCGCGGCACAGCTGCATGCCGCGGTGCAGGCACATATTGAACATCGCGCGCACCGCGCCATCGGAGTCGCGGGCGATGATGAACGAATCGTCGAGCACCCGGCGCACGACGTAGTCGCCCTCCTGCGGGATCTCCGATTCGTGGGCCATGAACATCCACGTGCGGCCGAACAGCCGCTCCTTTTCCAAGTCGAACAGCTCTTTGTCGTTGTAGATGTGGGCGGGAATCATCCCCCGGCGCACGGCGCCGGTAACACCGTGGAGGGCAGCACCGTGATCGGCCAATCCCAACCCCATCTCACATACTCTGTATTACAGAACTCTATTCTGGTTACCAGAATCCCTGAGGACGCTGCGGCGGTCAATCGGTGTCGACGGTGTCAGCGACCGCACAGGAGGCCCGAGGCTGATTCACAGCCACTTCACACTTGTCAAAGCGTTGTGGAGATGTGCCGCGTGGACACGTTGGTAGCTGGTGTGTGCGGGGGCGGGTTCGCTTGATGCGCGTCACCGTCTGGCTGAGTCTGTCTGAGTCTCTCAATGGGGAAGGACTGGCGTCATGTGCAGCGGCCTCGAGATCGGCAGCCGCATTAATTCGGATCGCCGATGCTGGCCGCAATTGGGCGCCAAGAGTGGCTGGATCGGCCCAGCTATCGACTGGAGCACCTGATCAGCTTCGGTGTCAACGCGCTGGGCGGGGCACGCGACCGCGTCACCAACGCCTTGAACGGCGTATGGCTGGGGCACCCGGTGCATCCACCGCTGACCTCGTTTGCCAGTGGAGCGCTCGGCACCACGGTGGCGCTGGACGCCCTCAGCGTGCTGCCCGGCCGGCCTGCCTCGGAGGTGCTGGACGCATCACGGTTTGCTAGCCGCGCACTGGGGTTGGGCATTGCGGCGAGCGTCGGCTCGGCTGTCACCGGGATTGCCGACTGGCAGCACACCCACGAAGAGGACCGCCGGGTGGGCCTGGTGCACGGTTTGGTGAACACGGCTGCGACCGCCCTGTACGTGATGTCGTGGGTGGACCGCCGCCGCGGCCACCACCTTCGCGGGATCGCAGCCAGCGCGCTGGGCTACGCCATCACCGTCGGCGGCGCCTACCTCGGCGGGGCGCTGGTGTTCGAGTCCGGCATCGGGATCGACCAATCGGGTGGGCGGCTGCGCACCAAAGAGTGGACACCGGTATTGCCCGCGAGCTCGTTGAACGGCAAGCCGGTTCGCGTCGAGGTCGACGGAGTGGGGCTGGTGGTGTGTCAAACCAAGCCGGGCGAGGTGTCGGCGTTCGGTGAGTTCTGCCCGCACCTGGCCGCACCGATGGCCGACGGCTGGATCGATCGCAGCCGGCTGGTGTGCCCGTGGCACGGCTCGCGGTTCGCGCTGGAGTCCGGTGAGGTGTTGCGCGGGCCGTCGGCGGCTCCGCTGCCCTGTTATGAGGCCCGGCTGGTCGACGGAATGGTGGAAGTGCTTGGCGACGGCCATGAAGGTCTCCCCGCGTCGGAAGGGATTGCGAAGTGAACGCTTACGAAGTGCTCAAAGAACACCACGTGGTGATCAAGGGGCTCGGCCGCAAGATCAGCGAGGCGCCGGTGAACAGCGAAGAGCGCCATACGCTGTTCGACGAGTTGCTGATCGAGCTGGACATTCACTTCCGCATCGAGGACGACCTCTATTACCCGGCGCTGTCAGCGGCCACCAAGCTGATCGGGGTGGCTCACGCCCAGCATCGTCAGGTGATCGACCAACTTTCGGTACTGTTGCGCACGCCCCGGAGCGCACCCGGGTACGAAGACGAATGGAACTCCTTCAAGACCGTCCTCGAAGCACACGCCGACGAAGAGGAACGCGACATGATCCCCGCTCCTCCCGAGGTGAAGATCACCGACGCCGAACTCGAGGAACTGGGCGAGAAGATGGCCGCACGCATGGAGCAATACCGCGGATCTGCCCTGTACAAGCTCCGTACCAAGGGCAGGGCCGCGCTGGTCCGAAGCCTGTAGCGTCGCCCAGCCGATTACCGGCGGCCGATTCCGGCCATCATGATCGGGGTGAAGACGCGGATGTCCTCGCCGAAGCGTGCCGCGGCCACATCGGCGTCCTCGGGGGAAATGAGCCCCGCATCGACGACGGCGTCGCGCAGGCTCTCGAAGGACAACCTGAAGAAGTCGAAACCCGGCGTGGCGGAATCGATTACCCGAGCACGGCCGTCACCGCGGACCTCGGTGAGCCCGGCGGCGGCCAGGTCGGCGACGACCTGGCGGCCGTAATGCGGTTCGAAGCCGGACCGCTGCATGAAGGACAGGATCGCCTCGGTTACCCGGTCGAGTTCTGCGCCAGCCCCCTCAAAGCCGAAGGCGGTCCAGTCGTAGTCCTCGATGACCATCCATCCGCCGGGCCGTAGCGCCGCGGCCAGCCGGCCGATGATCTGCCGGCGGTCCGGCAGGTGTTCCAGCACCAGCCGGGAATGCACCAAGTCGAACTCACCCTGGGGAAGCTCGTCGGTCCTGATGTCGAGGCGGCGGACGTCGATCGTGTCGCCGGCCAGCGGGTCGATGAAGCGGGTATCGATGTCGACGGCTACCACCGCGGCACCGCGGCCGCTCATCCACTGCAGCAGCGAGCCGCCGCCGATACCGAGGTCGTCCAACAAGGCTTCCGTCCCCGGGTCCCACAGGCTTTCGATGCCGGCCAACCGGGTCCGTTCCTGTGAGAATCCCTGGTCGTAGACGTAGTCACGCGGCATGGCGGTAACGCTAGCCCCGTAGGTCCGGGGTGCCTATTGCGAGTAGCCTCACGCTTCGTGAATGCCGCACCGCAGCGCATCGCGTCCCAAGCCGACATCACGTCGGAAATCAATGCCATCGCAGCCGAATACCAGCGCGCCGGCGGGGCAGAGACCCAGCCCCGCCTTGACTATCCGCCGTATCGCAGCAGTGTGCTGCGCCATCCCGAACGCGCCCTGCTGTCCGTCGACCCCGAGGGGGTCGAGCGCCGGGTGCCGTGCTTCGGCGAGCGGGATGTCGGGCCGCTCGATGCCGACCTAACGGCAGGTCATCCCGGCGAACCGATCGGGGAGCGCTGCATCGTGGCAGGCCGGGTCCTCGACGGAGGCGGCAGACCGGTGGCCGGCCAGCTGGTGGAGATCTGGCAAGCCAACGCCGGCGGCCGCTATCGCCACCACGGCGACCAGCATCCCGCCCCGCTGGACCCCAATTTCACCGGCGTCGGCCGCTGCCTGAACGGTCCCGACGGCTCATACCGTTTTGTCACCATCAAGCCCGGCCCCTATCCGTGGCGCAACCATCACAACGCCTGGCGGCCCGCGCACATTCACTTCTCGGTCTTCGGGACGGCGTTCAGCCAACGCCTGGTCACCCAGATGTACTTCCCGGGCGATCCGTTCCTGGGATTGGATCCGATCTTCCAGTCGATCATGGAACCCGTTGTCCGCCAACGGTTGCTGGCTACCTACGACCATGGCCTCACCGAGCCCGAGTACGCGACCGGCTACCGGTGGGACATCGTGGTGTCGGGCAGCTGCCGGACCTGGACCGAGGACCGCTAAGCGATGGCTGAATTGGCCTGCACCCCAGGGCAAACCGTCGGGCCGTTCTTCGGCATCGCGTTGTCGTATCCCGGCGACAGCCAGCTGGTCGCCGATGAGCATCCCGACGCTATCCGGTTACACGGCACGGTCTACGACGGCGCCGGCGCCGGCGTTCCCGACGCCCTGCTCGAACTCTGGCAGGCCGACGGTGACGGTCGCATTCCACGACAGGCCGGCTCGTTACGGCGTGCGGGTGCCGGGTTGGCTGAGTTCACCGGATTCGGCCGGGCCGCGACCGACGCGGACGGACATTACCGGTTCACCACCGTGGCACCCGGCTCGGTCGACGGCCGGGCGCCGTTTTTCGCGATCGCCGTCTTCGCCCGGGGCTTGTTGCACCGGCTGTTCACCCGCGCCTACCTGCCGTCTCCTGATCTGGAGGGTGATCAGCTGTTGGCCCGAGTCGACACACCGCGGCGCGCCACGCTGCTGTGCGTCGACGAAAATGATTCGGGCCGTGTCGGATACCGTTTCGACATCCACCTGCAGGGCCCTTCCGAAACCGTGTTCCTGACGTACCGAGACGACATGCGATGACCAACCTGTTGTGGCCCGGCGACCAGCGGGCCGGCGACTACCTGAGCGACGAGTCGCTGCTGCGGTCGATGGTGGCGGTGGAATCCGCCTGGCTGGGGGCACTGGCCGACGCCGGACTGGCGCCCATCGACCGGGCCGGGGCGGACCTGTGGCACCTGGTGGGCGAGCACGACTGCGAGCTGCTTGCGGTCACCGCCGAGGACGGCGGGAACCCGGTCATCGGGTTGGTGTCGCTGCTACGAGATCGCGCCCTGCCGGTCGTTGCGCCGTGGATCCACCGCGGACTGACCAGCCAGGACGTCCTCGACACCAGCCTGATGCTGGGAATGCGTTCCGTCGCCGACCACTTGATAACGCAATTGGCGCAACAGATTACGACGCTGTCGGCGCTGGCCAGGACGCATCGGGGCACACCGATGGTGGCCCGCACCCTGACCCAGCACGCGGCGCCCACCACGTTTGGCGCCAAGGCCGCGGTCTGGCTCAACGGCGTCGTCGACGCCTATCGGCGGCTCGGTGCACTGGTCACCCCGGCTCAGTTCGGCGGCGCTGTCGGAACCTGGTCGGCCACGACCGAATTGGCCTCTCTGCTCACCGCCACGACGGAGCCGGCGGAATTGGCGGAGCGTGTGGTACGCAGCGCCGCAACCACTTTGGGGCTTCGGGTGCGGTCACCGTGGCACACCACGCGGACGCCGGTCACCACCGCCGGTGACGCTCTGGTCGGGTGCACCGACTGCTGGGGGCGGATCGCCGCCGACGTCGTCACTTTGGTTCGTCCCGAGATCGCCGAACTGGGGGAGCCCGTCGGTGGACCGCGCGGCATGTCCTCGTCGATGCCGCATAAGCGTAATCCGATGCTGTCCATCCTGATTCGCCGGGCCGCAGTGGCCGCGCCGCATTTGGCCGCCACCCTGCACACCGCCGCGGCACTGGCCAACGACGAACGTCCCGATGGCTCTTGGCACGTCGAATGGGACACCCTGCGTACCCTGGCCCGGCGTACCGTGGTCGCGGGCTCCCAATGCGGCGAACTGCTGGCCGGGCTGCAGATACACGCCGCCCAGATGGCCCAGACACTCAGCACGGCAGATGTTCTGGGGGAGCAACGGGCGATCGCCGATTTGGCCGGAACGGAAGCTTCGGCTACCTATCTCGGAGCCGTCGACCGGTTGATCGACCAGAGCCTGCAGCGGGCCGAGCGGGCGTTGCGCGGTGGTTCGTGAAGCCGGCCCCGAGTCCCCCGGCGCACCGTCCAATTGGTGGTTCTTGCAGATGGTCGCCTCAATGCGCTGGCGATCAGGGTGGTCGGTACCCCCGAGTGTCGCGGAGTGCTGCCCCGGCTTTCGCGTGGGTCGGGCACCGAGACCAGAACCTCCGGGCGAGTCGGGTTATCGGATTCCCGCTCAGGTCGGACCTTTTGGGCGGGCGGGTGGTCCCGCCTCCCGTTCAGCCCCGCCACCAGGAACCCTGGAGTTGTTGCCGACGCGGGATTGGACGCGCGAAACGTGTTGCGTTGCCACACAATCTGCGTCATTTGCGAAAAAAAGCATGGAAGAACGTCCCGATCTGGCGCGTGAAACCTTCTAGGTGGTGCTAGACCTCGTACAGCTTTCGGTAGGCTTCACGCGCACAAGTTCGCAACTGTTCATCATCTAAACCGCCCGCCCTCTCCCGTAACCCGGGATCCGCGGTGTAGTCGTCGACATCGGCGAATAATCTGTCGAGTATCTTGAATTCCGTGCCAGGAACTTGATCTCCGTCGTTCTTGAATACCATAAAGTACAATGATTGAAACTCTGGAGCTGTTATCTCACGATTGATGAATCTAAATATCGGGTCTCGATATTTTGCAATCATACGCTCAACCGATGCACTGTCGCGAAACATCAATCGCCGCCCAACTTCCCCTCGTTCAGCACATATGCAGCTTGTTCAGAACTTAATCTCCAGCCCGATATAGATCTTCCATCCGGAGTCTGAATGACACACAATCCGGACTTCGGATTATAGTTTATTATAGCAGGCTGACCACGGTAGGTGCCCTGGATATGCATGGTAGCAGGATCATTTACTACTTGTTTCACAGCTCGGTCGAACACGTCGAATCCGGCGCGCCCGCGGGAATCTGTCACGCCAAAATCTTTTGCATGATAATACTTGCGTTCGATTTGACCAAGGTCGGTCTGCAATGGGATTTCGTCGACAGTTTGCGGGCCAGTTCCCGTCTTGGGCGGTCCTTGCCTTGGTTGTTGTGGTGCGGGTTGTGTCCAGTATGGGATGTCGGCGGGTTTGGCGTCGTTGGCGGGCGTGTATTGTGCGTTGGCCGCATCTAATTGGCGCTCGAGCTGGGCCTTCAGGGTGTTGTAATACCAGGCTTCTTGGTTATAAGCCTGAACCGCGTTCCAATCGGAAGGGTTGGGCGGATTTAGATTGTGGTGGTCGATGTCGCTTGTCAACTTGTTGTAGGCGTCTCGCGTCGCTTGCAGCGATGGCGGTGGCGGTGGGCTGGCCCAGGGCGGAATGGGGGGCTGCCCAAGCGGTGGTTTGCCCGGCGGCGGAGACGGTGGCGGCGGAATCGGTGGTTGCGGAGCAAGCGGTGGCAGCATTGGTGGCGCTTGGGGTGCCGGGCCCGCTCCTTGGTCCAGCATCTGGGCGCCGGGGCTCCCGGAGCCGTTAGGACCGTCGCTACCGGTGGAGGGACCGGGTGCGTCGCCAGGTGGTGTAGCCGGGTGGGGCGGCGATGGTGGGGATGCCGGAGGTTGGGGTGGGGAGTTGAGGGTGTGGGCGGTGTCGCCGGGGTCGAGTAGGGGCGAGGGTGAGGACGGGCCGCTGGGTCGGGGTGGCTGTGGGTGGACGTAGGCCAACGGCTGCACCGTCGAGCGGGGCCCGGCGGTGACCGGACTGTGCAACGTAGCGGTGGTGAGCATGCCGGCGGGTGCGCCGATACCGGGTCGCTTCACCGCTGGCGGGCTGAAACCGTCACCGGTGGGCCGAATGTAGCTGGTTGCTCCCGCACCGGGATAGCCGCTGACCGCACCAGCTGACCCCGGGTGTGATCCCGTCGGCGGGGTCAGGGTGCCAGCGCGGGTCTGCAGCGCCTCCGCGAGTTGCGACGAGGCCAGCCCATCGCCGCCGGGGGTGGGCGCTGTCGGCGCGGCAAGCGGCCCGGCCGGCGAGCGCGGCGCGAACATCCCCACCGGGGCGCGCGGCACCCCAGTCGTGTGGCCAGGGGGTTGGGTGCCCGCCAACGCGGCGGTATTCGGTGGTGTTGGCGGTGAATCCGGTGCGCTGGCTGATGGGGCTGCACGTTGTATCGCCGCGGCAGCGGCCTGTGGGGCGGCCATCGCCGGGGGGATGACTGCGTGGGTGGCTTGCTCGCTGGCCTGCAGGGTTGTCCCGGCCGCGCTGAGGGCCGCGGTTTCGGTCAGCCCCGCCGCTACGGCAGTCGGTTTGCCCCCGGACACCGCTGGCGGAAACGGCACCATGATCGCCGTCGCGGCCGCGCGCAACGCGGCCCCGTAGGCCGCGCCCGCAGCCGCGTTGCGGGGCCACATCTGCCCGTAGTACTCCAGGTTCAATGCCGCGATCTGCGGGGTCAATGCCCCCCACACCAGCGGGTTGAGCTGCTGGGCGGTGGCCTCATCGCGTCGATTGGCCTCTGCCTGCTGCGCGGTGACCATCGAGGCCACCGCGCTTTGATGGGCACCGGCCGCCGCCGCGACATGGGATGCCTTCTCCAGCAGCGCCGCTGCCAGCAGCTCATGCTGGGTATCCAACGCGGCCTGGGCGACCGCCGAAGCCGAAGCCCCCGCTCCGCGCCAGGTGGTGCCATAGGTGGCTGCCGCATTGGCTGTCGAGGCCGCCACCACCGCCTGCACCTGCGCCGCCTGCGCGCTCAAGGTTTCGGCATAGGCCAACGTCGGGGCCGGACCAGACCCCGAGGCCAACGCCGTGTAGTTGACCTCCGGGCTAAACGCCGACCAGGGATGCACCACCACAACCCGCTAACGCGGATTTCCACGCAGGAGGTTCGACGCAACTTTTCAGCTGAATTCGAAGCGTAGGGTTCGGTTTCCCCACCAGGGGACTCGGGTGTGGTGAGGGAGGTCGGCTTGCCGTAGGACGGGGCTGTAGGCGCGCCGGTCGAGGCGGACGGTGATGGTGTCGCCGCTGGTGGTGATCTGGCCGGGGGTTTCGAGGAAGCGGCGTTGAACCACGTCGGGGGTGACGGTGGCGTAGCCGGGCAGGCGGGCGCGCAGCGCGGCGGTGAGGGCTTGGGCGAGCACGCAGAGCATGATGTCGAGGTCGGCGTTGAGGTTGACCGCCGAGGAGAGCGCGTCGGCGTGGAAGGCTTGGATGATCTCGGCGAGGCGCTGTTCGATGGTCATCCGCCGCGCGTAGTGCTCGATGAGCGCCTTGGCCGTGAGGTCGTGGTCGTTGGTGATCAGGACAGTCGGTGCGTCGCGGCCGAGCCCGGTGACGACGAGTTGGCGCACGGTGCCGGGGTAGCCGGTGAGCCGAATTCCGGTGGCCTCGTGCACTTTCGGCCGGTTGTGCCGACCGGGCCGGTCGAGGGTGATGGTGTTGAAATCGGTGCCGGTGAGCGCGTCGATCTGCTTCATCAGCGCGGCCGAGCGCATGCGCAGGGTGAAAAAGGTGACGCCGCGGTCGTCGAGTTCGCCGAGCACGGCATGGGTGGTGACCTTCTGATCGATGATCAGCATGCGGGGATCGTTGCCGGAGGCGGCTTTCCAGTGGTTGCAGAACGCGATCACCTCGCGCGCCTGGCCGGCTTTGGAAACGTCGGCGTTGGCGTAGACCAGGTTGTGGGTGCCGGTGTCCTGGGCGAAGAAGGTGAGCACGGAGCGGGCGCGTTGGGATCGGGTGGGCACGTAGTGCTTTTCTAGGGCGGGGTCGTGGCCCCAATGCATGACGGCGTGAAAGTCCAGGTCGAAGATCGCGTTCTCGGCGGTGGCGAGCCCGGCGTGGATCATCTGCTGGTCGAGGGCGGCCAGGAAGCGGCGCTGGTGATCGTGGCCGGTGCGGTAGGAGTAGTCGGTGAGCGCGGACTTCTTCGGCAGGATGCCAAGCCCGGCGAACAGGGATGCGGCCGGATCGGCCAGCAGCAGGTCATCGACGTGGGACACGCGGCGGGTGCGGGTCAGTTTCAGCGCCAGCAGCGACAGCAGCCAGGAGATCGCCGGCACCACCCGGGTGCCGGGATAGCCGGCCTTGCCGATCAGCTCGGGCAGGCCCAGCGCGACCAGATCCGGAATGAGCAGCAGCAGCCCGGCCTTGCCGGTTTCCACGGTGGCGGGCCAGGATTCGAAGTCCAGCCGCGCGGCGCGGGGCAGTCGGGTGTCGCGTCCGGGGGTGGCCGGGCTGGTGCTGGCCACCGGCTCGGGGTGGCGCAACAGCCGCCCGAAGCCTTCCTCGGCGAGGATTTCGCCGACACTGGTGCGGTTCAGCGGGGTGCCCTCGCTGGCCAGCCGCGCGGAGATCTCGTAGGTGGACAGGCCCTCGCGGCGCAGCTCGATCACCCGGGCGCGGACGCGCTGCTTGGCCGGCGCGGTGCCCGGCGCGGGGCCGGGCTTGCGGGGCGGGGCGAACAATTCCAGCTTCCCGGCCCGGTAGTCGCGCACCAGGTTGATCATTGCCCAGCGGGTGTAGCCGAACCGCTCGCCGGCCTCGGCGTAGGACAGGCCGTCGACGAAGAACGCGCGCAGCGCCTCGTAGCGGCGGTGGTTTAGCTGCTCCGGCGTGGTGAACGCCCGCACCTCCCGCTGTTGTGGCGATCTGGCTGGCACACGACAATTTTACCCGTTCTACTTGGCACGCCGATACGGCGACACGCCGATACGGAAAGTCTTGAGCTGCAGCGACTTCGCCGTATCACGGGATGATTCTTCAGTCATTCTCCCGAAGATCTCATCACGCTGACGATCAGGATATCCCTAGAATGACAGGTAGATAACCACAATAACTCTCGGCAAGGCCGCACCGAGACAACAAACAAACCGCAGGTCAGGGCCTTCGCCCAGGCGCCGGCAGTTGCGCCGAACCAACTACCCGGAAATCCGCGCTAACCGCTACCGGGTCAGGGCCGCCGCGCGCATCGCCTCACCAACCACCGCCATTGTCGCGCCGGCCACCGATCAGGCATCAGAAAACACCCCGCGCCCCGCGGCATGCTCACCAGCGATGCCCTCAAACGCCGCCCCACAGCCGGCTGCACCGCAAACACCATCACCGAAAACCCCCGACCCACTGCGCGCAGACAACCACCCGCCAACCCTACCGGGGCTGCGCCCCAACCTGTGGAACCGTGCCAGCGGTGGGCTGCTGAGTTGGGGGCTCCGGCTGGGACGTAATCGGTGGCATGCTGATGCCACCAGAATGTGTGACCGCTGCTGTGAGCGGTTGAGGGACCCGGGATTTGGGTCCTCGTCCCGAACCGGAGCCTGTAATGACGCTACCCCGCACCGCCGCCGATGTCTTGTCCGAGCATGTGGTGTTCGAGTTGGAGTCAATCGATCG
>NZ_UPHQ01000063.1 GCF_900566055.1 Mycobacterium innocens
CACACCAACGTGATGACAACGCCGCGATCAACCTCGCACGCTACGAGGACACCATTAGCGTCGTCGGCCCAGTTGGGGCCGCCGTCAAGCGTGGAGCCGACCGTAAGACCGGGCCTGGCCCGGCCGGTGGCTGTGAAGCGCGGAAGGGACGCAGCCGCAAGGCTGCCGAACAACCCCGAAATGGGGTGCGAGTCGCGTGACCACTAAAGATCACTCACTCGCAACGGGCCGACGATCGGTCCCCACAGCGCCGACCAGACCGGATGGTCAGTCAAAAAGAAGTGCTGCCAAAAGGTTTCGGGAACCCACGCCGCGATGGCTCCGGCGATCAGCAGGCCCACGATCAGGTCCCGCAGAATCGCCGCCCACTCCATGACGAACACGTGCGAGACCGAGGTAAGGGCCCGCCCGGAAAACAGCCGCCGCCAAAACGAGCCTTCTCCGCCGACCGACATATCCATGGCGGCGTGACCTTCCATGGAGCCGGCGAGTCCGCGGTCGGCCTGCTCACGGGCGGCATCGATCAGCCGGGAGCGCACGAACAGCCGGAGCAACAGGGCCAGCACGATGATCATCAGCGGGCCGCCGACGAACTCCGCGGCGGTGAACTGCCAGCCCATCAACAACGCCAGGATGATGCCCAACTCCACGACCAGATTGGTGGAACCGATCTCGAATGCGATGGCGGCGGTGAAGTCGCGCCTTTCCGAAACAGCGACCGCGCCAGCGCCACTGCCGCATACGAGCACGACGACGACGCGGCCCCCAGCCCGGCGGCTACCGCCAATGTGCGGGGCTTGTCGTCACCCATCAGGGCCACAATCGTCTCGCGGCGCACCACGGCCTGCACCATCGCCGACAACGCGAAGCCCAGGAACAGCGCCCACAAGATTTCCCACGTCATAGATCCCGCCAGCGCCAATGCATGGCCCACCGCTGCTAGCACTTTGTCCGCCACCCCGCCCTCCGCTTCGATTGCATATTCGGCGGCGATCATATGGGCGGCTGCGCCCACTCGAGCCAGATATACCCCAGTGGGGGATATGTCAAGGTTTCCGTCCGGCGCCTGGGAACCGCTGCTTCCGACACGACATCGCCGCTCTTAAACCTCTGGCGTGCAACGAGATTAGCTCTGTCGGCACGCCAAGCGCCATGGCTTTTCGGCGGCAGCGCGCGGATCCGGGTTGCCGCGCCTGGCCGGGTACTGCCGTCGTCGTCGACGACGCCAGCCGGGATTTTTCGGATTCGCAATGTCATCACCCAGATCGGCGATCGGCCCCACTGGCCCCGCCGGCCCCGACGGCCTGGGCCCACATTGTTCGGATTTGTTCGGATTTCCCCGAGTGCGGGGGGCGTCGTGCGGGTACGCTACGGCGTCGGGGTGCGGCGTAACGTGTAACGGTCGCCGGGGACGTGAGAAGGAACGCGGGCATGAGCATCGCATCGAACGCACCCGAGCCTGCCGCCCGCAGGGTGCGAATCCTGTTCATCGCGGAGGCGGTGACCCTGGCCCATGTCGTGCGGCCGTTCGTGCTAGCCCGCTCGCTGGACCCGAGTCGTTACGACGTCCACTTCGCCTGCGACCCGCGGTACAACCCGCTGCTGGGGCCGATGCCTTTTCCGTACCACCCGATCCACACCATCCCCAGCGAGCGGTTCCTCAGCAACTTGAACCAGGGCCGTTTCTACGCCGCACGGACGCTGCGCAGGTACGTCGAGGAGGACCGCAAGGTGCTGGGCGAGATCGCGCCGGACCTGGTCGTCGGCGACCTTCGGGTTTCCCTCTCGGCGAGTGCCCGGCTGGCCGGCATCCCCTATATCGCCATCGCGAACGCCTACTGGAGTCCCTACGCCCGCCGCCGGTTTCCGCTGCCGGACACGCTGTGGACGCGCCTGCTCGGCGTCAGGCTGGTCAGGATCCTGTACCGCCTGGAACGCCCGTTGCTGTTCGCTCTTCAGTGCCTGCCGCTCAACTGGGTCCGACGCAGGCATGGGTTGCCGACTCTGGGGTGGAACCTGTGCCGCATTTTCACCGACGGTGACTACACGCTCTACGCCGACGTGCCCGAACTGGTGCCGACCTATGATCTGCCGGCCAACCACCGGTATCTGGGTCCGGTTCTGTGGTCGCCCGCGGTGCGGCCGCCGCCCTGGTGGGATTCGCTGCCGGCCGACCGGCCGGTCGTCTATGCGACCCTGGGCAGTTCGGGCGGCACGAATCTGTTGCAGGTGGTGCTGGATGCGCTGGCTGATATGCCGGTGACGGTGATCGCGGCCACTGCCGATCGCAGCGACCTGAGCAACGTGCCGGCCAACGCGTTCGTGGCCGACTATCTGCCGGGCGAGGCGGCCGCGGCCCGTTCGGCGGTGGTGGTCTGCAATGGCGGCAGCCTGACGACGCAGCAGGCCTTGCTGGCCGGGGTGCCGGTGGTCGGGATCGCCAGCAACCTCGACCAGCACCTGAACATGGAGGCCCTCGAGCGCGCCGGTGCCGGGATGCTGCTGCGAACCGAACGGCTCAGCCGCCGCCGGGTGGCCGATGCCGTGCAGCAGGCCCTCGGTGACGCCGGCTATCGGCAGGCCGCCCTGCGGCTCGCCGATGCCTTGGGGCGCGACTTCGACGGGTTCGCACAGCACGTCCACACCGCGTTGCGCCTCGGGCCCGACAGCGTGACGTCACCGACCGGCTGGCAGCGAAATCTGCGGACCGGCTGAGCCACCGACCGCGCCAGGCCGCCGGGTGTCCGCGGTTTGCCCGGATTTTCCGGGGAATGCGTCGGGCGTGTACTCTACGGCCGCGGCCCCGGGGTAACGATCAACGGTCGCCAACGACGTGAGAACGGAACATGAGTTGCGTCGGGTCGTTGAGCGGTGTCTGGAGGGCGCGAATGAGGATGGTGCATCGGTGAGCACCGAACCGCACGTTTCTGAGCCTGGCGGCCGCAGGTTGCGGATCCTGTTCATCGGGGAAGCCGCGACCCTGTCCCACGTCGTGCGGCCGTACATGCTGGCGCGGTCGCTGGACCCGAGTCGTTACGAGGTCCACTTCGCCTGCGACCCACGATTCAACAAGCTGCTGGGCCCGCTCCCGTTTCAGCACCACCCGATCTACACCATCCCCAGCGAGCGGGTGCTGGCCAAGATCGCTCAGGGCCGACTCTTCTACAACACGCGCACGTTGCGTAGGTACGTCGAGGAGGACCGCAAGGTGCTGGCCGAGATCGCGCCGGACCTGGTCGTCGGCGACAACCGGCTGTCGCTCTCGGCGAGCGCCCGGCTGGCCGGCATCCCCTATATCGCCATCGCGAACGCCTACTGGAGTCCCTACGCCCGCCGCCGGTTTCCGCTGCCGGACACGCTGTGGACGCGGGTGCTCGGCGTCAGGCTGGTCACATTCCTGTTCTGGTTGTACCGCCCGCTGATCTTCGCCCTCTACTGCCTGCCGCTCAACTGGGTAAGGCGCCGGCATGGGTTGCCGACTTTGGGGTGGAACCTGTGCCGCATTTTCACCGACGGGGACTACACGCTCTACGCCGACGTGCCCGAGCTGGTGCCGACCTATGATCTGCCGGCCAACCATCGGTATCTGGGTCCGGTTCTGTGGTCGCCCGCGGTGCGGCCGCCGCCCTGGTGGGATTCGCTGCCGGCCGACCGGCCGATCGTCTATGCGACCCTGGGCAGTTCGGGTGGCACGAATCTGTTGCAGGTGGTGCTGGACGCGCTGGCTGATATGCCGGTGACGGTGATCGCTGCCACGGCCGATCGCAGCGACCTGAGCAACGTGCCGGCCAACGCGTTCGTGGCCGACTATCTGCCGGGCGAGGCGGCCGCGGCCCGTTCGGCGGTGGTGGTCTGCAATGGTGGCAGCCTGACGACGCAGCAGGCCTTGCTGGCCGGGGTGCCGGTGGTCGGGATCGCCAGCAACCTCGACCAGCATCTGAACATGGAGGCCCTCGAGCGCGCCGGTGCCGGGATGCTGCTGCGAACCGAACGGCTCAGCAGCCGCCGGGTGGCTGATGCCGTGCGGCAGGCCCTCGGTGACACCGGCTATCGGCAGGCCGCCCTGCGGTTGGCCGATGCTTTGGGCCGCGACTTCGACGGGTTCGCACAGCACGTCCACACCGCGTTGCACCTCAGGCCCGAGAACGCGGCCCGAGGCGTCGCGACCGAAGGGCGGTAGGGGCAACTGTGTTCTGCCCCAACAACCGTAGGGCGCGGCGAGGTGACAGACGACCCCGTCCCTGCGATCGATTGCCGGGACGACGCCGCCCGGCACGGTCAGAACTTGTCTGCCGCGGTCAATGGAACTAGGGTCGGGAACCTGATTCGCGCGGCCGAATATGTCCTGTACTTTGAAGCGGGCACGAGGACGGTCTTGCGAACGCACGCCGCATCAAGCTGACGGCGACCCCCGCCGCAGCGGCCAAGGCATAACAAGAAGTGGAGACGGCCACGATGGGATGCCGGAAATGTGGTGACCAGCAGGCACCAACCGAAGCGGGAATCCGGTGAAGCGCGCGCTGATCACCGGAATCACCGGCCAGGACGGCTCCTACCTCGCCGAATTGTTGCTCAGCAAGGGATATGAGGTTCACGGGCTGATCCGCCGGGCTTCGACGTTCAACACGGCACGGATCGATCACCTCTACGTCGACCGGCACGACCCGCACGCGCGATTGTTCTTGCACTACGGCGATCTCACCGACGGCACCCGGTTGGTGACGCTGCTCAGCACCATCGACCCCGACGAGGTGTATAACCTTGCGGCCCAGTCGCACGTGCGCGTCAGCTTTGACGAACCGGTGCACACCGGCGACACCACCGGCATGGGATCCATCCGGCTGCTCGAAGCCATTCGGCTTTCCCGAGTGGAATGCCGCTTCTATCAGGCGTCCTCGTCGGAGATGTTCGGCGCGTCGCCGCCGCCGCAGAGTGAGCAGACGCCGTTCTACCCACGATCGCCCTATGGCGCGGCAAAGGTGTACTCGTACTGGGTGACGCGCAATTATCGAGAGGCGTACGGACTGTTCGCGGTGAACGGCATCTTGTTCAACCACGAATCACCGCGGCGCGGTGAGACGTTCGTGACCCGAAAGATCAGCCGGGCCGTGGCGCGGATCAAGGCCGGTCTCGAGTCGCATGTCTACCTGGGCAACCTCGACGCCGTTCGCGACTGGGGGTATGCACCCGAATACGTCGACGGAATGTGGGCGATGCTGCAGACGTCCGAACCGGAAGACTTCGTGCTGGCGACGGGACGCGGCTACACGGTGCGCGAGTTCGCCCAGACCGCCTTCGACCATGGCGGGCTCGACTGGGAGAAGCACGTGCGATTCGACGAACGCTATCTACGTCCCACCGAGGTGGATTCGCTGATTGGCGACGCGACCAAGGCCGCCCAAACGCTGGGGTGGAAGGCGTCGATACATACCGCTGAACTGGCGCGGATCATGGTGGACGCGGACATCGCGGCGCTGGAGTGTGAAGGTAAACCGTGGATCGACAAGCCGACGCTCACCGACCGGGCATGCGGACCAGAATGAACACCTTCACCGGCGTCCTTGACCGTGCCGCTCCGGTGTATATCGCCGGACACCGCGGGCTGGCCGGGTCCGCGCTGTTGCGCAGATTTCAAGCCGAGGGATTCACCAATCTTGTGGTGCGCTCCCACCGGGAACTCGACCTGACCGATCGGGCCGCGACATTCGACTTCATTATGGAGTCGCGGCCTCAGGTCATCATCGACGCCGCGGCCAAGGTTGGCGGCATCCTGGCCAACAGCACCTATCCTGCTGATTTCCTGTCCGAAAACCTGCAAATCCAGGTCAACCTGCTCGACGCCGCGGTGGCCGCGCGGGTGCCGCGGCTGCTGTTCCTCGGCTCCTCCTGCATCTATCCGAAGTTCGCCGAGCAGCCCATCAAGGAAAGCGCGCTGCTCACCGGCCCGCTGGAGCCGACGAACAACACCTACGCGATCGCCAAGATCGCCGGCCTCCTTCAGGTCCAGGCGGTCCGCAGCCAACACGGCCTGGCCTGGATCTCTGTGATGGCAACCAACCTGTATGGACCCGGTGACAACTTCTCGGCGTCCACGTCGCACCTGCTGCCGGCGCTCATCCGCAGGTACGAGGAGGCCAGAGCCGGCGGCGTGCCGAAGGTGACGAACTGGGGCACCGGAACTCCGCGCCGCGAACTGTTGCACGTCGACGATCTGGCGAGCGCATGTCTGTACCTGCTGGAGCACTTCGACGGACCCAATCCCGTCAACGTGGGCACCGGCGTCGACCACAGCGTGCGCGAGATCGCCCAGATGGTGGCCGGCGCGGTGGGTTATAACGGCGAAACCGACTGGGATCCAACCAAACCGGACGGAACGCCCCGCAAACTGTTGGATGTGTCGGTGTTACGGGAGGCGGGTTGGCAATCCCGGATCACGCTGCGCGAGGGCATCGACTCCACGGTCGCGTGGTATCGGGCCAACGCCGGCGCGGTACGGAAATGACTGCGTGCATTGCGGCAGCCGTGCCTGGTGACGTAATGCTCGCGTGCTGAGCCGGTACTCCGCGACACCGACGTCACCGCGACGACACGCCGAAAACTGCCGCGGTGACGCCGATCTCGGCGACTTACCCGGCCGGATAGGACCCGGAGGACTCGGATAGGACTCGGATAGGACAACGTGAGTCTTTTCAGCAAGATCGCTATGTGGGCCGAGTTGTTAGGCAGCGGCGAGGCCAAGCAGCGCATGCTCATCGGACGGCAATTGGCTTGGCGGGTGCGTGAGCTGGAATCGATCAACGAGTTCGCCGACGTGGAATTCTCGGTGTTCAGCCAGTTCGGCGACGACGGGATCATCCAATGGCTGATCCACCGCCTGCCGGGCCTCAGTGAGACGTTCGTCGAGTTCGGGGTGGGGTGCTACCAGGAGGCCAACACCAGATTTCTCTTGCTCAACGACAATTGGCGCGGGCTGGTCCTGGACAGCTCGAGACGCAAAGTCCATGCCAGCAGGCGCGACACGATTTCCCTGCTGCACGATCTGCAGAGCGTCTGCGCCGTCGTGACCGCCGAGAACATCGACCAATTGATGCTGGACCACGGATTCGAAGGCGACATCGGACTTCTGCACATCGACATCGACGGCAACGACTATTGGGTCTGGCGCGGGCTGACAGCGGTGCGCCCCGGGATCGCCATCATCGAATACAACAGCGTATTCGGGGCGGAGCGCGCGATCACGGTCCCGTACGACCCGAAGTTCAGCAGAGCGGGACGCTTCGGCAATCTGTATTTCGGCGCGTCCCTGCCGGCGCTGTGCGACCTGGCCCGATCCAAGGGATACGACTTCGTCGGCAGCAACAGCGCGGGCAACAACGCCTACTTCATCCGATCCGACCTGCCCCACGGCCTCACGCCGCTCACCGCCGCCGAAGGCTACGTGGTGTCGAAGTTCGCCGATTCCCGGGACGCCAAGGGCCGGCGCACCTACCTCCGCGGCGAACAGCGGCTGGCTGCACTGCGCGGGGCGCCGGTGGTCAACACCCGGACGGGCGCCGAAGAGCAGCTGTGATGAACGAAGGTCACTCCGGCCTACGCAGCACAACCATGTCTTGGTAGGCGGTGGAAGCCGTTCTGCCGCACCAGCTTCCCCACAACACATCACCAACCTGTTCGAGGCCGGCGTCGCGGACGGCTTGATCCCAGTCTTCCTGCGGAAGTGCGATGGCCGCCTCGGGGACGAATGGGGTGATCACGATCAGGTCGTCGTGTGGACGAAACGGCAGAGCCGACTTGCCCTGCGCAACCAGCTCCCGCGATTCCTGATTCCACACATAGAGGGTGAGCAGCGCGCGCCCGCCGGGGGCAAGTACTCGTGCAGTCTCCGCGAGGTAGCGAGCCACCTGCGGTATGGGCATGTGGGTGAAGAGCGACGACGCGAAGGCCAGCTCGAAACTCGCGTCGGGGTAGGGGAAGGTGAACTTCTCGGCCTGCACCGTGCCCTTCGGGTTGTACATCTTGTTGTAGATGTCCGCGCGCTGGAAGCGGAAGTTGGGATGCGACGCGTAGTTCTCCGAACACCAGCGAACTTCGGCGGTATTGATGTCGAAGCCCTCATAGCGCCCCTTGGCCGGGTCGAGAAATGTGGTCAACGGACGAGCCACACGGCCCATTCCGCAACCCATGTCAAGGACGCGGTAGTGCGGTTCAAGCTGGCCGTAGTCGCGCAGCAGGCCCAAGAACTCGTCACCAGATTCGCGAAATGGGCCGGGCGCCGCGGGGTTTCGAGACCCGCCGCCCACCATCCGGCGTGGTGGGACCAGCGGGTCGCTACGGCCGTTGAGCTTGTCCAGCACATCACTTGGGGCATACCGCACGAATAGCCCGGCCTTGATCAGCAGAGGCACCGGGACAAATCTGAGGAAAGAGTCAACAAGCCGGGACGCAACCACGTGGCACAACGTACACTGCGCGACGACAGTGACGCCAATTCGAGACGCCCGGATGAGCGCTCAGGCCGGCTTGCGAAGTGGGAGGCCGGCAGCACGGTAGATCGCATCGATGACGGTCATGTTCTCGATCGCGTCTTCGGGGGTGGTCTTCACCGGTTCGCCGCGCAGCACCGCGCCGGCGAACGCGTCGAGCTGATACGCGTAGGAGGCGCGGCGCGGGAACCGCTCTACCCGTTTTCCGTCGGCCGATCGAACCGAGAGCCGATGGTAAGAGTGCGGCAACACCGGGTTGAGCACATGCAGCTCGCCTTTGTCGCCGACGACGCGAGCACTGATCTGCATCAGATCGGTCGACCACATCGAGCAGCGCACCCGGCCGGTGTGTCCGTCGGCGAACCGCAAGTCGGCCGTCATGGCGCGGTCGATCTGCGAATCGCGCAATTTCGCTTGCGCGGAAACCACTTCCGGGGTCGAACCGCCGAAGGTGCGGACCATGTGGACCGCATAGCACCCGGCGTCCATCGTCGCACCGCCGGCCAGCGAGTAGTTATAGCGGATGTCGGAGAACTTGGGCAGCGGGAAGCACAGGTTGCCCTCCACCCGGATCAGCTTGCCCAGTTCGCCCGAGGCGATGATTTCCTCAACGCGCAGCGTCAGCGGGTGATAGCGATAGTGGAATGCCTCCATCACCACGTGACCGGAATTCGCGGCCAGTTCGGCGATCTCGCGCGCTTCGGCGGCGTTGGCGGTGAACGGCTTCTCGCACAGCACGTGCTTGCCGGCGGCCAAGGCCGCCCGGGTCCACCGACCGTGCAGGCTGTTCGGCAAGGGGTTGTACACCGCGTCGAGATCCGGGTCGCTGATCAGCGCGTCGTAACTTTCATGTACCCGGGCAATGTCGTGCTTGGCGGCGAAGGCCTGAGCACGCGGTGTATCGCGTGCTGCCACCGCAGCCACCACAACCTCGGCATTTCCCTTGGCGGGTTTGACAAGCGCCAAAGGGGCGATACGAGCGGCGCCCAGGATACCGATCCGGACCTGTCGAGACACGGACCGACGCTAGCACCTGACGCGGGCCGTCAACGCGGGAAGGGCGCGGGAAGGGCGCGGGAAGGGTGCCTGGTACGGCAGTCGCGGAGGAGAACCCTGCCGGTGAGGAGGAGGCATGCCGGTAGCGGCGGTGACTGTGGCTATCCGTTACCGGGCGGGGGCGAAGAGCCGGTCCAGCACGGCCCGGCCCGCGCCGTCGTCGGCGTGCACCACCGCGACGTCCCAGTAGTGATATCCGCGTTCGGCATACCGCCTGTCCAGCACCGCGGCTGTGGCCGGCACCTCATCGATCGGCAGCGCCTGAACCGGCCTGCCGAAGTTGTCCCAGATGCCCACATAGGAGTACCCGGCGGTCTGCAGCTCCCCCCACACCACGGTCGGGTCCGGGACCCCGGCCATCCGGGTCAGCTCCGGGTAATACTCGAAGAACAGCAATGGGCGGGTATCCGCGTAGGCTCGCGCGAGCGCCGGGACCAGAATCGTGTCGTAGCCTTCCGTGTCCGATTTGACCAGCCTGATCGGCGGCAGTTCGGGGTGACGGTTCGGCAGCTCGGCCACGGTCAGCGCGGCGGCCGCCCCGCCGGTGCCGCCCTGGGCGAAGCGGGTGTCGCCGCCCTTTCGGACCGCACCGAGACCGGAGGCCGTAGCAGTGTCGGTGAGCAACAGGCCGAACTCGATCACGCAGCGGTCATCCGACCCGACGTTGCGCTCCAGGTACGGCAGGTATTCGGGGTCTCCCTCGATGCACAGGATGCGGGCGTCGACTTCGGCGAGGAGCTGCCTGGCGGAGTCACCGATGTTGGCTCCTACGTCGATGACGCCCAACGGCTTGTCGGTCTCGGCGAGGCCGACCGCCAGGTCGATCAGATTCTGGCCGTAGGTGGGGAACAGGCGGGCGTAGTCCGGAAGCCGGTGATACCACGGCATCGCCAGTGAAACGCCTTGCACGTCGCGGATGACGGTGCGCGTGCCGAACCAGTGACGAACCGTGCGGTAGGAGAGTTCCAGTGCGAGTTGCCTAAACAACAGGCGATAGCTCATAGCTTTGCGTCCAGATCCACCCGCAGATGGTAACCGACCTTTGGTGTGCGTCTGCCTTTGCCGCAAAGAGCCCCGGATCGTGCAGCCTTGCCGCAGTGCCGTCGTGTGCAAAGCGGGCGCCGCCGGCAGCTGCGGCAGAGAAACCGGCGACGGCATCCGGTAGTCACCTCCCGCACCAATCTCGGCCCGGCTCGAGGATGTCGGCGGCTCGGCATCGGGAGCCGGTGGGAGAACTATTTGCCTTAGGGCAGAACACTTTTCGGGCTCGATACGCCGCACCCCGACGACTCGGCCGGCATCGTGAAGCCGGGGGGTGCCGCGGCCGGGTGGGTTGGCTCGTTCATCGCGGCGACCGTGGCGTACCTTCTGATTGTCCTTCTTCCGGGCTCGACGATGCCGCGGGAGATATCCAGGAGGTTTGATACTGTGCTGTGCCGGATGAGCGCTGTCGTCAAGGCGGTCGAGACAGTGGTGGGCGCCGAGCGCTTATGAAAGTCGCATTCGATCACCAAATCTTCGCCATCCAGCGATACGGCGGTGTGTCGCGCTATTTTTTCGAGCTGGCAAGCCGCCTACCTGCCGACACGGTGTCGGAGGTGTCCGTCGTCGCGCCTTTCTATATGAATGCCTATCTGGCGGCCGAGTCCGCCCGTGGCTTCACCCATGGCAAGTACGTGCCGTACACCTTCAAAGGCGCTCCGGTTCTCGTCGAACTTGCTAACCAGGTTGTGGCACCGTTCGCGTGGTCGAAGTCCGACGCGGACATCCTGCACGAGACCTGGCACCCCTTCAAGCCCGTCGGCAAGGCGCGGCGCCGGGTGGTGACGATCTTCGACATGATCCACGAGCTGTTCAAGCCGCCCATGGCCAAACTGGCGATCGCCGCCAAACGCGCGTCTGTCAATCGCGCCGACCATGTGATCTGCGTCTCCGAAAGCGCGCGCAACGACCTCGTGCGTCTCTATGGCATCGACCCGGCCCGCGCCAGCGTTGTGCACCTTGCCTGTTCGCTGGCCGTGCAGGAAAACACCACGACAGTCGACAGTGGCGGGCGCAGGCCCACGATCCTTTACGTCGGGCGTCGCGGGGGATACAAGAACTTCGCCACCCTGCTGCGCGCCTACAGCAATTCGCCGGTATTGCGGGATTTCGAGTTGATCGCCTTCGGCGGCCCCCCGTTCCTGCGCGACGAGCAGAAAGAGATCAGCCGGTTGGGAGTCACTGAGCGGGTGCGCTTCGAGTCCGGGTCTGACGAGGAGCTGGCGGCGCGCTACCGGACAGCCGCCGCATTTGTCTATCCGTCGCGGTACGAGGGTTTCGGGATCCCCCCGCTCGAAGCGATGAGCCAGGGCTGCCCGGTCGTGTGCAGCAATGCGGGCGGAATTCCAGAGGTGGTCGGGGATGCCGGCGTCTTCTTCGATCCGGATAACCCCGAGGAGCTGCGCACGGTTCTGGAACGCGTGGTGACGACCGAGAGCCTGCGCGCCGATCTGCGCGAGCGTGGCTATGCACGGCTCCCGGCGTTCTCCTGGGACAAGAACGCGGCGGAGACGGCCCGGATCTATCGCGAAATACTCTGAGCCGCAGCCTTATCCGATGTTGTGATGCCGGTCGCGGCGGTGTCTGGCCGAATCACTTTGGGCAGCAACAGGGTTAGTTTCTGCTCGGTCCTGGCCGGACTCAGTCATCGCGAGCCCGCCACTTCACCCACCAGCGCGCCGCGATGATGACCAGCCTGATGCCGAATCTAGTGGTGATCGGCAGCCGCTTGAGAAAAGCCTTGTCTACGAAGGTATTACTGAGTCCGCCCAACTCGTTGAAGCGTGCGACGACGACGTCCATGTGCCGGGTGACGAGTGCGGGATTGGAGAAGCAGCGGATATTGAAGTCCCAGTCCGCCAGCGACCGGTAGCGCAGGTTGTAGGGGCCGATGCTGCTGAAGAGCTCGCGGCGGTAAAAGATCGACTGATGACAGATGTTGCGCTTGAACAGCAGGCGATCGAGGTCGAAGGCGCCGCCGTAGCGGAATTTGGTTGAGCGCATGAGCACGTCGCCATATACCAGATCGCTGGAATGATGTTCGCCGATGAAAGCGGCCACCCGGGCCAGGGTGTCCGCCTCGTACAGCGCGTCGTCGGCGCCCAGAAAGAGCAACCACGTCCCGCTAGCCAGGCTCACGCCGCGGTTCATCGCGTCGTAGACCCCGCGGTCGTTGCCGGAACGGACGACCAGGCGTGCGCCGAAGTTGGGGGCAAAGCTGTTCGCGATATCGAGGGTTGCATCCGTCGAGCCGCCGTCGACCAGTACCAGCTCGAAGTCCCGGAAGGTCTGGCAGGCGATGCTCTCGAGGCAAACCCCTAGCGCCGAGGCCACGTTCAAGCTGGGGATGATGATGGAAAACATTGGTGCGGCCATGGCGGCTTTCGTTGTTTCAGCAGCGGTCAAGCCGGCCTCGCGTAGCGGTTCCCGTCAATTGGCATCGCGGAAGAAGATGCCGTCGGCCTGTAACATTCGACCATTACGCGCGTCAATGAAACAGGGCAGTAAACCGGTCAATGTGAAGCCCAACGAATACAGCAGATCGAGTGCTTCCGGAATGAGCATGCCGCCTTCGTACAACGGTGCGAAGGAGAGTTCGAGTTGCATCCCGACACAATGGTCGTTGACCGTCGACTTACCACCGTCGAGTACCTGTTTTTCAAATCCCTGCACGTCGACCTTGAGAAACGCCGCACCGTTAGGCCGGAGAAATTCCGGCGCCACGGAATCCAGTCGGTGAATCGGCGCCTCCTCGGTGCCGACATAGTTGGCCGGCGGAAAGGCCTCCTGGTGACGCGTCAGCATGGGCAACACCGAACTGCTTTGACCGGCGTTTCCGGCGACATTGACCAAGACCGTCCCGTCGGCATCGCCCAGCGCACACTGCCGGCAATCCCAAAGCGGATCGGTTGCCGCTTTTCTTTCCAAAGTGGTAAATGGCCGGGATAGCGGTTCGAACGAGACGATGCGGCTCTTGTATCCCGCTCGGCGGAGGCCTTTGGCGTATTGCCCTGTGTTGGCTCCGACATCGAAAACGACATCGACCCGACGCAATTCGAGTTGTTTTACGAACTGGTGCCTCAGGTCCCGCTCGGAATAACGGCGCGGCACCTCGAAGGCAGCGCTGCGCACGATGAATCGAGCAAGGTCCGACAAATGCACCGTGTGACACTAACATGCCCGTCGGCCTGACCCGCCCGGCCGGAGCCGGGGGTGCGCGGCCGGTGATCGGGTTCGTTGTCGACGAACGGCGAAGGGCGATGACCCCGTTGATGGCGAACAGCTCGAGCGGCAAGGCGCGCTAGACTACACCCCGGCAACGCGAGGAGCTGGCGAGCTTGCCCTCGAGTTGGCGATACCGCATCACGCGGCGTGGAGCCGCCCGCGCATCGCTTAATCATGGTGTGGTTCTTGGGCTTCCGTGCGGCGACCGCCAGGGCGGTAAGAACCGGCTCGGACCGGGTGCGGCTAAACCGAAGGGACTTGTCGCCATGAGCAACGTGGTCGATCTACTCGACCAGACGTTCTTTGCCGCCGAGCGAGCGACCGGAACCGTCAACGTGCTGCAATGTGTCTGGGTGTACAACCGCGACGTCGACATCGATCGGCTGCGGCAGTTTCATCACCATCTGCGGCGGGGACGGTTGGCCCGCCGAATCGAATGCTCACCCCTGCCGTTCGGCCGTCATCGCTGGGTTTCGTCCAACGGCCCGACCGACCTCGAGATCGTCGCGGTGCCGCGACCTCGTGAAGAATTCGACGCCTGGGTCAACGAGCAGGCCAGCGCGCCCCTGGACGCCGAGCGGGGACCCGAATGGCGACTCGCGGTGCACCCGTTCGTCGGCGGCGGCGCGGGCGTCAGTTTGGTCATCTCCCATTGCCTCACCGATGCCGTCGGGCTGTGCGAGGCGGTGGCGGACGCGGCCTGCGGCCGCGACGAGCAGATCAGCTGGCCGGCAGCCGGGTCACGCCGGCGCTGGGAAGCGTTGCGCGAAGACGCCGGCCAAGCCGTGCGTGACATCCCGGGTATCGCCCGCGCCGTCGTCGACGCAGCACGGTCGGCCCGGCGTAACCGTGGCCATCCGGAGGCGGCGGCGCCGCGAGGTATCAGGACCGTCGCATCGCTGTCGGGAGCCGACCGAACCATCATGCTCCCGGCGGCGACGATTTTGGTCGATGCCGAAGAATGGGATGCCCGGGCAGAGTCACTGGGAGGGACCAGCAACACCCTGCTCGCCGGATTGGCGGTCCGCCTGGCCCAGCGATTGGGACGGGTCACCGCGGACGGCTCGGTCACCGTGGGTATGCCCGTCAGCCAACGTATCACCGGTGATACCCGCGCCAACGCGGTCACCAAGGTCGACATCAGCGTCGACCCCGCTTCCGCGGCGACGGACCTGCGCCAGATCCGCGGCGCCACAAAGAAAGCGCTGATCCGCCGTCAGCAGCTCCCCAGCGAGCAGTCGGTGCTGCTGCCCCTGGTGCCGCTGTTGCCGCGGTGGCTGGTCCGGCGAACGGTCGGCGTGGCGGCCGGCAATGTCTCATCCAACATCGGGGTGGTCGACCCGGCCGCCTGCCGGCCGGATGGAACGGACGCCGACCATTTCGCCGTAACGGGTTCCTGGGGGGTGGGCACATCGGTCATGGACCGCAGCGGCGGATATCTGGGATTGCTGTCGGGACGAACGCCTGCCGAGGTCTTCGTGTCGGTCCTCGCCTATCAGCCGGGCCGGTCCAACTCGAATGACGACTTGCGCCAAGACCTTTCGAGCACACTGTCGGAGTTCTCGCTCGTCGGCACGATGGGCTGGGGATGCCCCGAGCCGGTCGGCGGGGCGCGGTAGGCGTCCCACCCGGGTCGGCGTCAGTTCAGCCGGGTCGTCCCCATCGAAACCCCGGCACCCGGCAGACGTGCCAGCAGTGCATCGCCCATTGCCGCCGCCGGGGTAAGGACGCCCCGCAATTCGGAAAGCCTGTCGCGATCGAGCGCAAGTGCCAGACCACTTTCGCCGAGCAACACCGCGGTCGACTGGTAAGCGTCGACATCGTGCTCGAATGTCGCCAGGTAACGGGCACCGGTCGTGGTGGTGGTGTACGTCTCGAATCGATAGTGGCCGCGCTCCCGGGATTTGCGGCTTGGACCGCTGCCCGGTTTCGGCGTGATGCGCTCCACCAACCGGCGGGGCAGTCGACTGAAGTACCGGTTGGCCAAACCGATGGCGCCCGCGACGGCGCCGGTGACGACGGCGGATGCGACCGGCGCCGCGAACGACCGTCCCAGACTCATGGTCTCCGAGTAGCGGAACCGCCGGCCATAGGCCCAGTCCTGTAATGCGTTGCTACGACGGACAATCCGGGTGTTGAATGGGCCCTGCACGAACCCGCCCGTCCAGAAGCCGGCAAGTTCGGGCGCCAGGTCGCGTCCGCGGCGCCGGGGAAAATCCGGCTGCGGACCCAGTTCGGGTTCGGCGCCGCGATCGGTGGTCAGCGTATACGGGTCATTGACCAGCCGGTGGGCGTCCGGGTCACTGGATGCGGTGCGCATCGCCTCGGAATACGTTGCAACCGAGCCGCCGGAGACCCAGCGCTGGGAGAATGAGCGGAGCACCAGGTGGGTGTCGCAGAGTTCACCCGTGCCGTCTTCGATCGTCCGGCGGTACAGCAGATAGACACTCAAATCCGAAGGCACCGAATCGAATCCGCAGGCTAGCACTATCCGGGCGCCGGTGTCGGCGGCTTGCTTGTGGTACAGGTCGATGCTGTTGCGGCAGAACATCAGTTCGCCGGTCAAGTCGGCATAGTCGGTTCCGGCCTTGGCGCAGGCCGCCACCAGCGGCAGGCCGTAACGGGTGTAGGGGCCGACGGTGGTCAGCACCACCCGGGTCCGGGTGGCCATTGCCTCGAGCGTCGCCGGTTGTAACGCGTCGGCGACGATCAGCGGCCAGTCACGGGCGGTCGGGGCCAACGTTTCCCGCACGGAGCGCAGCCGTTCGCTGGAGCGGCCGGCCAGCGCAATCCGTGCGCTCGACCCGGCGCGCGCGAGGTGTTCGGCGGTCAACGTGCCCGAGAAGCCGGTGGCGCCATACACGACGATGTCGAACTCGCGTTCGGCCGGACTCATCCGGGTGACACTACCCGAGCATCGCTGCGCCCCTGGGCCGGGCGGTTGGCCGCCTCAGTCCTTGACGAAGCAGTACATCCGGTAGGAAATGTCGCCGCTTTCCAGGTAACGGGACAGCTGGGTGCCTTGTACGCCGATGTATTCCCGGCCAGCGAAACGAAGGAAGGCCGGCAGATGGCGTTCGACCAGCTCCCGTGACTTCTGCGAATTCCTTTCGATGCCCCGCAAGACCTCGGCGTTGATCTCCCGCTGCGACAGTTGCCGCAGCGGGGCGCCGGCCAGATCGGCTTCCCAGTCGGGGATCTCGTTGCTGGGGCGCAGGTCGGCGTAGGCGAAGTACCCTCCCGGCCGCAGCACCCGCACCACCTCGGCGAGGAAACGCCGGAAGTGCGGATAGCAGTGCGAGGCTTCGACATTGAGAACCACGTCGAAGGATTCGTCGTCGAAGGGCAGGTTTTCGGCGTCGCCTCGCACGAAATCGAGACCAGGCAGGTGGTGTCGCTTCTGGCAAAGTCTGATACCGGCCGGGTTCAAGTCGAGCGCCGTGTACGAGGCCGGCGCCAAGGTGCGTGTCAGGTAGGAGGCTCCGCCGCCGTGGCCGCAACTGACCTCCAGCACCCGTTTGCCCTTCAAGTCCGCCTGGGTCGCGGTGCGGTGGTACAGGTTGATGTGGGCTCGGTTGGGCTCGTCGGATTCTTCCAGCGGCAGGGCCATCGGCGGATCTTCCTCATAGGCCCAGTTGATGAACACGATTTCGTCGGCACCGAGCCCGCGCGTCATCAGCGGATACCAGAACCGCCAAACTCGCTTGTAGATCGGGGTACTCCCGACGCGGGCAAGCAGGCTGTGGGTGGGACTGAATGGCATGGGCAAGCAGTATGGCAGACGCCGAAGATGAGCGAGCCCGTTGCGGGAAATGCAGAGCCGGCGCCGCGATGAGCCCTGAGCCGCTGGCGCGACCCGTTGCCTGGCCCGGCGCTGCCGGTCCGACGTCGCCGGCCGGCCCGCCGGAAGCGGCCTGCTGAGGTAGCCTCCCCGGCATGTCAGTGATCAACAGCGCGGAATGCGAGCAGTGAGCAGGGGCGGATTTCGTTTCGGCTTTGTCGATTCGCTGGTGCACTCGCGGTTTCGGCCCGGCTGGCTGGCGCGGTCCAGTATGGTGGCGGCCACGCTGACCGGCGCCGATTCCTATTGGGTGGGCGACCATCTGAACGGGCTGGTGCCGCGCTCGATCGCGACGCCCGAATATCTGGGAATCGCGGCGAAACTGGTGCCCAGCGTCGACGCGAACTACGAACCGTGGACGATGCTGGGAAACCTCGCCTACGGCAGGCCCAAGCGGTTGCGGCTCGGCATATGCGTGACCGACGCCGGTCGCCGCAACCCGGCGGTCACGGCCCAGGCCGCCGCGACCCTGCAGCTGCTTACCCGGGGCAACGCCATCCTTGGCATCGGTGTCGGGGAACGTGAAGGCAACGAGCCCTACGGCGTGGAGTGGACCAGACCGGTGGCGCGGTTTGAAGAAGCGCTGGCCACAATACGCGCGTTGTGGAATTCGAACGGGGAGCTTGTCTCGCGCGAATCGGCGTACTTTCCGCTGCATAACGCCGCGTTCGAGCTGCCACCATACCGGGGAAAATGGCCGGAAATCTGGGTCGCCGCGCACGGTCCGCGGATGCTGCGGGCAACCGGACGCTACGCCGATGCCTGGGTTCCGATTGTGCTGGTGCGTCCCGGCGACTACCGCAAGGCGCTCGAAGCCGTGCGCACCGCGGCGTCCGACGCCGGTCGTGACCCGATGTCGATCATCGCGTCGGCGGTGCGCGGCGTGATCACCGGCCGAGATCGCGACGACGTCGAGGAGGCGCTGGACTCTGTCGTCGTGAAGATGACCGCGCTGGGGGTGCCCGGTACCGCCTGGGCCCGCCACGGTGTCGAGCATCCGATGGGAGCCGACTTCGCCGGGGTCCAGGATGTAATTCCCCAAACCATGGACGAGCAGACGGTCTTGTCATACACCGCGAAAGTCCCGCCGGCGCTCATGAAAGAGGTTGTCTTCAGCGGCACCCCGGAGGAAGTCGTCGACCAAGTAGCCCAATGGCGCGATCACGGCCTCGAGTACCTGCTGGTGATCAACGGCAGTCTGGTCAACCCCAGCCTGCGCAAGGCGGTCGCGGCGAGCCTGCCGCACGCCAAGGTGCTGCGCGGGCTCAGGAAGCTGGGTGTCAGCTCGCCCAAGCGCCGCTGACCATCGGGTTAATTCTGCGCCGCGGGCACAGTGGCCCAGACCTGTTATTGTCGTGGGGCCTCATCGACGTGGCATTGCGCCTCCGGGCAATCTACGAGCCGTATATGCGCCGATTCCGATTCGAAGGACACGGCAGCAAAACGTCCGTACTCTCTTCCGAAGAGCCGAAGGATGATCATGCAGACGAACTTGTCATTTCAGGCTGGGGGCGAGGTGGCAACGCAAACCGAACGGATCACGGATCCGCAAGCGGTGCAACCGCCGAACGGGACCGCAACGCGATTCGCGATGAGCGAATCATCGCTCACTGATCTGCTGCAGAAGGCAGCCAGCCAGTACCCCAACCGTGCCGCGTACAAGTTCATCGACTACGAGGCAGATCCGAAGGGATTCACCGAAACCCTCACCTGGTGGCAGGTCTATCGGCGCGCGACGATCGTGGCGGACGAGCTGAGGATCTGCGGGTCGAGCGGTGATCGGGTTGCGATATTGGCCCCGCAGGGCCTCGAATACATCGTTGCCTTCCTGGGCGCGCTGCAGGCCGGTCTGATCGCCGTTCCGCTGCCGGTACCGCAGTTCGGCATCCACGACGAACGAATTTCCGCGGCCCTGCGGGATTCCCTGCCGACGGTCATTCTGACGACGTCGTCGGCCGTCGACGAGGTCGTCAAGTATGTGCCGCATGCGCGCGCCCCGCAGGGCCGGGAACCGGTCGTCGTCGCGATCGACTCGCTGGACCTGGACTCGCCGCGGGAACTGGCCCCCGCCGCGCCCGCGCGTCCGGGCACGGCCTACATCCAGTACACGTCGGGGTCGACCCGCTCGCCGGCCGGTGTTGTCCTGTCGCACAAGAACGTCATCAGCAATTGCGTACAGCTGATGTCCGATTACCTCGGGGACACGGAAAAGGTTCCGTCCACTGCGGTGTCGTGGCTGCCGTTCTATCACGACATGGGCTTGATGTTGGGCGTCATTCTCCCGATGATCAACCAGGACACCGCAGTCTTGCTGAGCCCAATGGCATTTCTGCAGCGGCCGGCCCGCTGGATGCAATTGCTGGGCAGACATCGTGGACAGATTTCCAGCGCACCGAATTTCGGCTTCGACTTGGCCGTGCGTCGAACGTCCGATGACGATATGGCCGGTCTCGATCTCGGGCACGTGCGGGCGATCGCCACCGGCGCCGAACGCGTAAACCCCGCCACGGTCCGGCGTTTCATTGACCGGTTCGCCAAGTTCAACCTCAGCCAGACCGCGATCCGACCCTCATACGGGCTCGCCGAGGCGACGGTGTACGTGGCGACCGCCGGACCGGGACGCCCGCCCAAGACTGTCTGTTTCGACTACCAGCATTTGGCGGCCGGCCGGGCGAAACGCTGCGAGAGCGACGGCGATGAGGGCGCCAAGCTGGTCAGTTACGGTACGCCGCGGGCATCCACCGTGCGGATCGTCGACCCCGACACCAGGACCGAGACTCGCGAGGGAACCGTCGGCGAGATTTGGGTGCAGGGCGACAACGTCGCCATGGGCTATTGGCGAAACCCCGAGCTCACCGAGCGAACCTTCGGGGCAAAGCTCGTCGATCCCTCGGCCGGCACGCCGGTCGGTCCGTGGCTGCGGACCGGAGATCTGGGCGTCATGTTCGAGGACGAACTGTTCATCACCGGCCGTATCAAGGATCTGTTGGTGGTGGATGGGTCCAACCACTATCCCGACGACATCGAGGCGACGATCCAGGAGATCACCGGCGGCCGGGTGGTGGCGATAGCGGTGCCCGACGACCGCACCGAGCAGCTGGTCACCATCATCGAGGTCACGACGTGGGGTCACCCCGACGACGCGGCATCGGATAGGCTCCGCACGGTCAAACGCGACGTCACGTCCGCGATATCGCGTTTACACCGGGTACGTGTCGCGGATGTCGTTATGGTGGCTCCGGGCTCGATTCCCGTCACCACCAGCGGTAAGGTCCGACGTTCAACCTGCGTCGAGCGCTACCTGAACCAGGAATTCACCCGCGTGGACGGTGCCGCATGACGGCACACGTATGGGGGTTTGCGCGTTACCCGAGACATGGAATATGACCGACTGCACGCTATCTGATGAAGAGATCCGAAACCTCGATCGCGATCTTCGGATACTCATCGCAACCAATGGCACCCTGACCCGGATTCTCAACGTGGTGGCCAACGAAGAGATCGTCGTGCAGATTGTCAATCAACATATTCGGCGGGCCGCACCCAAAATGGTCGGGCTCGGCCAATCGGCGGAGAGCCGGGTTCTGCAACGTAATATCCTGCTCAAGGGCCGGAATTCAGGCAACGTGTTCGTGGCCGCGGAGTCGTTGGTCGCCATTGATCTGCTGCCCGCCGAAATAGTGGCGCGATTGACCAGGACGGATCATCCGATTGGCGAGGTTATGGCAGCCAGTTATATCGAGACATTCAAGGAGTCGGCCAAAGTCTGGGTCGGAGCCTCGCCCCGCTGGCTCGCTCTCGACGGATACCAGCATTCGCGCCGGAGAACCGTCGCGCGCCGCTACCGCATTTTGTCCGGCGGGCAGCCGATCATTCTCATCACCGAGTATTTCCTCCGCACCGTATTCCAAGATGTCCCGCATGAAGAAGCCGATTGCCGCCAGTTTTCGAATGTCATCACTGCGGCGCGCTAGGGCGGTCACCCACTAATGCGGAATGGCAACCTGGCAGGGTTCCTGGCTGAGCGGGCATCGGAATCGGGATGGTACGACCGGCCCGCCTACTATGCGCCGGAGATCGTCACACACGGTCAAATCCATGACGGCGCCGCGCGGCTTGCGCACGTGCTGCGACACCGCGGCCTCGGCACCGGGGATCGCGTCCTGTTGTGCCTTCCGGATTCACCGGAGCTGGTGCAGCTCTTGCTGGCGTGCCTGGCTCGTGGCGTCATGGCGTTTCTGGCGAATCCGGAGTTGCATCGCGACGACCACGCGTTTCTGGAGCGCGAAACCGAGCCGGCGCTGGTCGTCACCTCCGGCCCGTTGTGCGGCCGGTTTCGCCCGTCGCGCGTGATCGATGCCGCCGAGCTGTTGTCGGCGGCGGCGCGGGCCGAGCCCGCAGAATACGAGCGGCTCGGGGGCGATGCTGACGCATACGCGACCTACACCTCGGGTACCACGGGGCCGCCGAAAGCGGCCATCCATCGGCACGCCGACCCGTTGACATTTGTTGACGCCATGTGTCACCAGGCGCTGCGGCTCACGGCCCACGACACGGGGCTGAGTACCGCACGCATGTATTTCGCCTATGGCCTGGGTAATTCGGTCTGGTTCCCCCTTGCGACAGGCGGTTCCGCGGTCATCAATCCATTGCCGGTGGGTGCGGAAATGGCAGCCACGCTGTGCGAGAGATTCGAGCCGTCCGTGCTCTACGGCGTGCCGAATTTCTTTGCCAGAGTCGTCGACACCTGTTCTTCCGAGTCTTTTCGGACGCTCCGGTGCATCGTGTCAGCGGGCGAGGCCCTCGACATGGGACTTGCCGAGCGGCTCATCGAATTCTTCGACGGTATCCCCATTCTTGACGGAATTGGATCGACGGAGGTGGGGCAGACCTTCGTCTCGAATACCGTCGACGAATGGCGTCCGGGAACTCTGGGAAAGGTTCTTCTGCCCTACGAGATTCGTGTACTCGGACCGGATGGCGCACCCGCAGAACCCGGGGTGGACGGAAACCTATGGGTCCGCGGACCATCGATCGCGACCGGCTACTGGAATTGTCCCGATCCGATCCTGGAGGATGACGGGTGGCTCGACACCCGCGACACCGTCCGCGTCGACGCAGCGGGTTGGATTTCGTACCGTTGCCGCGCGGACGACACGGAAATCGTCGGAGCCGTCAACGTCAATCCGCGGGAAGTCGAACGACTCGTGGTCGAGCACGACGCGGTGGCTGAGGTCGCGGTTGTCGGAGTGAAGGAGTCCACCGGCGCGTCGGCACTGCAGGCATTTCTGGTGCCGGCAGGCCACGCGGTCATCGACGAATCGGTGATGCGCGACATCCACCGGGGGTTGCTTGCCAGACTGTCCGCATTCAAGGTGCCGCACAGACTCGCCGTCGTGGAGCGGCTTCCCCGGACCGCCAACGGAAAGTTGTTGCGGAGCGCGCTTCGTGCCGAGAGCCCGGCGAAACCGATCTGGGAACTCTCGTCGGTCCAGCCCCGACCTGACGCTGACCCACAGCTCGACAACCGCCCGGCTGCCGGGCGGACCGTCGCCGGGCATGCCGGCGAGGTGACGCTGAAGGAACGCCTGGCCGCGTTGCAGCAGGAGCGTCACCGGCTGGTGCTGGAGGCGGTGTCTGCCGAGGCCGCCAAGATGCTGGGTGAGCCGGATCCGCAGTCGCTCAGTCGGGATCTTGCGTTCTCCGAGCTGGGTTTTGACTCCCAGATGACGGTCGTACTTTGCCATCGGCTGGCCGCGGCTACCGGCCTGCGGCTGCCGGAAACGGTCGGGTGGGACTACGGATCGATATCGGGACTGGCCCAGTATTTGGAGGCTGAACTGTCCGGTGGGGACCGGCAGGCAGGCCGGGTGGCCGTGACCCTGCCGGCGAATATCGACGCGAAGGGGCGAGTCGACGAGGAATTGACAAGGATCGATGAGCTGGTGCTGACGATCGGGGACGGCGAAAAGCAGCGCGTGGCCGACCGTTTGCGCGCCATCCTCGGCACCATCACCGACGCCGGGGATCGGTTGGGCAAACGGATCCAGGACGCCTCGACTCCCGACGAAATTTTCCAGCTGATCGATTCGGAGTTGGGCGAATCATGAAGAGGAGCAAGTGGCGATGACGACGAGCATGGAAGGTGCCGACCAGCAGAGCGAAAAGCTCTTCCGCTATCTGAAAAAGGTTGCTGTCGAGCTCGATGAGGCACGCGCACGGCTGCGGGATTACGAACAGCGGGCCACCGAACCGGTGGCGGTGGTGGGGATCGGGTGTCGCTTTCCGGGCGGGGTCGATTCAGCGGAGAAGTTGTGGGAGGTGGTCGCCGAGGGTCGGGATCTGGTCTCGGAGTTTCCGACGGATCGCGGCTGGGATGTGGAGGGGTTGTTCGATCCGGATCCCGATGCCGAGGGCAAGACCTATACGCGCTGGGGCGCGTTCTTAGACGATGCCGCGGGTTTTGACGCCGGGTTTTTCGGGATCGCCCCCGGCGAGGTGTTGGCGATGGATCCCCAGCAGCGATTGATGCTGGAGGTTTCGTGGGAGGCGTTGGAGCACGCGGGAATTGACCCGCTGTCGTTGCGGGGGTCGGCGACCGGGGTGTTCACCGGGATCTTCGCGCCGAGTTATGGCAGCAAGGAAACCGGGGGGCTGCAAGGGTACGGGTTGACCGGCACGGCGGTCAGCGTGGCCTCGGGTCGGGTTTCCTACGTGTTGGGGCTGGAAGGCCCGGCGGTGTCGGTGGACACCGCATGCTCCTCGTCGTTGGTGGCCATCCACTGGGCGATGGCGTCGTTGCGCTCGGGAGAGTGCGACTTGGCATTGGCCGGCGGGGTGACGGTGATGGGGCTGCCGTCGATCTTCGTCGGATTCAGTCGGCAGCGGGGGCTGGCGGCCGACGGTCGCTGCAAGGCGTTCGCCGCGGCGGCCGACGGGACGGGCTGGGGTGAGGGCGCCGGCGTGGTGGTCCTCGAGCGGCTCTCGGATGCGCTGCGGTTGGGGCACTCGGTGCTGGCGGTGGTGCGCGGTAGCGCCATCAATCAGGACGGCGCGTCCAATGGCTTGACCGCGCCCAACGGGCTGGCCCAGCAGCGGGTCATTCGGGCGGCGTTGGGCAGCGCCGGGTTGACCACGGCAGACGTGGACGTGGTGGAGGCCCACGGGACGGCCACCACGTTGGGTGACCCCATCGAAGCGAATGCGTTGTTGGCCACGTACGGGCGAGGCCGTCCTGCGGAGCGGCCGTTGTGGGTGGGTTCGATCAAGTCGAACATGGGTCATACCCAGGCCGCGGCGGGGGTGGCCGGGGTTATCAAGATGGTGCAGGCGATGCGGCGTGGCCTGATGCCGGCGACGCTGCACGTGGATGCGCCTTCGCCGCGGGTGGATTGGGAAAGCGGCGCGGTGTCGGTGTTGACCGAGGCCCGGGACTGGCCGGTTGACGGGCGTCCGCGCCGGGCCGGAGTGTCCTCGTTCGGGATCAGCGGCACCAACGCCCACGTGATCCTGGAGCAGGCTCCCGCGCCGGCCCCGGTCGCGACGGACCAAACCACCGGGGGCGGACAGCGGGTGTCGGTGGTGCCGTGGGTGGTGTCGGCGAGATCGGCTGAGGCGTTGACGGCCCAGGCGAGCCGGTTGGCCGCCCATGTGCAGGCCGACCCGGGATTGGATCCGCTCGACGTGGGGTGCACGCTTGCCGGCCGGTCGGTGTTCGAGCATCGAGCCGTGGTGGTCGGCGCCGACCGGCAGGCGTTGATCGCGGGGTTGACCAGCGTGGCCGATGGTGACCCGGGCGCCGGCGTCACGGTGGGTCAAGCGGGTCCGGTGGGCAAGACGGTGGTGGTGTTTCCCGGGCAGGGCTCCCAGCGCCTCGGGATGGGCCGCGAGTTGTACGAGCGGCTGCCAATATTCGCCGAAGCATTCGACGAAGTGGCCGATGAGTTGGATCAGCATCTGAGATTGCCGCTGCGCGAAGTTGTCTGGGGTAGCGATGCGGCGTTGCTGGATACCACCGAGTTTGCTCAGCCGGCGCTGTTCGCGGTCGAGGTGGCCTTGTTCGCGGTGTTGCGGCGCTGGGGTGTGCAGCCCGATTTCGTGATGGGCCACTCGGTGGGGGAGCTGTCGGCGGCGTACGTGGCCGGGGTGTTGACGCTGGCGGACGCGGCAACGTTGGTTGTGGCGCGGGGGCGGTTGATGCAGGCGCTGCCGGCGGGTGGGGCGATGGTGGCGGTGGCCGCTTCCGAAGACGAGGTGATGCCGTTGCTGGGCGAGGGGGTGGGTATCGCCGCGATCAATGCGCCCGGATCGGTGACCATCTCCGGCGCCGCGGCCGCCGTGAGCACGATTGCGGATCGCTTTATCGAGCAGGGCCGGCGGGTGCACCGGTTGGCGGTGTCGCATGCTTTTCATTCGCCGCTGATGGAGCCGATGCTCGACGAGTTCACGCGGATTGCGGCCCGGTTCGAGCCGCGGACGCCGCAAATCGGCCTGGTGTCGAACGTGACGGGCGAATTGGCCAGCGCCACAGGTGATTTCGGGTCAGCGCCGTATTGGGTCGACCATGTCCGGCGGCCGGTGCGTTTTGCCGACAGCGCGCGCCATGTACAGCAGCTCGGCACGACGCACTTCATCGAGGTAGGTCCCGGCAGTGGTTTGACGAGCTCCGTCGAGCAGTCGTTGGCCCCGGCTGAGGCGGTCGTGGTGTCGATGCTCGGCAAAGACCGTCCCGAATTAGCCGCTGCGCTGGGTGCGGCCGGCCAGTTGTTCAGCACTGGTGTGCCGGTGGATTGGCCGGCGGTGTTCGCCGGCTCGGGTGGGCGGCGGGTCGACTTGCCCACGTATGCCTTTCAGCGGCGGCGGTTTTGGGAGACGCCGGGCGGGGACGGGCCCGCCGACGCGGTCGGTCTGGGTCTGGGCCCGACCGAACACGCATTGCTGGGTGCGGTGGTCGAGCGGCCCGACTCCGACGGAGTGGTATTGACGGGCCGGTTGTCGTTGGCCGATCAACCGTGGCTGGCCGATCATGTCGTCGGCGGGGTGGTGCTCTTCCCCGGGGCGGGTTTTGTGGAGTTGGTCATCCGCGCCGCCGACGAGGTCGGCTGTGCGGTCATCGACGAGCTGATCCTGGCCGCGCCGCTGGTGATGCACCCTGGCGCCGGGGTCAAGGTGCAGGTGGTGGTCGGCGCCGCCGACGATGCGGGAACCCGGGCGGTGTCGGTGTATTCCCGTGGTGACCACTGCGACGGCGAATGGTTGCTGCATGCCATGGGCACCCTCGGGGAGAGCCCCGCGCAGGCCTCGGCGGACTTGTCGGTGTGGCCGCCGGAGGGTGCCGAGATTGTCGATATTTCCGACGGGTACGAACGGTTGGCCGCCCGCGGTTATGCCTACGGCAAGGCATTCCAGGGGCTGGTGGCGGTCTGGCGGCGCGAGTCGGAGCTGTTCGCCGAGGTGGTTGCTCCCGCGCAGCACGGGGTGGCGGTCGAGGGGATGGGGATGCACCCGGCCGTGCTGGACGCGGTGCTGCATGCCCTGGGACTGGCTATCGAGACCACCGAGACGATGCTGCCGTTCTGCTGGCGCGGGGTGTCGCTGCACGCCGGCGGCGCCGGGCGGGTACGGGCCCGTCTCGCCTCGGCAGGTGCCGATGCGATTTCGGTCGAGATCGCCGATGCCGAGGGGCTGCCGGTGCTGACGGTCGGCGCCCTGGTGACCCGGGCGACGACGGCCGAGCAGTTACGGGCCGCGGTGAACGCGGCCGGCCGCGGGCCGGACCAGGGACCGCTGGAAGTGGTCTGGTCACCAATGCCGTTGAACCACAATAGCATTGAAGACTCTGACCAACCCGCGATGCTGTCGGTGCTGTCTTGGGAGGACTATTGCGCCGCTGATGCGGATATGCCGGCGAGCGCCAACGGCAATGGCTCCGGGGCCGGCGATGCCGCCGTGGTGGTGTGGGAGTGCGGTTCTGCCGACGCGGATGCGGTGCGCTCGACATATGCGGCCACCCACGCCGCCTTGCAGGTGGTGCAGTCCTGGCTGGGAACCGACCGGGCCGGCACCTTGGTGGTGCTGACCCGCGGCGCCGTGGGACTGCCCGGTGAGGATGTCAGCGATCTGGCTGCCGCAGCGGTGTGGGGTCTGGTTCGTTCGGCACAGGCCGAACAACCCGGCCGGATCGTGTTGGTCGACACCGACGCACCGGTGGATCAGGGAGTGGATGCTGTGGCGCTGGCCGCCGTCGGCGAACCCCAACTGGTGGTGCGCGGCGGCGTGGTGCACAACGCCCGGCTGGCCCCGGCGCCGCCGCTGCTCGCGCTGCCCGCCGAAGAGGCGTGGCGGTTGGCCGCCGGTGGCGGCGGGACCCTGGAGGATTTGGTGATCCAGCCCTACCCGGAGGCCCGGGCACCGCTGCAGGCGGGGCAGGTGCGGGTGGCCGTGGCGGCTGTCGGGGTCAATTTCCGCGATGTGGTGGCCGCGTTGGGGATGTATCCGGGCCAGGCGCCACCGCTGGGTGCCGAAGGCGCCGGAGTGGTGATCGAGACCGGTCCCGAGGTAAACGGTGTGGCCGTCGGCGACGCGGTGATGGGCTTCCTGGGTGGTGCCGGCCCGCTGGCGGTGGTGGACCAGCAACTGGTTGTCCGGGCACCCCGCGGCTGGTCGTTCGCGGAGGCCGCGGCTGTGCCGGTGGTGTTCTTGACGGCTTTGTTCGGGTTGTCGGACCTGGCCGAGATCAAGGGGGGCGAATCGGTGCTCATCCACGCCGGCACCGGCGGCGTGGGCATGGCGGCGGTGCAGCTGGCTCGCCACTGGGGAGTGGAAGTCTTCGTCACCGCCAGCCGCGGCAAATGGGACACGTTGCGCGCCATGGGGTTCGACGACGACCATATCGGCGATTCCCGCACCTGTGAGTTCGAGGAAAAGTTCTTGGCGGTCACCGAAGGCCGCGGGGTCGACGTGGTGCTCGACTCGCTGGCCGGCGAGTTCGTGGACGCTTCGCTGCGTTTGCTGGTCCGCGGCGGGCGGTTCCTCGAGATGGGCAAGACCGATATCCGCGATCCGCAGAAGATCGCCGCCAACTATCCGGGCGTGCGGTATCGGGCGTTTGACCTGTCGGAGGCCGGTCCGGTGCGCATGCAGGCGATGCTTCGTGAGGTGAAGGAGCTGTTCGACACCCAGGTGCTGCATCGGCTGCCGGTCACCACCTGGGATGTGCGCTGCGCGCCGGCGGCATTCCGGTTCATGAGCCAGGCCCGCCACATCGGCAAGGTGGTGTTGACCATGCCCTCGGCGTTGGCCGACGGGCTCGCCGACGGCACCGTGCTGATCACCGGTGCCACCGGGATGGTCGGTGCGGTACTGGCCCGCCACCTGGTCAGCGCCTACGGGGTGCGTCATGTGGTGCTGGCCAGTCGGCGCGGCGATCGCGCCGCGGGCGCGGCCGAGCTGGCCGCCGAGTTGGCGGACGCGGGTGCCCGGGTGCAGGTGGTGGCCTGCGACGTGGCCGATCGGAACGCGGTCGCAGGCTTGTTCACGCAGCTTGCGGCGGAGTGGCCGCCGGTGCGCGGGGTGATTCACGCCGCCGGGGTGGTCGACGACGCGGTGATCAGCTCGCTGACACCGGACCGGATCGACACGGTATTGCGGGCCAAGGTGGACGCGGCCTGGAACCTGCACGAGGCCACCCGGGGTCTGGATATGTCGACGTTTGTGCTGTGCTCCTCGATCGCGGCAACAGTGGGCTCTCCGGGGCAGGGCAACTACTCGGCGGCGAACGCGTTCCTGGACGGATTGGCCGCTCACCGGCAGGCCGCGGGCCTGGCGGGAACATCGCTGGCGTGGGGGTTGTGGGAGCAAACCAGCGCCATCACCGCCCATTTGAGTGAGCGTGATCTGGCCCGGATGAGCCGTAGCGGGCTGGTCGCCATGAGCCCGGAGCAGGCGCTGGAGTTGTTTGACGCCGCGCTGACGATCGATCACCCCGTCATGGTCGCGACCCGCCTGGACCGGGCCGCACTCAACGCCCGGGCCCAGGCCGGCGGATTGCCGGCATTGTTCAGCGGGCTCGCCCGCCGCCCCCGGCGACGCCAAATCGACGACACCGCAGATGCCACCCAATCGAAGTCGGCGCTCGCCCAACGCCTCCACGGGCTGGCCCCCGACGAGCAACAGGGCCTGCTGGTAAAGATCGTGCGGGCGCAGGCCGCGGCGGTGCTGGGTCGTCCCGCTCCCGAGGACATCGACCCCGACAGCGGGTTCCAAGACCTGGGCTTCGACTCGCTGACCGCCGTCGAGCTACGCAACCGTCTGAAGAACGCCACCGGGCTGACCCTGCCGCCCACCGTGATCTTGGACCACCCCACCCCGACCGCTGTCGCCGACTACATCGCCCGGCAAATCCGTCCCGAGTCCAATGGTGACCAGTCACCGCATGCCGAACGCGACGAAGAGGACGAAGAGAAGGTGTCGGTCCATGCGTAGCACGGTCCGGCCGGCACCGGCAGGGTCGCGGCATCGGCCCGTCAGCACCCGGGTGCCGATGGCCCGTCGTGCCGTTCGGACGCCGGGTTGGCGACTGCCGCCCGGGCGGTACCGCGCCGGGCTAGTGTGGACGCACCGAACCTATAGTCGGCTGGGTTGATAAGCCGACACACGGCGGATCACGGGGGCCGGAGAGGGCCGGGACAGGGCGCCAAACCGGTGAACGTCGTCGCTGCCTTGCTGCGCTGTGGTGGCTTGACTGGTCTGTGTGTTGGGTCGGTGCCGCACGCGTCGCGAGCGGTTCGGCGAAGCATCATCGAGAGGATGAGCAATGAACGATCGGAAACCGCCGGCGACTTTCGCCCTGGTGGTGGCGGTGGCCGCCGGGCTGATGCTGTGGCTACCCGGCTGCGCCGCTGACAAACCCGAATCCGAGGCGCACAGTTCGGTCACCACGACGAGCGACCCCGCACTGGTGGCCGAGGTCAAGCAGTCGCTCGAGGTGACAAAGGCCTTGACGAGCGTGCACCTGGCGATTCGAACGTCCGGGAAAGTCGACAGTTTGCTCGGTATCACCAGCGCCGACGTCGACGTCCGGGCCAATCCGCTCGCCGCGAAAGGCGTGTGCACCTACCAGGGCCAGCCGGACGTCCCGTTTCGCACCAAGGACGACAACATCTCGGTGAAGCTGTTCGATGACTGGACCAACCTGGGCTCCGTCTCCGAGTTGGCAGCCTCACGGGTGGTTGATCCCAGCAACGGGGTGGCGAAGGTGCTCTCGGGTATCACCAATCTGCAGTCGCAAGGCTCGGAGGTGATCGACGGAATTCCCACCACCAAGATCAGCGGTACCGTCCCGACGGACACCGTCAAGATGTTGGATCCTGCAGCCAGGCAGCCAAGGCCGGCGACCGTGTGGATCGCCTCGGACGGTTCGCACCGCCTCGTGCGGGCAAACATCGACATCGGGTCCGGGGCGGTCGAGCTGACCCTGTCGAAATGGAACGAACCCCTCAACGTCGACTAGTAAGTCGACTAGCAACGCTGGGGGCCAACATGTTTCAGCTGTCCGTTGCGGGCTCGACGGCCGGCGGCTGCTCGGTCGGTCGCGGAGTGCGGTTCCTGCGGATCACGGCCGGGATGCACACGCGTACCGCCGCGGTCAGCACGCCCAGCCCGATCAGCACAACGGTACCGAGCTGGGTGAGAGCGCCGGGGGAAGCTGCCGACACCAACAGCAGGCCGCCGGCGAAAACGGCACCAAGGCCGGTGAGCGGGGCCACGGCGCTCGGGAGCGTCACGGTCCCCGCAGGCTCGGTGGCGAGAAGAGTGGCGACGAGACGCGGGACGCCGACTGCGGCGAGGATGGCGAACGACACCAGCGGAACCGCGGCCTGCAGCTCGCGATCCAGTAGGTGTTGCCACAGCACCACCGAAATCCCCAGCGCGGCAAGGTAGGACGCCGCCACCACCAGGCCGGCCGCCAGTCCGGTGACCGCGCCGCGCCACAGGCCGATCAGGGCTGCCACCGCGAGCATCGTCACGGCCAGCAGCACGGCGTCATGGGTGAGGGCACCGCGGACGGCTGCGGCTACTTGCGCGGCCCCGGCGACCGTGATCTGACTGTCGACGAGGCTTCCGTACTTCATCGCCGCCCCCGCGGCTAGTTGGAGCGACGGCACACGGGCCGCCGCACCGAGGTCCAGACCGTTCCCCTCGGAATAGACGAACAGCCGGGTCGCCGTGCCGTCTGGCGAGAACATCGATTGCCGCACGTGCTGATACGACGGATCCGCCAGTTCCTTGCGGGTGAGGTGGAAGCCGCCCTCGCCGGTATCGGCGAAATCGACGCTGATGTTCTTCAGGAACGCCGACACCTGCACGAGTTGCGGCAGGATTTCTTGGATACTCGATTCGAGCTTTGGGACGAAGGAGCGCAGCTGGCCCAGCGTCGACCGCATTTCCGACACCACGTGCGGTGTCGAGGCGAAGGCGCCCATCGTTTGGCTCGACACCGCGGCCATGCGATCGGCGCCGTTGGTCAGCGCGGTCACGTCGGCGACCACCCTGTCAAGGGGTCCCACGACCTGGCGCGCGACCGAGCACAGTTGCTCGTCGGGACAATACGCGCCGCCGGTGATCAAGTCCCGGAACGGGTTCAGGTATTGCGAAACTTCCGCAGCTCTGCCCCGGAGGTTCTGCGTGACAGAGAGGACGCGGTTGATGTTCTGCTGTATCTGATTCGCCCCGGCGAGACCGATTCTCACACTGTTGTCCAGCTCGTCGACTGCGGCGCTGACCTGATCGATCGTGGCTCCCAGGGACTTGATGGCGTTCAGCTGCGGCATGAACGACCCGGCCCCCCGGTTCAGCTGGTCGGAGAGTTTGCCCGCGGCGGAGGTGAGCGAGGCGTCGGCCCACGGGACACCGGCCGGCCATGCGGCCGACTCCACCTTGCGCACCCCGGGAATCTCCATCAGCCGGTGGCTGAGCTGATCGATGGCGATGAGCCCTGCCGGCTGGCGAAGGTCCGCAGCGGAGTTGACCACCACCACGTCGGGCAGGAGATTTCCGGGCAGCAGTCGGGCGGCGCTGGTCCCGGGCGGGTTAGCCCGGGATTCGCCGATACCGCACCGCATGCCGATGACGGGTAGCGCGCAGATCGCCAGCACCACGGCAGCCACGGCAACGGGATTGGCGAAGCCTGGTTTTGGCAACCGGCCTGCCCAGCCGACACCGCCGGTCCGCGGCACCGACAGCCCCCGAGGCCCGGCGAAGCCGAGCAAGATAGGCAGAAGTGTCAACGAAACCGCAAGTGCCACCACGACGTCCGGCGCCGCGGTCCCGACGCTGCGCAGCGCCGGCGTCTGGGCAAGCAGCAGCGGGCCGGTCACCAGTGCGACACACGCTCCGGGCAGGGCCAGCCCGGGCAGCAGGTCGCGGTATGCGCGCCGGTCCGTCACCGCAACACTGCCGTCGGGACTGAGCCGGGCAGCCAGCAGGGTGGCTGCGGTCATTGTGGCGATCGTCAAGACGAAGGCCAGGGTCCCGGAAAACACCGTCAGCGCCGAGCTGCTTCGCGGCACCATCGCGGCGAGCGGCCACCCCACTGTCAGCGAGAGTCCGGTGGCCAGCAGCACCATCGCGACCGAACGCGGGGAGGCTCGCAAGCGCAGCAGGAGCAGCACGGCGAGCACCGCCGCGGCGGCCGCGATCGCCGCGCCCTGCCACGCCTGCATGCGCAGCGGGATGTGGTTGATGGTCTTCGGGCCCACCATGCGGGCGCGAAGCCCCGGACTCGGCGGTAGCTTGCGCACCACCGCTCGGGCGGCATCGAGCGATTCGTGCGCTTTGTCGCTACCGACCTCGCCCACCAGCCATACCATCGCGACCCCGGAGCGGCCGTCGGGGCTGGTTCCCAGCGGCGCGGTAAGGGGGTCCGACCACCAGTCGAGGACCGATCCGACGTGGGCGGTGTCGGCGCGCAGTGCGCTCACCGCGGCGTCGTAGTAATGCTGGTCGGCCGGCCCGAGCTGGTCGCGGCCGTCCACCACCAGGTAGGCGATGGCGTTGGTGCCGCTGCCCGGGAACCACTGCGCGATCCGGCTGGTGGCTGCCGCTACCTTGGCGTCCGGGGGCAGCAGCGCCGAGGCGGTATCGCCGGGTTCCGCGTGCGTCAGCGCAAGAACCACATTCGCGATCGCCGCTGCCGCAATCCAGGCGGCGACGACAAGTAGAGCGGCGAGCCGAGATCGCCTATGGCTCTCGTCGCCTGGCACCCTCGCGATCGTACTGACGCCGGTGCCCGCGCACGACGTTTTCACACGGATGTACCAATTCTGGGGATGACGGCCGGCCTGGTTAAACGTCTAAGCGAGCGAATTGATCGTGGCGGTATTGCTCGACGCATGCTGCTCGTCTGATCTTGCCGCTGGTGGTTATCGGGATCGAGCCCGGCGCAACCACGACCAGGTCCGCGACGCTAAGACCGTGCGAAGCCGATAAAGCCGAGGTGACTTCACGCTTAATGGCGCCCAGCCGCTCCAGCGCATCCGGGTCCGAGTCACCGCGCTTCTTGAGTTCGATGATGGCGACCAGCTTTTCCGTGCTGCGGTCACTGGGAACCGATATTGCCGCGCAGCGACCCCGGGTGATCTCTTGGATCGTCGCCTCGATGTCGTCTGGGGAGTGGTTACGCCCGTAAACGATCAGCAGGTCTTTGATCCGGCCGATGATGAACAATTCGCCGTCGGTGATAAACCCCGAGTCGCCGGTTCTCAGCCAGGGACCTTCGGGTGTGCCTTCCGAAGGGCTGACGATATTCGCGCCGAAAGTGCGCTCATTCTCTTCGGGTTTCTGCCAATAGCCCATAGCGACGTTGTCGCCGTGCACCCAGATCTCACCGACCAGTCCGTCCCGGCACTCGGTACGAGTCTCCGGATCGACAATCCGTACGATCGGTGATTGCGGCACAACATAACTGACCAACTTTGTACCGTCTCCGCCGCTGCACGGCTTCGCTTCGCCGTCGGCCAATCTTTCCGACTCGAAATCCACGAATTTCGGTGGAAGGCTAGTCCTGCTGGTGGCCACATAGACCGTTGCTTCCGCTAGGCCATACGAGGGACGGATCACGTGCTCTTGCAGATTGCAGCGCGCAAAGCGGTCGGCGAAGCGCTTGATCGTCGTTGGGTGGACCCGCTCGCTGCCACTGAGGATGGCAAGCACATTACCGAGGTCATGCCCTGCCATATCATCGTCTGACACCTTCTTTGCTGCCAGCTCGAAGGCGAAGTTCGGTGCCGCCGAAACCGGGTGAGAACTGCTGGCCAGCATGTGTATCCAGCGCGCCGGACGCTGCAAGAACGCCACCGGACTGGTGAGCACCGCCTGATATCCCCCCAGAATCGGAGCGCACACTCCCAGCACCAAACCCATGTCGTGATAGAACGGCAGCCACGAGACCAGCGTCGCATCCGGGGGCGCAATTCCGTCGGTGTCGGCAAAAAAGCCGGCCATCAGCTGTTCGAAATTGGCCCGAAGGTTCTGATGGGACATCACCACTCCCGCCGGGGTGCGGGTGGACCCGGAAGTGTATTGCAAATAAGCGGTCGACGGGTGGTCCTCGTTCCGGGCTGCGGATCCATTCGCAGCGTCCAGGTCCAGCAAATCGACTTCGATGATTGCGGGCGCGGATTGGCCGAGCTGGGCGGTAACATGTTGGGTCACGTCGTCGACGACGGGAGTCGTTGTCAAAATGGCCACCGGCGACGCGTCCCGTATTACCGCATCGACGCGTTCGTCGGTGGCGCCGCCCTGTGGAACAGCTAGCGGAATCGCAATTACTCCGGCCTGCAAAGCACCGAGAAAAGCGGTGATGTAATCGAGTCCCTGGGGGGCCAATATCACCGCCCGATCCCCGGTCGACGTGCAACGGCTCAGCTCCTGCGCAACATTCAGCGTTCGCCGATACAACTGCGACCATGTCAGGGTTTCTGCGGCGCCGGCCCAGTCTTTTTCGTAATCGATGAACGTAAAAGCCGGATCGTTGGGCTGTAGACGGGCGCACGCGCGTAGCGCAGCAGGCAGGGAACGCACACTCATGAGCTATCACGTTACCGTCCTGCCGCCATGAAGGCTGTGCGACGGCATTCGCGCGGTATGACCACCGTCACAACCGCCACCTCAGCGGCACGGCGCCGGTGAAGCAGGTGCAGCCAGGCGATGTCACGCTCGTCGCACGGTGCGGACCTGCCGGGCTCTGCATTGTGGCCGCCGGGGAACGCATCGCAGCGGTTGTCATTTCGTCATTTCGACGTTGTGGACGCCAGGTGGCTGCCGAGACGAAACCAGGCTGGATCGTGACCACCCTCGTCAGAACCCATTGGACGGCGGTCAGCGATTCCGTTTGCGCTGCTCAGCCACCTAGCCGCGGCCGAAATCCAGGGAATTCGCGTCATTGGTACTCCGGATCCTCTACAGCCGTCTAAGCTTGTCTCTCCGAGACCTGCCTTGGTGTCGAGATCCGGGCTAGGGACTGGCAGAGCGGCGCTGCGGCCAACTCGGTGCCTGTTTGAAAAATTCGGGGATGTCGTCGGGTAACTCCCGTTGAGCTGAGCTGAGACGAGGTTAGAGAGCGAATGGAAACACGTGTCACTCCCATTGCGGTCATCGGCATGGGATGTCGGCTTCCGGGGGGAATCGACTCGCCCGAGAAACTGTGGGAGTCGTTGCTGCGTGGTGACGACTTGGTCACCGAGATTCCGCCAGACCGGTGGGAGGCCGACGACTATTACGACCCGGAACCCGGAGTCCCTGGTCGGACGGTGTCGCGGTGGGGTGCGTTCCTCGACGACGTCGCCGGGTTCGATGCCGAGTTCTTCGGGATCAGCGAGCGGGAGGCGATCTCGATCGATCCGCAGCACCGGCTGTTGCTGGAAACCTCCTGGGAGGCGATCGAGCATGCCGGTCTGGACCCGGCGTCGTTGGCCGGATCATCGACAGCGGTATTCACGGGGCTGACCCATGAGGACTACCTGGTAGTCACCCATGGGGCCAGCGGCTTGGCGAGCCCCTACGTGGTTACCGGACTGAACAACAGCGTGGCATCCGGGCGGATCGCCTACGCACTGGGCCTGCATGGACCGGCATTGACTTTTGACACCGCGTGTTCGTCGGGTCTGATGGCGGTGCACTTGGCCTGTCGCAGTCTGCACGCCGGCGAAAGCGACCTCGCGTTGGCGGGTGGCTGCGCGGTGCTTCTGGAGCCGCATGCAAGCGTTGCGGCATCCGGTCAGGGCATGCTCTCGCCGACCGGCCGCTGCCACTCCTTCGACGCCGATGCGGACGGGTTTGTGCGCTCCGAGGGGTGCGCGATGGTGTTGCTCAAGCGACTGCCGGATGCGCTGCGCGACGGCAACCGGATTCTCGCCGTGGTGCGCGGCACCGCCACCAATCAGGACGGTCGCACGGAGACGCTCACGATGCCGTCGGAGGACGCCCAGGTGGCCGTGTACCGTGCGGCGTTGGCGGCGGCGGGCGTGGCGGCTGAAACGGTCGGCGCGGTGGAGGCGCACGGCACCGGCACACCAATCGGTGACCCGATCGAATACCGGGGCCTGGTGCGGGTGTACGGCACCGGCACCCGTTGTGCGCTCGGATCGGCCAAGAGCAACATGGGCCACAGCACTGCCGCGGCGGGGGCGGTCGGGCTGATCAAGGCCATTCTGTCCATGCAGCACGGGGTGCTGCCGCCGCTGCTGCACTTCAACCGGCTTCCCGATGACCTTGCCGGGATCGAGACGGGACTCTTTGTGCCGCAGGCGGTTACGCCGTGGCCCGATGGCGACGAGCACGCGCCGAAGCGGGTCGCGGTGTCCTCGTTCGGGATGTCGGGAACGAACGTGCACGCCATCTTGGAACAGGCACCAGCACAGGCGCCCGCACAAGCCCCAGCACAAGCTCCGGCAGCAGTCTCCGCGCCGGCGCCCGAGGCGGCGGGGCCGCTGCTGTTCCCCATCTCGTCCAGCTCCACCGAAGGGCTGCGACAGACCGCACGCCGGCTTGCCGAATGGGTGGAAGACCACCAGGACTCCGTCGTGCCGGCGGATGTGGCTTACACGTTGGCGCGGCGGCGCGCGCACCGGCCGGTGCGCACCGCGGTGGTGGCCAGCGGTCTGCCCGAGCTGGTTCAGGGTTTGCGGGAGGTGGCCGATGGCGAGATCCCGTATGAGGCCGCGGTGGGGCAGGGCGACCGCGGACCGGTGTGGGTATTTTCCGGTCAGGGTTCGCAGTGGGCGGCGATGGGCGTTGACCTGCTGGCGAGCGAACCGGTTTTCGCCGCAACCATCGCAGCGCTCGAGCCGGTCATTGCCGAAGAATCGGGTTTTTCGGTCACCGAGGCCATGACGGCGCCGGAGACGGTGACCGGCATCGATAAGGTGCAGCCGACCATCTTTGCGATGCAGACCGCGTTGGCCGCCACGATGGAGCAGTCCTACGGGGTCCGCCCGGGCGCGGTGGTCGGACACTCGCTGGGCGAAGCGGCCGCGGCCGTGGTCGCTGGAGCGCTGTCGCTGGAAGACGGGGCACGTGTCATCTGCCGCCGCTCGAAGTTGATGTGCCGCATTTCCGGGGCCGGCGCGATGGCGTCGGTGGAACTGCCTGCCAAACAAGTGAATTCGGAGCTGATGGCACGCGGGATCGACGATGTCGCGGTCTCGGTGGTGGCCTCACCGCAGTCGACGGTGATCGGCGGCGACACCGAAACGGTGCGCGATCTGGTCGCACGGTGGGAGCAGCGTGACGTGATGGCGCGCGAGGTTGCCGTCGATGTGGCATCGCACTCACCTCAAGTCGACCCGATCCTTGACGACTTGGCCGCGGCATTGGCCGATCTCAAACCAATGACACCCAAGGTTCCGTACTACTCGGCGACGTTGTTCGACCCGCGCGAGCGGCCAGTGTGCGATGGCCGGTACTGGGTGGACAATCTGCGGAACACGGTCCAATTCGCCGCCGCGGTGCAGGCTGCGCTTGAGGACGGCTACCGGGTCTTCGCCGAGCTGTCACCTCACCCGTTGCTGATCCGTGCCGTCGACCAGACCGCCCGTAGCCTCGACATGTCGGCGGCTGCTTTGGCGGGCATGCGGCGTGAGCAGCCGCTGCCCCTCGGGCTGCGCGGATTGCTGACTGATCTGCACAGCGCGGGTGCCGCCGTGGACTTTTCGGTGTTGTATCCCACGGGCCAGCTGGTCGATACGCCGTTGCCGGCGTGGACCCACCCGCACTTGTTCATCGAAGGCGAAGGGCAAGAACAGCGGGCACAAGGCGCCTGCACCATTACCGTGCATCCGCTGCTGGGCTCGCATGTGCGGCTGACCGAACAGCCGGAGCGCCATGTGTGGCAGGCCGACATCGGTACCGCGACGTTGTCCTGGCTCAGCGACCACCAGGTGCATAACGTCGCCGCGCTGCCCGGCGCCGCCTACTGTGAGATGGCGTTGGCCGCGGCGGGGGAGGTTTTCGGCGAGGCGTCGGAGGTCCGCGACATCGCCTTTGAGCAAATGCTTTTGCTCGACGAGCAGACCCCGATCGACGCAATCGCGTCGGTGGATGCGCCAGGTGTCGTCAACTTCGCGGTGGCGTCCAATCAGGACGGTGAGAGTACGCGGCACGCCACCGCGACGCTGCATGCCGTCGAGGACGATTCGCTGCCGCCGGTGTACGACATGACCGCCCTGTTGGCGGCGCACCCGTCCAGTGTGAACGGGGCCGAGATGCGAGAATCGTTCGCCAAGCGTGGCGTTCAGTTAGGTTCCGCGTTCAGCGGTCTGGCCACCGCGCACACTGCGGAGGCCGGAGCCGGCACCGTGTTGGCGGAGGTCGGGTTGCCCGCTTCGATCCGCTTTCAGCAGGGCGCCTACCGCGTCCATCCCGCACTGCTGGATGCCTGTTTCCAGTCGGTCGGTGCTGGCGTGGATGCCGCCGGCAGCGGTGGTCTGCTGTTGCCCCTGGGTGTGCGCAGCCTGCGTATCTATGGACCAACCCGCAATGCCCGCTATTGCTACACACGGCTGACCAAGGCCGGGGTGACTGGGGGCGAGGCTGACCTCGACGTGTTGGACGAGCACGGGACCGTGCTGCTGGCCGTGCGGGGCCTGCACATGGGAACCGGCACGTCGGAAAGCGCCGAGCGAAACCGCGTGCTCAGCGAGCGGCTGCTGACCCTGGCGTGGCAGCAGCGAAACCTTCCCGAGGCCACCCAAGCCGAGGCGGGATCATGGCTGCTGATCGACACCTCCGATGGCGTCGACATGTTGACTTCCACGTTGACGGACGCACTGAAAACCCACGGCCCCCAAGGCACCGAATGCACCACCCTGCATTTGCCGAGGGAGGCCGAGGCGGCAACCACGCTCGAAAAGCTTGGCAGTCAGTTGCGTGCTCGCGCGAACGACGGTGTAGTGATCCTCTGTGGGCCACGCGGCCGCGAGCCGGACGAGGACAGCCTGCTGGAGGGCCGTGAGCAGGTGCGTCATCTGGTTCGGATCATCCGGGAGCTGGCGGAATTGGAGGGTGAGCTTCCTCGCCTGTTCGTCGTGACCAGGCAAGCCCAGATAGTTCGGTCGGACGACGAGGCGAACCTGGAGCAGGCCGGGCTGCGTGGCTTGCTGCGGGTGATCGGCAGCGAACACCCGCTGTTGCGCACCACCCACATTGATGTGGACGAGCACACGGAAGTCGAAAAGGTGGCTCAGCAACTGCTGGGAGGCTCCGATGAGGACGAGACCGCCTGGCGCGATGGTGAGTGGTATGTGGCGCGCCTGTGCCCCAGCCCGCTGAGCCATGACGAGCGGCAAACCACCATCGTCGACCACGAACGCGACGGTGTGCGGCTGCAAGTCCGCACGCCCGGCGACCTGCAAACACTGGAACTCGCCGCCTGTGATCGCGTTCCGCCCGGGCCCGGGCAGATCGAGGTGGCTGTCACCCACTCCAGCATCAACTTCGCCGACGTTCTTATCGCGTTCGGAAAATTCCCCATCATCGACGACCGCGAGCCGCAGTTGGGCATGGATTTCGTAGGTGTGGTGACGGCAGTCGGGGAAGGGGTGGTCGACCACCAGGTCGGTGACCGTGTCGGCGGCTTTTCCGAAGGCGGCTGCTGGCGCAACTTCCTCACGTGCAACGCCAACCTCGCCGTCACGCTTCCGCCCGGGCTGGCCGATGAGCAGGCGATCGCGGCTGCCACCGCAAACGCCACCGCTTGGTACGGGCTGCACGACCTGGCCGGGATCAAGGCCGGTGACAAAGTGCTGATCCACTCCGCAACTGGTGGTGTGGGGCAGGCGGCCATTTCCATTGCGCGTGCTGCCGGAGCGGAGATCTTCGCGACCGCCGGCAATCCGCGCAAGCGCGCCATGCTGCACGACATGGGCATCGAGCACGTCTACGACTCCCGCAGCGTCGAGTTCGCCGATCAAATCCGGCGCGACACCGACGGGTACGGGGTGGATATCGTGCTGAACTCGCTGACCGGCGCGGCCCAGCGTGCGGGGCTGGAGCTGCTTGCATTCGGTGGGCGGTTCGTCGAAATCGGCAAAGCCGACGTGTACGGCAACACCCGGCTGGGGCTGTACCCGTTCCGTCGCGGGCTGACGTTCTACTACCTGGACCTGGCGCTGATGTCCGTGCTGCAGCCCGACCGTGTCCGCGAGTTGCTCACCACGGTGTTCAAACTGACCGCGGACGGTGTGCTGACCGCACCAGAGTGCACGCACTACCCGTTGGCCGACGCGGCCAACGCCATCCGGGCGATGAGCAATGCCGAGCACACCGGCAAGCTGCTGCTCGACATGCCGCGCGGCGGGCGCAGCAGTGCCGTAGTGTCTCCGGAGCAGGTCCCGGTGTTCCGCCGCGACGGCGCCTACATCATCACCGGTGGCTTAGGGGGCCTCGGCCTGTTCTTCGCCTCGAAACTGGCTGCGGCGGGCTGCGGCCGGATCGTGCTGACCGCTCGCTCCCAGCCAAACCCCAAGGCGCGGCAGGCCATCGAGAGTCTCCGCGCGGCCGGTGCCGACATCGTGGTGGAGTGCGGCAATATCGCCGAACCTGAGACCGGTGACCGCCTGGTGAGCGTGGCAACCGCCACCGGGCTTCCGGTACGCGGCGTGCTGCATTCGGCGGCGGTGGTCGAGGACGCCACGCTGACCAACATCACCGATGAGCTGATCGACCGCGACTGGTCCCCCAAGGTTTTCGGATCTTGGAACCTGCACCGCGCCATGAGCGGACAGCCGCTGGACTGGTTCTGCTTGTTCTCCTCGGGTGCGGCCCTATTGGGGTCGCCCGGGCAGGGTGCCTACGCCGCGGCCAACAGTTGGGTCGACGCCTTCGCTCACTGGCGCCGTGCTCAAGGACTGCCGGTCTGCGCGATCGCGTGGGGTGCGTGGGCAGAGGTCGGTCGCGCCACGTTCCTGGCCGAGGGCGGCGAAGTCATGATCACCCCGGATGAAGGTGCGTACGCCTTCGAAACACTGCTGCGCTATGACCGCACATACACCGGGTACATCCCCATCATCGGGGCGCCCTGGCTACCCGACCTCGTCCGGCGCAGCCCGTGGGGTGAAATGTTCCAATCCGCTGGTCAAGGTTCAAGGGGTCCAAGCAAATTCCGCACCGAGCTGATGTCGCTGCCACAAGATGAATGGCCCGCCCGACTGCGGCGTCTGATCGTCGAGCAGGCCAGCGTGATCCTGCGTCGCACAGTCGACGCCGACCGCCCATTCCTCGAATACGGCCTGGACTCGCTCGGCATGCTCGAAATGCGTACTCACATTGAAGCCGAGGCCGGGATCCGCCTGTCTCCCAAGGTCATCGCGACGCACAACACCGCGCGCGCCTTGGCCCAGCATCTGTCGGACACGCTGGCCCAGGAAGAAGCGGCGACGCCGGCGGCATAACGGCCGGAGCTTGGTTGGCCCGGGGGCGACTCGGTTGTCGTCCCCGGCGCCTCCTACCGGGCCGCCAAAGTTGTTGGCGGACAACATTACCGGAGGATGTCTCGATGGCGCTGCTCGCAGCCGCGCGACGTCACCGCCGAGAGGCGGCGCTGTCACTGCGACGCAGGGTCAGCGGTTTCGAAGACGAGGCCTGGATCAGCCGCTGGTTCAGCGGTATCCCGTGGCGTGCCTGCGGTCGGTCAATGTCTCCGACGCCGCCTCAGGCTTTGGCTAAGCAATAGACGCGGTAAGAGAACCCCCAGCTTTTAAGGGGATGTGTGGTCTTGCCATCCACTGCGAAAAGCTTTGCGTATACGCCCCGTAGCAGCCGCGGCGTATTGCGATCGTAAAGCGCCTTCAGTGACGGCGACAGTTTCTCGTATCCGCGCAGGATCTCATCATTGACCTCGGTCTGCGAAACGATTCGCATCGGCGCGTTGGCCAGCGCCGTCTCCCAGGCGGCAATGCCAAACGGGAGCCGGAAATCGGTGTACAGGAAATGGCCTCCCGGACGCAGGACCCGCGCCACTTCGCCCAGGAAACGGGGGAAATCAGGGTAGTAGAGCGAGGATTCGATGTTGATCACGGCATCGAACGATTCGTCGGCGAATGGCAGGTTCTGGGCATCACCCTGCACGAAATCGAGGCCGGGAACATGGTGTTTCTTCTGGCAAAACGCAATGCCGGCCGGGTTCAGGTCCAATCCGGTGTAGGACGCCGGGTGCAGGGTACGCGTGAGGTATGAGGCTCCGCCGCCGTGTCCGGCGCCGACCTCCAGCACCCGTTTGCCGGTGAGATCCACCTGGGTCGCAACACGGTGGTAAAGCTGGATGGAGTACCGGTCGGCCTCGTCAGAGGGTTCCAGCGGCATCGCCATTGGTGGATCCTCTTCATAGCCCATGTTGAGGAAAACCAGCTCATCGGTGGCGACGCGCTTGGTGAAGGAGGGGTAAATATACTTCTGGGCCTTCTGATTCAGCTTCCAGCCGACCGGGAGAACCACGTCGTACACGCGGTCTTTGAGTGCCATATGCGGAGTATGACAGGCTGCCGGTCAAGGTCCAAATGGTCCGCTCGATGATCCGCCAGAGCGGTCTGCCACGCCTCCGCCGCTATGTCCGATACTGATACCAGCTGATACCGCTGCCCTTCAAATGTTGGCGCAACGGCGGCTGATCACGTCAGCCGCACGCGTCACCGGGGCTTCGGGTTGTCTGCGCCGCACGTTTGTGGGCGACAAACTCGATGAACTCGGAAAATTATTCGGCGCAGCGCAATTGGCATCCGCGGCCCGAACGATCACCCGCCGCGCCGGTCGCTCGCGTGCCCGACTCCTGCCGCGCATACGGCCTCGGCCATCCAATTCTGGTGGCTGACGGTTTAGTTGCGGATCAAGAATCCGTTAGGAGCAGATGTCCAGCCAAACTTATTCTCCCGCGCCACGTCATGCTTGTAATCGTTTGGGAATTCACGCTCGTAAGCCTCGATGGCCTCGTATGGGCCGGGTCCGAACCCTGGCAGGACGGGATGCCCATTGATATCGGAGTCTTCGACTACCAGGTAGTCGCCGGAGGAGAGTAGGGGCCGCAGCAGTTTCATCTCGGCCAGTACGTGATCCATGGAGTGGTCGCTGTCCAGGATGGCGAAGATATTGCCGCGGTACTCGCCTTTGAGTCGTTCGATGTGCTCGGCAACGGCTGGGACAGTGGATGAGGACTCAATGAACAGAATGTCAGGATCCCGCCGGGCCATTGGATCGAGGGCCTTGTGTGAGATGTCCACGGAAACCACCTTGAACGGTTGGCCGGTGTGTCTCATGACGTTCGCAAAGAACAGCGCCGAACCGCCGTAGCGGCTGCCGAACTCGATGACCAGCGAGGGCTTCAAGTCGAACAGGATCTCCTGGTAATTCCACATATCGCTGACGGACTTCCAGCATTGGACGCCCAACCACGTAGTCTGATTCCACACCAAGTTGCTGTAGTACCACTTATGGTATTCTTCCGCCGCCGAGCCGGTCGGTCGGTAAATCAGTTGGGCCACAGCGCTCGTGAGTTTCCGCAACACGTCCATCAGTCGCATGAATGCGCCCGCCACGTCCATCCCGTCATCTCCTCACTAGCCAGTCCGTGGTCATTGAAGTATCGGCCATTTGGCCAGTCGCTGCACGGAACCGATGGTGTCGGCGCGGACTCGAGTATGGCCGTGGCGATCCTCAGGCCCGCATGTTGTCAACCTAGTTGGCTCCGTGGGGTTGCCTCTCTCCGGGTCATTACCAGGTCAGCGTGACCCGGCCCACCGGCTCAACATGTTCTGAGGCGGCCGCTGCACCGCAGGATGGTAGCAGATGCCCGCATTCGCTGGTACGGCGATTGGCGGCAAGTTCGGGCTAATGCGATTGGCGTTGGCCTTTTTCGAAGTTGGCGGACACCGCGTCCTGCAAACCCGACTTGGCTCACAATTCACAGCTCGACATCACTGGAACCTACTGACCCGTGAGTTTGGTTCGTGACGCGTCGCAAATTGTGCACTACAACGCGGAGATCCGGCGCGCTGCTGGAGTCGTCATGGCGGACCGGTCGCTCAGAAGCACCTGGACGCGAAGACGGCGAATAAGGGGCCACTCCGAACTACGTTGGCGTGCAACATAACTCAATTCGATCCGGGTTCTGCTCCTGCTGGTTTGTATTGCTCTTTAGTCACGTTGGCAACACTGGCCTCTGCCGGAGGCGATGGTCGCCGTGCCCACCTACCCGCGACAACTCGGTTTTTGCAGGTCAACGCCACCTCCCAACCCGAACGGCCACGGCCAACGTGGGAACAACACCGCAGGTCAGGCGATTGTCGCTAAGAGCCGGGCACATCGGGTGTCGCCCAGCGCAGCGACGCATGTGACTGTTGTGACCGCGCGATGTGCCGATTTGTGGTGCGCACCAATTTGAGCCAAGACGGGTAGCAGATACCCGCATTCGTTGGTACGACGATTGGCGGCAAATCCGGGCTAATACGGTTGGCGTTGGCCCTTTATCGAAGTTAGCGAACACGCCCGTCCTGCAAATGAAAGTTTGCTTTCTTATGATCATCATCACGATGGAGAATCCGGGGAAAGCGTCGGTGTGATGTCGTACGCTGAACGCCGTTATGGCGCAAGATGTTTCGGCGCACCAGAAGGTTCGAAGGATGTTGCGACGCCGGGCATCCATTCGGCGTTGGAGCCATGGTGGTCGGAGAATACCTCCGCCGGATCAGCAGCGGAGGTCGCGGCCGCGATCGTCTGCTCTGCACTCGACTCGACACCATCACCGCGTCCGCTGATCTCCGGTACCCCACGAGATTGGACTGGCTCAATGAAGTAGATCAAGCACCGAACCGACGTGGTCGGCAAACCGGTTATTCGGCAACGCCGGCGCTACCCGCATCACCCACGGGACGCCCGCCCTCAAGACTGGTTGGCGAATTGCTCTGCAGCGGTTGACATCCGGTTATTCCATAACCCAGCCATACTCGGAGGGAACAGTGCACAGCATGGAACGTATCATCTCGAGGGACTTTTCCGGTTCCGCTAGGTGCCCATGATGCTCGATGATCAGTTGTCCATCGTAGACGCCACACGAATACAGATCGAGAGGGACGCTAATGGAGCAATAGAACTGGCCCCGAATATCTTTCAGCTCAAGACCCGGCGGTGTGCGCATAGTTGGGAACGCAGTGGCGTCAGTGCAGAAGACAAGTGGCGGCAGCCCGGCAGGAGTTCCTTCGAATGCTGTGCCGAAGTGCAGCCCCGACTGCTGGATCACACCATTGGCCAAATCAGCGCGAAGGGTGTCAACGATATCGCTTGCGAGATCTACGATGTCGGTATCCGGGCCGATCTCTGCAAGGTAGGAGGCCGCCCCGAGCAGGTTCGTGCTTTCGGTCGGGGCCACCGGCGGCGCAAGAAGAAATCGTAAGTCGACGGGGTAGACGTAGGGAATCGGGACGTGCGGGGTATTGCGCAGGCGCCACTCGGTCAGCAGGATAGCCGCCGCGACCACAGCGTTGATGCTGAGTCGATGTTCACGGCCGAATGCAACGAGGTCCGATGTCTCTAGCTTGGAGAGCAGGAGTCTGCTAACTGGAACAGCTTGGGGCGATCCAGGATCGGCGAGGACAGCCGCCTTGGTGGTGTCAGGGAGCTCATAGGCGAACATCACCGACATGAAGCGCTCGGCTCCCGATAGCCCTTGCTTCTTGACGCCCCGCTGTTCGAGCAGGATCTCCATGGGCAGTGGCGCGGACTGCGGGATTATCGGACCGGGATCACCAGTAGTTACGGCATCGGTGTACCGGGAGAACAGCTCGTCGACGAGAGCGGCCCCGTGGTGACCATCGGCCATGCTGTGATGGACATATAGGGTCAGCTCGGCCCCTCCCTCGTTGAGCGTTAGCCGCGAATCCATCAACGAGACACTCTGGTCGAGCCGGATTTGCGAGTCTCCCGAAGACGCCCCGTTGGTGCCGTCGACTACACAGATCCCGGAGTGGAGCATGTCGTCGGCAACCAGATTCCAACCGCCATCGAGGCTTGGCTCGAGGTGACCCGCCAACACCGGGTGGGCCTCGAGGAGGGCGTCGAAAGCATCCGACAGCGCGTCGACGTCGACAGCGCCGCGCAGCTGGATTGTCATCGAAGTGAAAACCTCGTACTGCGCAAAGATTTCCTCACTGTGTGACAGCTTTCGAATCACGGATCCGGAAAACACCTCGAGACCCCCTACTGGTCATTGCATGCCGGGCCAGCGCATGCTCGGTCAGTGCGTGCTGGCCCGTCGGTAGCCGATGGCCATGGGTATCGCGCATGCGACGCAAATACCTATGGTCCACAACAGCATCCCGATCATCGGAGATAGGACCGGACCGCCCATCGCATATCCGCGCATCGCCGCGATGGCATAGCTCACTGGCTGATGGGCGACGACCGGCTGAATCCAGCTTGGATATGAGTTGAGCGGTACCAGACCGGTGGAGAAGAATATCGCGATTGCTTGCACCAGCTCGACGCCTTCAACCACTACTGTCTGCGCGGTGTAGAGCGCGACGGTGGTGACGATAGCGGCGATTGCGATGCCAAGTATCACCGGGACACTCACCCACATGAGGCTCGGGATCACGCCCTGCCGAAACCTGAAACCCAAGACAACGCCCGTGCCCAGCATCACGAGAGTGGTGAACAGAGTCCGAATCGCGTTTGCCAGAATTCGGGCGATCAGGCCCGACGCCCGGTGCACCGGCAGCACCCACAATCGGGAAAGCAAGCCCATGGAGCGCTCGCGCATCAGGTCTATCGCGACGAATGTTGAGCCAGTGATCGCGGCACCGATCGCAATGAGCGGAACAATGCTGTAGAGCCCGCTGTCGTGGGTCACGGCGTAAGCCAGGTTACCGAGCACGATGTTCAACACCACCATGAACAGAATCGGCAACACGATCGCTCCGACGACGGTGACATAGTCACGCGCCCACCGAATGAGTAACCGTTTGGTCTGCAACAGAGTTTGCCCAATGAGCAGGCGAACAGAGTTCTCCGGGTCCTGCGAGCGCGCCGGCGCGAACCCGACTTCCTGAGTTGTCATGGGCATCATCGCCGCCTGGACAAAACGACGACGGACATGGGCACCAAGAACAGCGTGAAACCGACGATCCACGCCAACGTCGGCGCCATGACAGGCCACGTCACCGGTAAGGCTCTCTTGGTGGTATCCCCGGCCAGCGCCCGCATCGCGTCAACGAACTGGGAGATCGGTTGGTTGCGGACAAACGGGTGGATCCACCGAGGAAACAGTCTCAACGGCATGAGGCCGACCGACAGCAGTCCGAAGATCAAGATGGGCAAGGTCAGCAGGGGCAGCATGGCGTCGGGGTTCTTGGTAACTGTGCCAAGCAGGTCAGTGCCGAATGACAGCACGGCCCCGATTGCCAGCGCCAATACGCAAAAGGCGACGATATAGAGGGCCCCGCGGTGGAACCGGAATCCGATCACGTAGCCGCAGACCAGCGATACCGCCAAACCGATCGAGCACCGGTACACCGAGACCGTCGCGCGGGCAAGCACCGGCGTCACCGGGGCGATCGGCATCGAGCTAAACCGTCTATTGACACCCAGCAGCGAGTCGGTTGCCGCCCGGAAGCCTGACCCGATGGCGGCGAACGAGATGGCCTGCAGTGTGACCAATGGCGTGATGTATTGCCCTAGGTTGCTGGCGACGCCGGAGCTTGCACCCCCGACAAAGTGGTTCCACGGTATGGCGAAGGGTATATAGAAGCCCACCATGAAAACCACCGGCGCGCCGGCGGTGGTGAATAACTCGCCGATGCTCGTGCGCAAGAACAAGCGGCTGATGAGCACCCGCCATTGCCTAAGCGTCGACTGGTTTAGCTTCTCCACGGCCGGGCTGAACCCCGCGACGGCCGGTGCTGGGGTTGGAACTGTGGCCGCGGCGCTCATCGCATGCCCGCCGACGCTAGATGACTTAGCGACTCGCTGGGATCTGTTGTCATGGACAGGAATACGTCATCGAGTGACGGCCGACGTAGCGCGATGTCGGCCAGCTCGATGTTCGCCTCGTCGATTCGGCGCGCGGCCTCGATCAGGGTGTGCGTGCCGCCTGGCGCCGGCATGGTGATCCGGTCTGACTCCGGTGTCAGAATGGCCCTGCTCTGCTCGGGCAGCAGTGAACCGAGCGCCGCGACGATAGCGTCCAGGTCCTTGAGATCTCGCGGCACGATTTCGCAGAATGTGTCGCCGGCACGGTGCTTGAGCTCATTCGCGGTGCCCTCCGCGATGATCGTGCCGTGGTCGATCAAAATGATCCGGTCGCTGAGCGCATCTGCCTCCTCGAGATACTGCGTCGTCAACAAGGTGGCGACGCCGAGCTTCTTGAAGCTGGCCACCAGATCCCAAATAGCTTGCCGGCTTCTTGGGTCCAGTCCTGTGGTGGGCTCGTCGAGGAACGCCACTTGCGGCTGGACCACCAATCCGCACGCGATGTCTATGCGCCGACGCATCCCGCCCGAATAGGTGCTCACCCGCCGCTTCGCGGCGTGCATGAGCCCGAATTGCTCGAGCAGTTCCTGCGACCTGCGACGTGCCGCGGACTTGCTCAGCCCGTACAGGCGACCGAACAACACCAGGTTCTGCTCACCGGTCAGGGCGTCGTCGACGGCCACCTGCTGTCCGGTGACCATGATCGAGCGGCGCACACCGGCCGGATCGGAAACGACGTCGTGGCCGGCGACCGTCGCCGAGCCGCCATCGGGCCGGGTCAGCGTCGACAAGATGTCCACCATGGTGGTCTTGCCGGCTCCGTTGGGACCGAGCAGCCCGATCACTTCGCCGCGGCCCACTTCGAAACTGACGTCATCGAGGGCCACTACCGTGCCGAACGCCTTGTGAATCCCGCGGACCATTACTGCCATGTCGTTGTTGCGCATTCCGATCCTCCTCAGCCCGCATCCAGGCTGGACAAGTCCACCAGGGCGCCCGCTTCGGGGGCCCCAATCGTTTCGATCTGGTCATGCTCGGCCGCGATGGCCTCCTGGATCAGTTCGCTCAGTGTGGCCGGGAAGGTCCGCGCCAGCGTTTCTACCGTTGCTGCGGGGATGCGGCGGGTGTCATACCACCAATCGAGATGCAATGAGCCACCGGAGCGATACGCCCGGAGCTCGATCGCGTGGCCCAACCCAGGGATCGTCTCGCGCACGGGCATCGTCATGTTGGAGTCGAACTGTACCGGTGCATCGGTGCTCGGCAGCTCGGGAATGACGCCCGCATACCGGAAGTGGATGTCGGGGGTGCGCTGCGCACCGAGCATGCGTCCGGTCGGCGCATACAGATACCGCAGCAGCCCGTAGCCAATCCCATAGTGCGGAACGGATATAACGGTGTCGTGAACGGCGTCCAGCTGTTGAATGGCCGACGTGCCCGGTCCGCTCGCGCAGGCCAGCGCAACGGGGTAATACGTCGTGAACCAGCCGACGGTCCGGCGCAGGTCGACGTCCGGCCGTAGCACCGAGCGCCCCTCGCCCTCGAGTTCGACGGCCACCACACCGTCACCGACCGTCTTGCCTATGGTTCGGCCGAGCGCGGCCAGCACGATCTCCTGGATCGACCGCCGGAACCTGCGCCGAGCATCATCGAGCTCGAATGTCTGCTCGACGCTCAGCGTAGTTGAGAACTTGGTCAGATCCTCGGTGCTGGGCGGTTGCGTGATGTTCTGGTCAGCCAGCCACAAGGTCGCCTTCGTTGCATTCTCGATCCAGTAGGAGCGAGTGTCGAGGGCTGCGGGATGCGTCGCGAGGGCCGCGCAGCGAACCGACCAATCCCGCCATCCGGTGGTGACCGGCTCCAGCGTGATCTCCTCGCCCGCCAGCCGCTGCCCGAACGCGGTGACGATGTCGCGTCCCAGGATTTGACGCGATGCGTCGTCGCTGACCATCTCGTGCACGGCCAGCCCCAGGTAGTGCGGACCGCCGTGCGCACCGGTGATATGCACTGCCGCCAGCGGCGCGTCCGAATCACCTGGATCTGAGATCAATTCGGCCAGAATCTTCGACACCGCAGCCCGTTCCTCCGGGCTGCCGGCGGGCACGTCATCAGGAAGTGACGCCGTCGAGAGCCGGGTGAACTCCGCGGATGGTGTGATGTGTTGCTCCCACATTCCGGCCTTGTCGACGAGCTGCAGGCGCAATGCGCCATGGTGGTTGGCCACCGCGGTCAGCACTGCCCGGACGTCCTCCGGGCCGATCTTGGGGTCGAGCCGCAGGATCAACGGGACGCGCCAGCGACCGGTGTCGCGCAGTCCCCGGTCGAGGAAGTACGCGATATTCGGCGGAACCGCCGGATGTGCATCAGCCACCGGGACTTTGGCCAAACCGCTCGCCGCGAACGAGGCATCGACGGCAGCCGTCAGCGCGGCCAAGGTCGGGTACTCGTACAGATCCTGCGGTGTGATGGTCAGACCTTCGTTGGCGGCGGTCATCGCGATGCTGATGGCCATCAGTGAATCCCCGCCCATGTCAAAGAAATTGGCGTTTCGATCGATGGAGCTGACACCCATGCACTGTTCCCAGATGCGCCGCAGGGTGGTCTCGGTCGGCGACTCCCCGTTCTGCGGCACTTCGACGGTGCCGACACCGGTCCCGGCGCCGGCCGCTGAGCCGTTACTCGCCGTGGGAACCTGCGACCAGACCATGTGCTTGGGCTCCACCCAATGCCGTTGGCGGGCAAACGGATAACCGGGCAGGGAAACCAGCCGCGGCTGGGCCGCACGTCGCGGCGTCCAGTCAACCTCGATTCCGGCGGACCAGAGCTCACCCAGCGCGCGCAGGAAGGTGTCGCGGTCATCGGCGTTCTGAATCGGGTGACGCATGAGCCGGACAGCATGATGCCCGGCCGACCACTTCGGATGCCGTATCGCCGAACCGGTGAGGCTCCCGCCGGGACCCACCTCGACGAGGACTCGACCCGGATCTGCCAGCACCACGTCGAGTTCGTCGGCGAACCTGATCGCGGAACTGATTTGACGCGTCCAGGTGGCCGGATCGGTGACCTGCTGCTCGGTCATCCACGTTCCGGTGAGGTTACTCAGCAACGGCGTGCGCGGAGCGCTGAGCTGCTGCCGGGACAGGAATGCCTGGAATTCTTCCAACATCGGATCCATCGCGCTGGTGTGGAACGCGTGGCCGGCGCGGACCCGGCGAACGGGTATCCCGGCCTCGTTGAGACGTTGGGTGAACTCGCGAATCGCGTCCTTCGGGCCGGCGACCACGCAGTTGCCGGGATCGTTGACCGCCGAGAGCTCCACCCCTGGTGAGAGGTACTGCGCGACATCGTCGGGGCCCACCGCCACCGCGACCATGGCGCCGGGCGGGGACTCATGCATCAGGCGAGCCCGTAGCGCGACGGTCTTGATCGCCGTGTCGAGGTCGAATACCCCGGCCAGGGTTGCCGCGATGTATTCGCCGGTGCTGTAGCCGATGTAGGCGCCCGCACGCACCCCGTAGCTGTCGACCAGCTTGGCGAGCGCGTACTCCACGGTGAACAGCGCCGGTTGCGATCGGTCGATGCGCTCCAGATCCGTTGCGGTCCCGCGGAACACCTCGGCATGCAGATCGATGCCCATCTCGTCGCGGAATCCGGCGGCGCAGGTGTCGAAGTATTCGGCGAAAACGGGCTCGGTGTCGTAGAGCCCCTTCGCCATGCCGACGTGCTGTGCGCCCTGCCCCGGGAAGAGGAAAACGACCCGGTCGGACGTCGGTGTCGTGGTTGTTTCAGCGGCACCGTCGGCGCCGGATTCGCCGACGAAGACGTTGTCGTGTTCGGCCGCCCGCAAGACCTTGACGGCGTGTTCGCGGTCGTGGACGACGGCGGCCATCGTGACATCGTGCTTGCGGCGCCGGGTGAGGGTGTAGGCCACGTCGGACAGGTCCGGTGCGTCTGGCCTTTCCAGCGCGTTGGCCAGGGCGTCCCGCGACTCCCGCAGCGCGGCAGTAGTTTTCGCGGACAGCAGCAGCACCTGAGGTCCGGTGGTCGCGGTGTGGGCGTGAGCCGGCACCGCTGGTGCCTGCTCTAAGACGACGTGCGCGTTGGTACCGCCGACCCCGAACGAGCTCACCCCGGCCCGAAGCACGCCGTCCCACTCCCACGGGCCGTACTTGCTTTGCACGACGAATGGACTTTGGTCGAGCCGCAGCTCGGGGTTCGGGCTGGTGTAGTGCAGTGTCGCGGGGATCGCCTGGTGCTTCAGGCACAGGATCGTCTTGATCAGACCCGCGATTCCGGCGGCGACTTCCAGGTGGCCGATGTTGGACTTGACCGAGCCGAGCACGCACGGGCCCGGGCGGGGCGTTTCGGAGAACTCGAATGCCGTTCGCAGCCCTTGGATTTCGATGGGATCACCCAGCGGGGTGCCAGTGCCGTGGCACTCGACATAGCTGACGGTCGAGGAATCGACGCCGGCCACCGCGTGGGCTTCGGCGATGACGTCTGCCTGGGCGGCCGGATTGGGGGCCGCGTAGCCCATTTTCGCCGATCCGTCGTTGTTGATCGCCGATCCGCGGATGACAGCGTGAATGCGGTCGCCGGCGTCGATGGCCGCCTGCAACGGCTTGAGCGCCACCATCGCCACACCGCTGCCGAAGACGGTGCCGTCGGCGCGCACGTCGAAGGGTCGGCAATGGCCGACCGCCGACACCATCGATCCCGGCGAGTTCCAGTAACCGACACGGTGCGGGATGCACAACGAGGACCCGCCGGCCAGTGCCATGTCGCACTCGCCCGACAGCAGGCTCAGGCAGGCCAGGTGCACCGCGACCAGCGAGGACGAGCAGGCGGTTTGGACCGCGAGGCTCGGGCCGCGCAAGTTGAACGCGTGAGATATCCGCGTCGCCAGGAAATCCTTGTCGTTCTGCAGGAACAGGCTGAACTGGTCGAAGTTGAGTCCCTCGGCCAGCACGGCGTTCGGGTCCCGATGCGATAGCAGGTTGTGTAGCAGATAGCCGCTGGGAGAGCTGGTTCCGTACACGCCGATCGAGCCGTCGAACTGGGCGGGGTCACAACCGGCGTCCTCGAGCGCATGCCACGCGCATTGCAGGAACAGCCGGTGTTGCGGGTCGAGCACCTGCGCGGCCAGTGGGGGGAATCCGAAGAAGTCCGCGTCGAATTCGTCTATCCCGTCCAGTAGCGGTGCGCGGCGCACGTATGCCGGGTCGGCCAGCGTCTTGTCGCTGACCCCCGCGTCGCGCAGTTCCTGTTCCGACAGGGTGACGATCGACTCCTTGCCGCGCCGAAGATTGCTCCAAAAGGTCGACAGATCGTTCGCGCCCGGGAATCTGCCGGCCATGCCGACGACCGCGATGGCGTTGTCGGGTGTGCTCACAGGTCTTGTCCTCCATGTACTTGAGGTTTGGGGGGTGTAGGCCGCCGCCGTGCCGCGGCTCCATGTCGCGCTGCCGCGCGCTGCTGCGCCCGGTCGCGAACGGTGGCCATGCTTTTTTGGTTTTCCAGCGTCTGGTCGGGGCCCGAGAGCCCGAGTTGGCGCATCAGGTCGACGGTCAGGTCGTGCAGGGACGCCCCCTGCAAGATCAGTGCCACCGGCGGTTCCACGCCGAAGTCGGCCCGCGCGCCGTTGCGGATCCGCACCGCCATCAGGGAGTCAAGCCCCAGCTCCGTCAGCGGTACGGCGGGATCGACAGCTGACCGGTCAGCGTAGCCCATCACCGCCGCGATCCGCTCGCGCATCCGCTCGGTCACCACCCGCGCTGCCTCCGCCGCGTCGAGATCGGCAAGCGCGTCGGGTCCGGCCCAGTCGCCGAGATCGCCCGCCGAGTCCAGCTCGTCGACCACCCGGGTGAAGTAGCTGATGCCGCGGATCTCCGGGAACGCGATCAGCGCCCGGTCGGCGCGCAGCCTAGCGACACCGGTGCGGGCCCGGCCGGCGGCCAGCAGCGAATCCAGAGCCTCGATGCCCTCCGCCGGGGTGATGGTGTCGAGGACGCTGCCGACCAGGGCTTGCGCGACGCCCACCTCCGACCACGGCCCCCAGTTGATCACCGCCGCCGGCAGACCGGACGCTCGGCGCCAGGTGACCAGCGCGTCCAGCCAGGCACTGGCGCAGGCGTAGGCCGCCTGGCCGGGAGAGCCCAATAGTGAAGCGACGGAGGAGAATCCGAGCCACCAGTCGAGCTGGCAGCCCTCGGTGGCGTGGTGCATCCGCAGTGCTCCGGCCGCCTTGGGTGCCCATACCCGCTCGAGGGTGTCCCTGCTCATGGAGAACACCAGGCTGTCTTCGATGACCGCGGCGGCGTGCACGACACCGCGTAATTCAGCCCCCGCTTGTCCTGCTGCCTCGATGAGACGTTCGGCCACGCCCGGCGCTGCGACGTCGCCGCGGACGACCACGATCTCGGCACGGGCTTCCAATGCGGCCAAGGCCTTGCGCTGGTCGTCGGTGGGTTCGCTGCGGCCATTGAGCACCACCCGGCCGGCGCCGCGGTCCACCAGCCATTTCGCGACCACCAACCCGAGTCCGCCGAGACCACCGGTGACGACGTAGCAGGCTCCGGGGCGGACCACCGGATGACCCGGTTGTGCATCGAGAGTGGCGCGCGACAGGCGTTCGACGAACCTGCGGTCACCCCGCCACGCGATCACGTCGTCATTGCCCGAGTTCTGCAGTTCCGCGGTCAGCGCGGCGAGCGGGTCTGGCATGCCGTCCAGGTCGACCAGGGTGGCGCGCATATCGGGATGCTCGAAGGCCAGTACCCGCACCAGACCCTTCAAGGATGCCGTTGCGGGGGCTCCCGGGTCGTCGTCGTGAACGGCCAGTCCGCCGCCGGTGACCAACCACAGCCGCGGTGATCGGCCATGCCAGGTGCCCACGACCGCGCGAACCACGGTCGTGATCGACCACACCCGGTCTCGCGCCGCGACCAGCCCGTCGTCCAATCCGGTCGAGGCGCCGCCGACGAAGACGACCAGGCCGACGGGCGGGTGATCCGGATCGCCTGCCGTTTCCGCGAATGCGGCCAGCACCGCCGGTTCGTCGCCGAGATCGGCGGTGAGCACCCGCC